>JAJQFO010000146.1 GCA_021201095.1 Lachnospiraceae bacterium
GAAAACAGCGAAAAATGGCTATTTGAGTAATAATTTTTCTGGAAGTACAGGATTAATCATTGCCGCCAAATAAAATTCCCAAAAACAGCAGCGGAAAAACGGCCACAATCATCATCGGAACAAAAGCGGCTCTCAGCATGCCGTCCACATTCTCAGGGCTGATAATTCCCATGGTAAGGATACCAATAACAGGTGCGCATAATCCAGCTATATATCCACTTACAAACCTAAGATCCATAAACAGAAAAAACAGACCTCCGGCAAACAACGCCACAAGAATCATCGTGCGATTACTTCCAACTCCCCAAAAAGCAATCGTACCTTCTTCCCCCAGAAACGCTTGAAATAGAGAAACAGAAATTGCCCCTAATAAACAGGCAATCCCCTGCTTGCCCGAAGCTATCAGAAGAAAAAATACAGCCATAATAACCAGTCCGACAATAATTCTAAGAAAACCAAATAACATAAAAGCGCCCATTCCTCTCTTTCAAACTAAAACCCCGGACAATATCCCGGAAATTTCTGTCCGGCATCAGCACCGCCCCGGAAAACAGGATAGCATATGGTGCGCAAACTCGTCAAGAATTATGTTCTCATTGTCGGCATGTATTTGCCACCGGGTTTTAATATATCCAGTGGTTTTCTAATTGTTATCTATTCGTTCGCATCTGCTGCTCTCTTACACAAAAGCACACTCCCAGACATCCACTCCGCTGTCCTGGAAGACCTCGTTCAGCCGCTCCCGCAGATCATTTCTGGTGATTCCTTTTTTCAGAACTACCTGCAGAAATCCGCCTCCACCGGCTCCGCAGATCATCTTGCCATCCACCAGGTCGTCTATCACTGTGAAAATCTGGTCTATGCAGGTGTTCGTGCTGCCCGCGTCAATGCGCTGGCTCTCCTGCCAATGCTCCGTCAGGAGCTGCGCGAATCCGTCCACATTATCCTTTTCCAGCTCGTAGCGCATCAGAACAGCCAGCCGCTGAATGGCGTCGTGTGCTTTAATCGACGTCTCATCGTTGCAGACATACTTCCCGACTACATCGCGAAGCAAATTTCGTGCCAGACGCCTCTGCCCTGTGTAAATGAGAGCAAACCGATCGTTCAGCTCAGCTATCGTCTCTTCGCTGATGGCAAGCGGCGTACAGGTAATCTTCTGGGAAAGCCCCGGTCTTGTGGTGACCATCTTGATGCCCGGCACGATGCCGCCGACCTGATCCTGCCAGCCGCCGCCTGTGGACATAAGCTGCTCCATGCAGAGCACCCGCTCAAACACTTCCTCATCTGTCGGCTCTTGCCCCATCGCCTGCAGCAGCGCTTTTACGCAGGCTCCGGCAAGAATCGAGCTGGTACCGAGTCCGCTGCCCTTTGGAATGTCAATCACCCGTGTATTCATATACATGCCGCCGCCAAGCTTCTCGCACAATTCGGCCACAGACGAAACCTTAACCGCCCCCTCTGCAGCATCTGTTTTTGCTACAACATCCGTTTTCGCTGCGGCAGCCATTTCTGCCGCCGCATCTGTTTCCACTGCAACATCCATTTTCGCCGCAACATCTGTTTCTACCGCAACGTCTGTTTCCACTGCCGCATCTGTTTTCGCCGCAACATCCGTTGCTTCAGCCGCATCTGCCGCGGCTGGTATCACTCCGCAGGCAATCAGCGCCGCCTTGTGCAGCGCAAACGGGTCGGACGGATTCCGGCAGTCCTGCAGCTGTGCCAAGTTGTCAAATTCCTTATAGCTTCCGATATCTGTGCTGGCAAGCGCGATCACAGGCTTATCCAGTCTCTTCACTGTCGCTTCAATCGGCAGGCGTCCATTCAAAGAAATAGCCGCGTTCAGCACCGTCCCGCCGTTTTCCATGCAATACGGAGGTGTGTCACTCCAGCCGCCGCCCCAATTCACGCGTACTGGAAGGCTCACGACCACATCCCGTTCCAGATGGTACTCGGTAAACTGTACGCTTTCCATCGCCGCTGCCAGCGTCGCATCGCAAATCGTGCCGAAGCACAGGTCACTGTACTTATTTTCGTCTGTTATCTTCCAGAGGTAACTGTATATGCGAATCAGCCGGCTGAATTCGTCCAGCTTGCCGATGTCCTGCTTCTTTGCCCGGTTCAGGAGATATTCCACTGTGTGGCGGTCGATATCCGGATAGATCTTGGCCACCTTCTCTGCCGGAACGCCATTCTCAATATTCTCAAGGATCGCCTCGGCTACCACCTGCTCGTACAGATTCTCCTGCCACGGCAGGATCGCCGTCACGTCCGCCAGGTTAAAGCTGTCTTTGAGGCTGAGCAATTCCGTGCCTTCTAAATCCCTGTCCGTTTCCGCCAGCCCTGCCTCTGCCATGCCAGTTTTAGCCACGATTGTTTCCGGCATATCAGTCCCGGCCGCATCCACTTCTCTCAGGCTGGTTTCTGCCATTCCTGTCTTAACCATACCGGTCTTGGCCCTGCCAGTCTCAGCCGGGCATGTTTCAGCCATTTCGTCCGCCAGCCCTGATCCATCTGCAATCCCTGCTTTCTCCGCCAGTCCAAGCGCCAGCGTCGCCTTCACGGCCTCCTCCACGGTATCGCATACCGGATACAGCTTCGCTGTCCAGAGTGAGCCGCAGGCCGCTCCGTCTTCGCCTTCGCCGTTTACAGCGGTTTCAGATCCCTTAAAAATATTGCGAATGTCTCTCCCGAAGAGCTTGCTCTCCTTCGGATTATCCTCCACGCCATACATCCGGCAGACAAATTTCCCGTTCTT
>JAJQFO010000177.1 GCA_021201095.1 Lachnospiraceae bacterium
GTTTCTACACCACGCTCTTCATCTTCAAATTCCCAGATACAAGGAGAGCCTCGCCATTCCAAATTGCACTTACGCGCAATGGCTCGGCCTACGTCCATGATTTGCTTCGCAAATCACGGACAATATATATGATAAGCAAGGCCGCGATACTCAAAATCTATACTTCCGCAGCCGTCTTCTTCTGAATAACTGTATTTCCAGCCACGATCCTCTATAAAGGAACGCACTCTTACTAATCGTGTCTCCACCATCCATAAAAATCAATTCCTCCTTCTGGTCAGCAGTAATCTCTGCTGCCGCTCCGACCAGTCCTGAACGCGTGCCATTGGCACGCAGCACCGCGTTTCGCAAATGCTCTGGAAATCCCCACAACGCCAGGTACTCCCTCAGTTTTTGAAATTATGATTCCAATCATTTTCAATATCGTTTTTTTTCATACAAAAGTGCCTCTCAGTCAAAGAAGCACTTTTAATTTGCCTTTCAGCAGCTTTCTCCAGTTCGTATGATACGCGATCACATACAGAACAAGGCTGACTGCCGCGCCGCACACCACATCTATGACCGAATGCTGCTTCACAAATAACGTAGAAAAACTGATCAGGATCATCAGCACTATGATTGCAGCCCTACGACCTCTGTGTTCTTTAAACAGCTTTGACTTCGCAGTTACCAGTGCAATGGAAACGGACGAGGACACATGGATCGACGGACATACGTTGACCGGCGCATCCACTCCACGCACCAGATTCACCAGTACACAGAAGATGTTCCTGTTCGGCACTTCTTCCCGGAGATTTAATCCATTGGGGAACAGCACATAGCAGATCAGGCAGAACGTGATCCCAATGAACATGATAAACCAAAGCTGCTGAAAATCCCATTTGTCGCGCAGCATATACCACACGAGCGACAGGAAGAACGCCGGATACCACGCAAAATAGAATACGATAAAATATTCGCAAAATGGAATCCGGTCATCGAGCGCGCAGTGCAGAATATATTTCGGCTCCATCGTAAAATCGAGCGCAAAGAACACCACCAGATAGAACACCAGGTACAGCATAGCGTAGCAGTATTTATGTTCTGTAATCCACTCTTTCAGGATTTCGATTTTTCCCTTTTTCATGAATCAGCATCCACCTTATCAAATTCCTGCCAGAACCGCAGCAGCTCCTCCTCATACCGTTCCGGCTCAAGCTGATATCCCTGACAGTGTCCGGCACCCGGTACGATCAGCAGCCGCTTCGGGGCGGCACATGCTTTATAGTTCTCATAAGTCATTTCAATCGGCACAAAGGTATCCGCCGTCCCATGGATAAACAGCACCGGTGTCCTGCATTCCTGCATAGCCTGTGTGCTCGTATACTCATCCGCGTGGTAACCAATCCGTTCCAGAGCCAGCTTATCCACATACTTCTCCATCAGTTTATAGTTGTAGTGCATATTATGTTCCGCTACATATTTCCACTCATCCCGCGGCGAGGTATACCCTGAATCCGCAATCACCCCATGCACGTTATCCGGCAGACTCTCACCGGCGGTCATTAATACAGTCGCTGCACCCATGGAAAAACCAAAGAGATAAATCGGAAAACAGGCAAAATCCTGCTCATTCACCCAGTCGATCCAGTCCAGAACATCATATCGTTCCAGTAGTCCGAAGCCTATATATTTGCCGCCGCTTGCTCCGTGCGCCCGCTGTTCAATGTACAGGACATTGCATCCATTTTCATAGAGAAAATCCGCAATCAGGCCGAACCTTCCTGTCCATGAAGCTCTCCATCCATGCACAGCGATAACCGTTCTTTTCGGGCTTTCAGCCAAATGAAGATGCCCGATCAGGCGAATTCCGTCATGCGCAGTGATTTCTACTGTCTGGCAGGCACTATCCCGAAGCCGCTCCGCTGCTGCGTCTTTCTGTTTTTCCAGTTCCTGTTCCTTTGGTGAACCAGGGGCAGTCTGCATCAAAAGTGTCTGCTGTTCTGTCAGTTCCCTGTTCATAGCCATGTCGGCCATGTTCCTCGCTGTATTATGCACGGTTCTCACAGCGGCTGTACCGACAGCCGCACCTGCTGCAACTGTGAACAATCTTTTTGTTCCTTTTTTCATTCTCCGCCATCTTCCTTCAAAATCACAATAACCTCAATACATATTTTATTGTGTCCCAATTCCTTTGTTATGCAATCCTACCACAAAACTTCCCGTTCTTCCACAGACAAATAAAGGGCAATGCACAGCCGCCTGGTTTATTGCTTCACAGGAATAATCAGCCGTGCATAATATTTGGCGCACGGCCAGTATCGGTCATTGACACAGTTCGACAATAATGGTATGTTTTTGAGAAATAAGGGGATACGAGGGTGACTAATATGCAGCCAGATAAGCAGGAACAGTCTCTGCAGACAACGACACAGTTAACCGATGAGAGATCGGAAAATAATACGGAATTAATGGATGAATCTGTCCTCCTGCTTTCCGAAGCAGATGAGGATGTACTTCATGAGGATACAGACGATACGAACCTTTTGGACGATACCGAAATTCTTGATGGAGTCAGCACAGAAGACCCTGTGAGAATGTATTTGAAGGAAATCGGTTCTTTTGCCTTGCTTTCTCCAGATGAAGAAATCGAGCTGGCAAAAAGAATCGCTGAAGGAGACGAAGAAGCGAGAGAAAAGCTGATCAATGCGAACCTTCGTCTCGTGGTCAGCATAGCAAAGAAATTTACAAACCATGGCCTTGCTTTTCTCGACC
>JAJQFO010000211.1 GCA_021201095.1 Lachnospiraceae bacterium
CATCACACCCATCCCGCCCCAGGAGGCAGTCATGGTATTGCATGTGCCGTCCGGCTTTCCTGCTGTGACCAGAAGCCACTGTCTGCCGATCAGGTCAAATACATTTTCCTGAAGCTCTGTCGTTTTGATTTCTTTAAACATGGAAAATCCTCCTTACTTTTTGGGGATATTTTACATCAGCGGCAATTTGTACGCAACAGAAAATTAAAAATGAGGAGGCGGAAATGATACATTGAATTTTCAAGTGCTTTTTGCTTGCAATCATTTCAGGATGTGTTAGAATAAAAGCACGGTCGCCGCCGGCGTTCGGTAAAATCACGGGGAAAAGACATCGGATCAGAAGACATCAGATCGATTCCTTCGAACCGGCGGCATGGATGTTACAGTATTACAAATCATAGATAAAGTAAGGAGAAAAAGCAATGGCTGAAGAGATGAGTGTAAAGATTCAGGAAATGGGCGTCGTCCCGGTGGTTGTACTGGAAAACGCGGCGGATGCCGCACCTCTGGCGAAGGCTCTCTGCGAGGGCGGACTTCCCTGCGCGGAGGTGACCTTCCGCACGGCGGCAGCGGAAGAAAGCATTGGGATTATGGCAAAGGAGTATCCGGACATGCTGGTGGGCGCCGGCACAGTGCTGACAATCGACCAGGTGGACCGCGCGGTGGCAGCGGGAGCGAAGTTCATTGTGAGCCCGGGGTTTGATCCGGAGATCGTAGATTACTGCCTGTCAAAGCAGATTCCGGTATTTCCGGGATGTGTGACCCCGTCCGAGGTGGCACAGGCCGTGAAGAGAGGACTGAAGGTCGTGAAATTCTTCCCGGCAGAGCAGTTCGGCGGCGTCAATACTGTGAAGGCTTTGTCCGCACCGTATGTGGGACTGAAATTTATGCCGACCGGCGGCGTGAACGCAGGCAACCTCAAGAGCTACCTCACCTGCCCGGCGATCATCGCCTGCGGCGGCAGCTGGATGGTCAAGGGTGCGCTGGTAAAGGAAGGCAAATTCGATGAGATCCGCCGCATGACCGAGGAAGCAGTTGCGCTGGTGAAGGAGATTCGAGGCTGAGAACTGTTTCAGGCAGGAAATACAGCCCCTGTGCGTGAAAGAATCTTATAATTGCAGCTAAGCACAGTGACAATCCGTATCATAAGGATGAGAATAACCGGCAGAATCATGTCTTTCGTCGAGATCATTTGGCATGTTTGTAAAATGGGCAGATTTGCAGTCCGGCTTTGCCCGAAGCAGGAGGAGATTACATGGCAGAACAGGAAAAATACGTGGCATACGTTGGCACATATACACACGGGAGCAGCATCGGCATCCACATTTATGACCTTGATGTGGAGGCAGGACATATGACAGAGCGGGAGGTGATCCCGGTCAACAATGCTTCCCATATGACGAAATCCTGCAACGGCAAGTACCTTTATTCCATCGCGGACGAGGGCGTGGAGGTACTGAAAATCCTGCCGGACGGCGGACTTTCCCCGATCAACGAGGTCGGCATTGACGGTATGCGCGGCTGCTACCTTTCCGCAGATCACACGGGCCGGTTCCTGTTTGTGGGCGGCTATCACGATGGAAAGGTGACAGTTGTGCATACGCATAAAACCGGCCGTCTGGGCTCAGTGATGGATGGAGTCTTTCACAAGGGACTGGGACTGGGCAGCGTCGCCGGGCGTAATTTTATGCCGCATGTGACCTGTGTACTCCCGACGCCGGATGACAAGTATCTGTGTGCGGTGGACAATGGCATTGACCAGGTGAAAATTTATCAGGTCAATGGAAAGACCGGCAAGCTGAAGCTATTTGACATCCTGCGCTGCAAGCTGGATTCCGGTCCGCGCTTGCTCGCCTTCGGCAAGGATGGCAGATACGCGTATATCAATTGTGATATGACCAATGAGATCTGCGTTTACCGCTATGACGGGGAAGGCAAGTCACCCGAATTCGAGCTGATACAGACCGTGCCCTGCGTGCGTGATCCGGATTCGCGCGGCAACGCCTGCTGCGGCATGAAGATTTCGCCGAGCGGAAAATATCTGTACGCCTCCATTGCGGGCGAAAACACAGCGGCTGTCTTTGAAATCGATCAGGAGACCGGCCTGCTGACGATGCTCTGCTGTCTGCCGATCAGCGGTGAATATCCGAAGGACCTGGATGTCTTCCCGGATGAACGCACACTGGTCGTGCTGAACCATGAGACAAACGAAATCCGTTTTTTCACGATTGACTATGAGAAAAAGCTGCTGGTGATGAAAGGCCGGCCGCTCAAAATCGATACGCCGAACTGCATTTTGATTTCGAAAGTGGAGTGAATTCATTTATCGAGATGCACTGAGAAGATCAAAACACGGAACCGTTACGAATACCGATAAAAATAAAACCCTTCAGCGGGACAGCCGGGATGCTGTCAGGCGGAAGGGTTTTTCCTTTGAACGATCTATTACGATTATCTTTTCTTTTGATGATCGCAAAAGCGGAAAATACGAAAGGATCGGGTTAACCGAATATTTTTTTTACATATCCGATCTGCGAGGCCATCGCCAGCAGCAGCTGGTCGGCCAGCGTGACCGCGGTCATGGCTTCCACGACGGGCACGGCTCTCGCTACGATGATCGGGTCATGTCTGCCGTGAATGCTTTCCACATGACACTGGCCGTCTCTGCCGAGCATGCTCTGCGGCTGAGCGATGGAAGGCGTCGGCTTGAAGGAGGCGCGGATGAAAAGCGGTGCGCCGTCGCTGATCCCGCCGAGAATGCCGCCGCTGTGATTGCTGGCTTTGTATGGAATCCCATCCTCTCCGCAAACCCAGGGGTCATTGTTTTCGGAGCCTTTCGCTTTCTGCACAGCGGTGCCGTCGCCGATTTCTACCGCTTTGACTGCACCGATGGACATCAGAGCTTTGGCCAGATTGGCGTCCAGCTTCTCAAAGCAGGGCTCGCCAAGCCCCGCCGGCACTCGATTTACAATGCATTCTACGGCTCCCCCGCTGGAGTCCTGGGACGTAATGCATTGATCCAGCCAGGAGAGTGCTTCCTGTGCGGCATTCCGGTCCGGCATCCGTACCGGACTTTCCTCTGCGTAGTCCAGATCCATCTGCTCCCGGTCGATGCTCACAGGGCCGATGGCGCTTACATAGGCTTTGACAGAGATGCCGATCTCGGATAAGAGCTTTTGCGCGACTGCGCCTGCAGCTACCCGTCCGATGGTTTCGCGTCCGGAAGAGCGCCCTCCCCCGCGGTAATCGCGGATGCCATATTTTTTATCATAGGTGTAATCCGCGTGGCCGGGGCGGTAAAGCTGTGCGATCGTCCCATAATCCCTGGAGCGCTGATCCTGGTTGCGCACGAGCAGAGAAATCGGAGTCCCGGTGGTCCGTCCCTCGAAGGTGCCGGAGAGGATTTCCACCTGGTCGGATTCCGCCCGGGCGGTGGTATATTTGCTCTGACCGGGCTTTCGTCGGTCGAGCTGCTTCTGAATATCTTCCTCTGAGAGCGGAATCCCGGCCGGACAGCCGTCAATCACGACGCCGATCCCCTTTCCGTGAGACTCCCCCCAGGTGCTGATTTGAAATATGGTACCAAATGTAGAACCTGCCATCTTGGCTGCTCCTCCTTTAAAATGATCGAATTTTTTATGAAAAAATATAAATGAAAATACTTATTAAATATTTAAATGGCGTCCTGTAAAAACAGTGGAATTCTGAAGCTGGCATATTTCGTCAAAAAGCCTCTGTTATATGAATGGGTTAGACACCAGACCCACGTAAGTATAGTACAAATCAGAAGCGGATGGCAAGTGGAAAATGGCAAATATCCGGTAAGACGCGAAAAATACATCTTGGCGGAATCATTGCGACTCTCGAAAATACAGTCGGTCAAAGCCATTGCAGCTCACGAAGTATGAAGACGGCCGGAACACTTGCAGCCCGACATGCATACCCTGATAATAAGAAAAATAAAAGAACCCCCGCTCGCTAATAGATGGATCGGGTTCTTTCGGGAGGAATGGTTTTATGCAGACTGCCTGCAGCAAATATGGTATCATTCATACAGTGGAGGAAGGGGAAACGCTGTATTTGATTGGGAAAATGTATCATGTGAAGGTTTCTTCCATCATTTATGCTAATCCGCATACAGGTATTTACGATCTGCAGCCGGGGGATCAGATCTGTATCCCAAAGCTGTGCGCGCCTGAATGACCGCCTTTGAGGACCCTTTGACTGACTGGTATTTTACCGTACGTTCGTATATGGTCTTCGCAGCAAGTGTGAAGACCTGTCCTGACTGTGATTTTTCCATATAAATCCGGACGTCAGATTATGAAAAAAATGTTAAGAAACACTGCAGCCTGATTGACAAAAAGAAGCGTCAATTCTATAATGGCAACGTTGACAGCCTCCGGCTGTCGGCTCAGGATACACCGTTCGTTTTGACAGATGCCAACCAGGCTGCTATGCGGAATGCCGGCAGACATCTGATCTGGAGAGAAAGAGAAGAGGAATGATATGAACTTTTTGAATAAATGGGAAAGAAAATATGGCAGATACGCGATCCGCAACCTGCCTGCCATCATGATCGCCCTCTATGTGGCCGGATACCTGATAGAGTATTTGATGCCGTCGCTGGTCTCGTACCTGTATCTTTCGCCGACGATGATCCTTAAGGGGCAGGTCTGGAGACTGATTACCTGGGTGATTATTCCGCCGTACAGCCTGGATGTTTTTACCATTATTACTTTGTACTTTTATTTTTCCATCGGCAGGACTCTGGAGCAGACCTGGGGCTCGTTTCAGTTTAATGTCTATATTTTTTCAGGAATTATTTTTACAATTCTGGGTGCGTTTCTGCTTTACTTTATCGGAGGTATTGACGGCTTCTATTATTTCAGTACCTATTATGTCTGCATGTCCATGTTCCTTGCTTTCGCGGCGACCTACCCTGACATGCAGGTACTGCTGATGTTTATTATCCCGATTAAAGTGAAGTGGCTTGGGATTTTTTACGGAGCGATGCTGCTGATATCCCTGGTCCAGGGCGGCTGGGCGACGCGGATTGCGATTATAGCATCTCTGCTGAACTTTGTGATCTATTTCTTTATGACGCGGAACCTGCACCGCTACAATCCGCATGAGATTCACCGGCGTAATGATTTTAAGCGCAAGGTGAAAAAGGTGCAGCCTGGGAAAGGAGATACACGGCACAAGTGCGCGATCTGCGGGCGGACAGAGAAGGACGGAGATGATCTGGTATTCCGTTACTGTTCCAGATGCGAGGGAAATTATGAATACTGCCAGGATCATCTGTTTACGCACGAGCATAAGCGACGATAAAAAAGGATCCTGCGCGTACGCGGCAATCGCTTCTGGCATATTCAGGAAGGATCATTGGTCAGAGAAGGAAATACAGGAAGTAAAAAAGAAATGAGCAATAAAAAAAAGTCTGGTAAGAAAAGAAATACGGGCAATCAAAAAAAAACTGATAACAGGAAACCGGCTGACGATACGAGAAATATTGACAATACGGGGAACACTGGCGGAACGGAGAATTCCGGAGAAACGAAGAATTCCGGCGAAATAACGAATCCTGTGAACATGGAGGGCAGCGGCAGCCGGAAAAATACTGGCAAAAAAAACGGCGATGCCAGCAGTCAGCCGGAAAAAGAATCCGTAGCTCAAACCAGTGTATCAGGATCTGAAATGGCCGCGGATGGCATATTTGATATCTGCCCGCGGAGGATCATCTCGGCTGTGATCCCGGCGGCAGTGATTCTGGTCGCTATGATTCTCGCGGTGATGGAGGCAGGGGTGAATGCGGGGTATGTAGTGCTCGCCCTTTGCTTCTGTGTACTCGCTGCTGTTTTCTCTCTGATGAATGTCAGCTATGGCAGGATCGTCAGTGCAGTTATGGGTGTAGTGATTCCCATCGCCGCGCTGGTGGCTCTGGAGAATTACACGCATGTGATTTCAGACCTGACGGTCATGATTTTCATACTGAATCTGCTGTTTTTCTATGTGCTGTATGCATTGATGACCTTTCTTTTTGGCAGTGTAAAGAGGGGCTTTCTGGTGGCCACGCTGGTACCGATGATTTTCGGACTGGCCAACTATTTTGTCGTGAGTTTTAGAGGGACGCCGATTGTTCCCTGGGATTTTCTTTCCGTGGGCACAGCAGTCTCCGTCGCGGATAATTATTCCTTTACTTTAAGCTGGAAGGGATGCTTTTCTGTCATCGCCTTTGTGTGGATGATCCTGATTGCGTCAAAGTCCAGGGTTTGCTTTAAAAGGAAAGCGATCCGTATCCCGCTGACAGCGGTGGCTGCGGCCTGCATGGTTCTGTATGTATCCTGCATTCAGAACAGCAATGTCCAGAGCTTTTTCGGGATGGATACGACCCTGTTTACGATCAATGTTTTCTACCGCAACAATGGTATCGCAGCCGCATTTCTGGGAAATCTGCGTTTCCTGAATGTGGAAGAGCCTGACGGCTATTCGGTGAGTGCAGTGGAGGCCATCGCAGAGGCTTACGCATCCGCTGATGGGGATTCCGGGGACGATTCTGATGATGATACGGCGGCTGATGCGGCGGACAGCCTGACAGATGATTCACAGTCCGTTGATGATGATACAACTGACGATACAGCTTCTGCTGCTGTCTCAGATGGCGGCGACGTCACACAGTACCCCAATATCATCGTTATTATGAATGAGGCGTTTTCGGACCTTTCGGTCTGGGGCGATTTTGCGACCAGTGAGGAAGTGATGCCGTTCTTCAAATCCCTGCAGGAGGAGGCGATCGGCGGAGAACTCTATGTCTCCGTAAAAGGCGGCAATACCGCCAACACAGAATATGAGTTTCTGACGGGCAATACAATGGGTTTTTTGCCGGCAGGCAGCGTCCCTTATCAGCAGTACATCAAGTCCGAGACGCCGTCCCTGGCTTCTTATCTTGGCTCTCTCGGATATGACACGCTGGCGATTCACCCTTATAATGCTTCCGGGTGGGACCGCGATGATGTCTACGAATATTTCGGATTTGATGATTTTCTGGATAAGACGGATTTTGTCAATCCTACGCTGATGCGCGGCTATATCAGCGACAGCTCTGCGTTCGACAAAATCATCGAGCAGTATGAGGAAAAGGAGGACGATGACCGGCTCTTTGTCTTTGAGGTTACCATGCAGAACCACAGCGGCTACAGTAAAGACTCGCCGGGCTTTGACGCGTACATAGAGCTGACGGATGTGACGAACAAGACGACACAGGTGCTGGCAACGGAAAAATATCTGACGCTGATGAATGAATCGGACAAGGCTTTGCAGGCTCTGGTGGAGTACTTCGAGGAGCAGGACGAGCCGACTGTGATTGTGATGTTTGGCGACCATCAGCCGTCTGACTATATTACGAACCAGATCCGCCGCATCTGCGGCGTGGACGAACCGGAGACGGTTGAAGAAATTCAGCAGGGCTACCGCGTACCCTTTGTGATCTGGGCTAATTATGACCTGGAGTCCGCTTATTATGAGGGGATCAGCGTCAATTATCTGTCCGGTCTGGTACTGGAAGCAGCCGGGGTGCCGCTGACGGATTATCAGATCTACTTAAGCGAACTGATGGAGATCCTGCCAATTATCAATGCCAACGCTTACCAGGATGCGGATGGTACCTTCTATGCGTGGGATACCGACGATACCTATGACGACATCCTGAATGAGTACCAGATGCTGGCTTATAACAATCTGGTGGATGTCAAACACCGGCTGAACTGGTTTTTTGGGCTTTCGTAGAAGCAAAACAATCATGGTATCAGGATCCGCAGGTGGCACCAGGATCATGGTGGCAGCAGAATTGCGTGTTGCAGGATGCGTTTTGCAGTGATCGAGCAGGAAAAACACGTGGGGTTCAGTTCCCAACACGGTATGGAGCTACTGAATATGAGCTGCTGAAATATGGAATTGCGGCACTATAGAAACGCTATGAAAAACAGGGAGAAAATTGGGAAACACGGAGAGGAAATCTATCTGCCGCTCCGTTGAAATAAGAGAAAAATGAGGAGAGGGACTTATGAAAAAGACATTTGTGACAAAAGAACAGCTTGAGGCAATAACACAGCAGTATCCAACGCCTTTTCACCTCTATGACGAGGCCGGGATCCGGGCAAATGTAAAAGAACTCTATGACGCATTTTCCTGGAATAAGGGCTACAAAGAATATTTTGCGGTCAAGGCAACGCCCAACCCATTTCTGATCAATATTCTGCATGAATACGGCTGTGGCACTGACTGCTCCTCTATGACGGAGCTGATGCTCTCCGAAGCGATCGGCATCAAGGGGCATGACATCATGTTTTCCTCCAACGACACGCCGACAGAGGAATTCAAAAAGGCAGCTGAGCTGGGCGGTATCATCAATCTGGATGATATCACACATATCGAAAAGGTGGAGCAGACGCTGGGCAGCCTCCCGAAGACCATGTCCTGCCGCTATAATCCTGGCGGACTCTTTAAGATCAGCAACGACATCATGGACAATCCCGGAGATGCGAAATACGGCATGACGACCGAGCAGATCGAAGAGGCCTTCCGTATCATGAAAAGTAAGGGAGTGGAGGAGTTCGGTATCCACGCATTCCTGGCGAGCAACACCGTGACCAATGATTATTATCCGCTGCTCGCGAAGGTGCTTTTTGAACTGGCTGTAAAGCTTCACAAATCAACAGGGGCAAAAATTACCTTTATCAATCTTTCCGGCGGCATCGGCATCCCTTACCGCCCGGATCAGGAGAAAAACGATATTTATAAAATCGCGCGCGGTGTAAAGAAGGTCTATGAGGAAGTGCTCGTTCCGGCCGGTATGGGCGACGTGGCGCTTTATACGGAGTTGGGCCGCTATATGCTGGGCCCCTACGGCGTCCTTGTGACCCGCGCAATCAATGAAAAGCATACCCACAAGGAATACATCGGCGTGGACGCCTGCGCAGCCAACCTGATGCGCCCGGCCATGTATGGTGCCTACCACCACATCACCGTTATGGGCAAAGAAAACGAGCCCTGTGACCATGTATATGATGTGACCGGCTCCCTGTGCGAGAACAACGACAAATTCGCGATCGACCGCAAGCTTCCCAAAATCGACATGGGCGACCTGCTGGTAATCCACGACGCCGGAGCCCACGGCTTCTCGATGGGCTACAACTACAATGGACGCCTCCGTTCAGCAGAGGTTCTCTTAAGGACAGACGGAACGACCCAGCTGATCCGCCGCGCCGAGACGCCGAGAGACTACTTCGCGACCTTCGATTTTTGCGATATATTGAAGGATATGGTGTGGTAGGATACAAAAACAGAAGATATTGCAGATACGGTAAATACAGGTAGAAAATGAAGATCGAGAACTTTCCCAGAAGACTGCTCATGTGCATTATGGGTGTGATTATCGCCGCGATCAGCGTCGGATTTTTCAAAAGAGCAACCTTTGGCGTAGACCCCTTTCAGGCACTGATGTCCGGCCTGAATTCGGTCATCCCGCTTTCCTTCGGGACACTTTATGTGCTGGCAAACGCGGTTTTACTGCTTTTCGCACTCCTGGCAGACCGGCATTATATCGGACTTGCCACCGTAATCAATCTGTTTCTGGTTGGCTACATCGCGGATTATTCCCACCAGCTTCTGCTGCAGGTACTGCCGGACCTTGGCATTCCCGGCAGAATTCTTTGCCTGGTTATAGGTATCGTGATCATGTGCCTGGCCTCGGCTTTTTATTTCACAGCGGATCTGGGAGTCTCGACCTATGACGCGGTCGCGCTGATCATCACCGGAACCTGGAAAAAAGGCCAGTTCCGGTGGGTGCGCATCGCAACCGACCTCATTTGTGTCGCTGCAGGCCTCGCGCTGTATGCCTTATCCGGCGGCAGCCTCTCCGGCATCGGAGCCGTGGCCGGCGTCGGGACGATCATTACAGCATTTTTCATGGGACCGCTGATTGATTTTTTTAACAGAACGGTTGCGCAGCCGTTTCTGGAACGGGGCTGAATTTTGCTGTTGGTTTGTTGTTTCGCAGGGAGTCGAGTAGGGGGTCTTGCCCCTTACGCTCTGCGCCTACTGCGTCCGGCGACAGCCGGAAATATTTCTTTCGCTGCCTTGCACGTAAAAAAAAGTCCTGTAAACACAAGGACTTTTTTTATGTGCCGCTGGCCGGACTCGAACCGGCACGGTGTTACCCGCTTGATTTTGAGTCAAGTGCGTCTGCCAATTCCGCCACAGCGGCAATTCTGTAATGAATGGCAAATGCTTTTCAGCACATCGGATATCTTAACATAACCGTTCCTTAAATGCAAGAATTTTTTGCTGGCTTTCCGGCATTTTCATTATATGATACGGCATGAGCTTTCGAATGCGGATTCGGACGGGTAAAGGAAATCCTTCTGCAATGATGCACGGGTAAATTTTTATCCCCCCACGGGGCTTGCGCAGTGGGGGGATTCGTTTTATACTCCCTTCGTCTGATAAATTTTAGACAAACTATGAGACTGCGTGTGCTGATACGGATTGTGAAAATCATGTGCCGTGTCAGTACGTGAGAAATAGGAAACAGCGTATGCTGGCACAGATTATGAGAATCTTGTGCGTCCAGTACGTGCGAAATTAAGAAATAGCGCATGTTGAAACAGATGACACAAATCATGTGCTGTACAAATGCGTGTAAAATCTATAACAGGAGCGACAGAAACGATATGGGAGCGACATTACTCGATGAAGACCGGAGCATGCTTCCGGAAATAAGAGATTATTGGACAAAACGCGCCAAAAGCTATTCGGAAAACGTGCGATTTGAGATGGAGCATGAAAATGAACATCTATGGATGGATGTGCTGGAGCAGTATTTAAAAGGCGTTCCGGGAAACAGGGTGCTGGATATTGGCACGGGTCCCGGTTTTTTTGCGATTGGTCTGGCGAAAAGAGGATATCAGGTAACCGCTGTGGACTACACCCGGAGCATGCTGGAAGAAGCGAAAAAGAATGCCGGAGCTCTGGCTGGAGAAATTACGTTTTTGCAGATGGATGCGCAGAATCTGGACTTTGAAGATGCGGGATTTGACGCGATTGTCACCCGCAATCTGACCTGGAATCTGGAGCATCCGGGGAAGGCTTACCGGGAATGGCACCGGGTGTTGAAAAAGGGCGGTGTCCTGCTGAATTTCGACGCTGGCTGGTACAGCTACCTGTTTGATGAGGAGAAAGCGCTCTCCTTCGAAGAAGACCGTAAACGGGTCAAGGACGCAAAGATCAAGGATTATGAGGATTATTCGGAGAGCGACAAAATGGAGGAAATCTCCCGCGGACTGATTTTAAGCCGCTGTAAAAGGCCGCAGACAGATATCGAGATGATGCGCCGCGCCGGGTTTAAGCTGATTTATACAGATGAACGGATCGGAGAGAGGGTCTGGGATGAGGAGGAGAAGGTGAACTTCGCTTCCCGCCCGATGTTTATGCTGCGGGGCGTGAAATAATAGAGCAGTCGGATAAGCTATGCCATAAGGGGGACCGGCTTGCCGGTGGATACCTTATGGTATGCCATAAGGGGGACCGGCTTGCCGGTGGATACCTTATGGCTCTGGCTACTTGGCTCGTTGCTTCGCGGGAATAAAAACAGTAAGCTTCAGTAGGAACTGCAATATCAGAAAAATGATAGAAAAACTGACAGACGAGAGGAAACGATTCATGAAAAAGATTAGTTCAGCACTTCTTTCGATGCTTATGACAGGCAGTCTGGTTTTGGGTCTGGCCGGAACAGGGATATTGGCTCCGTCCGCTGCGGAGGCATCGGACGCGGAAGAAAAGATTTTATATGTGGCAGAGGATTTCTCCTATGCGAGCCTGGATCCGCACAAGGAGTATTACGGATGGATGACGTCTCTTTATGGATTGTCGGAAACGCTGTTCAAGATGGGGGATGATTCTTCAGTGGAGCCGTGGCTGGCGTCGGACGCGGCCTTAAGCGATGATGGTCTGACCTGGACGATTACGCTGGCGGAGGGCGCGGCGTTCTCGAATGGAGAGCCGGTGACGGCAGAGATGGTGATCCGCAACCTGCAGCGTGCGGCTGAGGTGAATGCCCGTTTTGCGTATCTGGCGGAATATGAGATGGAAGCGGTGGATGAGCAGACGCTGACGATCACAACCCCATCGGTTTATCCGACTATGCAGAACGATCTCGCCAGTCCGGAGCTTGCTATACTGGATCTGGATAATACGACGGATTATGACCATGCGCCGATCGCGACGGGCCCGTTTGTGGTCGATACATTTGAGCCGGAGGGTACGGTGACGGTGGCAAAAAATGAGAATTACTGGGGCGGCGAGGTAAAGCTGGACGGTGCGGTGTTCTATTATATGCAGGATGACAATACAAAGCTGGCGGCGATGCAGTCGGGTGAGCTGGACTGCTATACAAGTGTAACCGCGGCGGCGGTCGAGATTTATTCGCTGGATCCGGACACCTACCAGCTGACCGTGATCCCGGCCACGCGTCTGCAGTTTTACATTCTGAATGAAAACACACTGAGCGACAACGTGAGGGCAGCGATCAATCTGACAGTGGATGCGGAGACGATTGCCGCCTATCTGAACGGCACGGTCAGTGCGACGGATGGTCCGTTCTCTTCCTCAACTGCATATGGGCAGGTGGAAAAAGCAGCGGTGGATACGGACGCGGCAAAAGCGCTTCTGGAGGAAGACGGATATGTGCAGAATGAAAACGGCTTTTATGAAAAAGACGGCGAAGAGCTTTCACTGAATCTGTATTATTACGCCTCCCGCAGTCTGGACACACTGGCGATTCTGATGCAGGAGCAGCTGAAAAATATCGGCGTAAATGTGGAGCTTTATGCAGAGGAAGATCCGGACGCGACCTACATTGCCAGCGGGGATTTTGACATAGCGCTGTACTGCATGATTTCGGATAAGGCGGGGGACCCGTACTACTTTATTGATTCCACTTTGCGCGACGGCGCGGCTTTAAACTGCGGCGGTTTTGAAAGTGAGGAATGTGAAAGTCTGATCGATGAGCTGCAATACGAGACAGATACCGACCGCCGAGCGGAACTGGCGAATGAGATTGTCCAGATGGCGATTGATGACAATGCCTTTGGCTATGTCGGATTGTTTAACAAGACGACGGTGATGCGGGTCGGTGTGAGCGGATTCACAGAGACAAGCCCGTTTGATTTTTACGCTATTGATGCGGATACAGATAAAGCGATATCTGAGTAAAATGATTATTCGAAGCGAGAAAGCTGGAGCTGCCTGACGATCGCAAGGGACGAAAGAGGAAAGCTGGAGCTGC
>JAJQFO010000167.1 GCA_021201095.1 Lachnospiraceae bacterium
CAACCGAGACAATAAATCCGCCGAAAATAAAGACATAAATGTAATCGGTAATTTTAAAAGCAATGATCTGCGCGGTAATCGTCGTACCGATGTTCGCGCCGAAAATGATCGAAATTGCCTGCGGCAGGGACATCAGCCCCGCACTGACAAAGCCGATCGCCATAACCGTCGTGGCGCTGCTGCTCTGCAGCACTGCCGTCACCAGCGCGCCCGCGAGCACGCCCATCAGGCGGTTTCTCGTCAGCAGACCCAGGATCTGCTTCATCCTCTCTCCGGCTGCTTTCTGCAGACACTCACTCATCAGGTTCATGCCATAGATAAAAATGGCAAGCCCGCCAAATAATCCAAATATAATTTCCAGTGTATCGTTCATCCTTGATTCTCCTTCGTACCCACTCTGATGTCTCCTTAGAAATCCATTTTCTCTTTTTTTGATCTCTTACGTTATTATTTTAACGTATCTATATAAAGTGCAATATCGGGTGAGTGTAAAGGAAATGTAAAATCTGTGTAAGATAGAAAAAAAACACCCGGGAATCATCCTGAGTGTTTCTGATTGTTCTTTCGTAACTGTTCCGTACCTTCACAGTTACTTTTCTTCTTTAAATTTACATAGCAGGTACGAAGTGCTTTTCTTCGCATAATATAACTTATCGGAAGGAGAGGACGCTTGCGTACTCTCACCCGATAAGTTAACGACAGAATCGCCAGATTCTGGAGATTATGCGAAGCGGTTTTCTTCGCATAATATAACTTATCGGAAGGGCGCTGGACATCCACAATCTTTCATACGCAATGCCACTCGACTGTCCTGGCTTCGCGCCTCTGGGGCAGCTCCAGGTTTTTCAGCATATGCGCAATTACACGCTCCGGCACCTGGCGTACCCGTTTTTCATTTCGCGCCAGTCCCGTCTCCCATCCGGTCTCCAGAAAAACGATCCGGGTCCTTGCATGATATTCATCAAAGAGCAACAGTTGTTTTCTGCGGATCATAGAAGAAAGATCTGTCGCATTCCACACAAAGGGCTGATGCGCCCGCAGCAGCTTCTTCGCCTGCTCCCGTGCCTCCTGTATCACGCGTCCCTGATTGTCATCCGGAGAAATATGCAATTCCCTGCGGATCTCATCCAGTGAGATCACCGGCAGCCCGGTGCAATGCTCCTTCACCCAGGTATCCTTCCCGGTGCCGGGCAGCCCGGCCATCAGAATCACCTCGCCCCAGGTGTCGTCATAAAGCTCCTGCCCTCTCCAGACATTTTTCCCGGAAAGGTACGCGTATCTGGTCACATCCGACGGAAAAGAGCCCGGGCCATCCAGGATTCCCTCCTCCTCCGCCATGGAAAAGCACAACTCCACCGTTTCCAGCGATTCTTCCAACGTTTCGCTGATCCTGCCTTTGAGGTCCGCATGAACCAGGATCGACAACAGAGACAGAGAAAAATCCGGAATCAGTTCTCCCTGCGCCGCGATCTGCCACAGCCGGAGCTCCGGCTTTTTCTGATCACACACATGCGAAGGAACCGAATGAAAGCGAATCAGTGTGCAGATACACTCGCGTATTTGCTGTTCCCCGGTTGTCCCGGCCAGGGAAAACGTCTTCCACAGAAGCTCCCGGGCCATCTTCTCGCCGACGACCGTGTGGTTCGGAGATTTCCAGACACCGTCCTCCATCTTCGTACAGGGAATCTTCCCGATATCATGCAGCAAGGCGGCCAGAAACAGGATCTGCCGTTTTTCCGCCGTCTGCTCCCGGAATAAGGGATCCCCGGTCAGCTGCTCACACACCATTTTCGTATGTGTGAGAACATCTCCCTCCGCATGCCAGAAAGGATTTTGCAGAGTTTCTGCCATCTGATCCAGATAAGAGGCAAGCGGAGTCTTCCAGAAAAAGTCCCAGCCGATGCTCCAGTCCGGAGGCTGAGGGATGCCGCTGCAGATGGTTTTCCAGTTTTCATTCATTACACGATCCCACCTTTCCTGTACGATTCTTCTTCTGCGTCCTTCCTTTATTCCCGCGAAGCAACGAGCCAGGCAGCCGGAGTCATAAGGGCACTGAGCGCCAGTGGCACTCGTTACTGTCTTTTTATCAATCCGTCTGTCTTTCGGTGTACACTTTTCATTAAGTCAGCTGCTGCTCGCTGCCCTTTCATCAATCCGTCTGTCTCGCCATGGCCATTTCATCGAACTGTCTCGCTGCAGTCAATATCATCGATTCCTCACATCAGCATTCCCTTAAGATCCCCCGCCACCAGATTGGGGACGATCGGACGCTCCAGCCAGTGCGTTTCTGAGAGCATCACCGTCTGCAAAAAAGAAGCCCTCACAAATTTCAGTCTCTGCCGGACGCAGCCGTCCTCTTCTACCTTAATATAAAGTCCTTCCATCAGCCGGGAAGAATCGGTCTCCCGGAAGATGCGCTCCGCATCCAGCCCCAGCTTTTGAGCCTGCGCCCGCAGGTTTTCCAGATGCTGCTCACTGATATAGCGGGAAGTGCCGAGCAGCTTCAGCAGCTCCTCCTGGGACCTGAACCTCCCCGTCCCGAGCACCGGCACAGACTGCACCGGCAGCCTCTCTGTAATCCCTGCGCGTCCGGGCGTGTCCAGAAAGATGCCTTCCTCACGGTCAAAAATGTCAAACTCCATGAAATAATGCGGGAGCGCATCATAAAAAACGCTGTGCTTCGCATACATCCACTCTCCGTACATAATATAGCGCTGCCCCAGCACCTGATAAAAAAGAGCCTGATGGATGCTGGCCCACTGCTTCATCAGGTTGTAATGCCTCTCCCGGTAGCCGCCCGTCAGATAATGCCCGCGGCTCTGCAAAAGCAAAGTCCCATTTTCATCAAACGAAATCGCGGAATTCGCCCCGTCAATCTTCTCCTCGACGACAAGCGGCCTTCCCGCGATTTCCGAAAAAGGAATCTGTGATAAATCCTCATCCCCCGGCTGGAGGCGGGAGCCTTCCAGGTGCGGTGTGCGAGGGTATTTTTTGAGTTCCGTGTCCATTCTCGTTCTCCTGCTGTCATACTCTCATACGTACCTCGCAGCATGCGCGAGGTACTGTCCTGAATAATTACCAATTATACGTAACTGTTCAGTACCTTCACAGTTACAAGGGGAAAGCCCATTTAAAATCGCTTCGCGATGGGGCTTTCCCTGTTAAATATACGTTTTCATACGTACTTCGCAGCGAGTGCGAAGTACTGTCCTGCATAATTACAATTATACTAATATTTCGCGTATTTCGTATTCGTCATCCAACCGTCGCAATCATAATCAGGTGCCCGTTCACACCGGAAAAATTCAGTTTTTCACACCCGGCCTCCGAAAAAAGAGCGGTCAGCTTTTCCTTAGTAAGCAGATGGATGTGCTCCGGGTTATTGTCCGGCTTGGACGGCACCGATACCACCACATGCTTTCTGGCTATCCTTACGGCGGAAATCACAGCGGCTTCCACATCCGGAATGTGCTCCAGGACTTCCAGCATGGTCACCACGTCCGCGCTGTCCGCCGGCAGCGGCTGCTCACAGATATTGGCCTCCATTGCCTTCAGATTGCGAATGCCGCCATCTGCGATTTTTTTTAGAAAACCGACCCGGTAAGGCAGTATATCTACAGCGGTAACCGCAACCCACGGAAATTCTGTCAGAAACGGCAGCAAAAACACGCCGCGACCGCTCCCCACATCGACCAGGCTCTCAAAGGAGATGCCCTTCAGGAATCCCAGTACGCTTCGAACTCTCGGCAGATCCTTGTGCGAAGCCTTAAAGCGGCACAGCTTGAGCTCCGCCTTTTGCCCGGCCCCGATCAGCTGCTCTATCTGCTCTGCTGAAAGCTCCTCTGGCGGTGTGCAAAGCAAGGTTTCCGGCAGACTGGGGGTCCCCGTGTGCAATGCGTGTCCGCGCACATACGCAGCGGCCAGCTGATCTAAATATCTCTCTTCGTTCATATGTTCCGTCGTCTCCTGTCCGATTTTCTACCTATATAAAATGCGTAGACTTCGACGCCTCCTTTTCCGGAAGTCCATAAGCTTCCGGCTTTTATAATTGTTAAGCGACTGATACCATTTACAATAGCAAACCTCACACTACAGCTTCCACCAGCACCTTGTCTCCCAGCTGCAGCTGTTTCACGCCAGTCTGTTTCTTCTTATTGAAACAAAAACTAAGCAGATATCCTTTATCCAGGTGGTAATATTCCATATACTCCAGCAGCTGATCTTCCCCACGCCGGTTATATTCCTGGCCATGCCAGATTTTCATCTCTACAACATTTTGCACGCCTTTATAATCAATAATGACGTCTGTCCGTTTCATGTTTCTGGTCCTGGATTCGATATAATAATTTCCACTCCCATTGATAATCGGCTTAAGAAAGATCAGGAAAATCCGTCTCCCATTATCCTCCACAAACCGATCATCCGCATCCGCGTAGATATCTTCAAAATACTCGCAGAATTTTTGCAAAACCACCTCCATCTGAAGATGTCCGCCACGGATAAACTGGCTTTTTTCTGTATCAGCAGTCGTGAACATTTTCACATCCGTCTCTTCTTCCGAAAGAAACAGATTATACAGCTTCATTTCAAAAATACGGTTGGAGACACTTACCTTTCCGTCCCTTTCCTTCAAAAAACCAAACATTTCTCCTACTCGAATGAGCTCGTTATCCGGCTCATAGGCATAACGGCTGCCCTGAAACAGGATGCTGTAAATCATCTCCCTGAGTTTCGGATAATCCGCCAGTTTTTTTACCATGTCATCAAAAAGAGTATTGGTCTTTCTTAAAATCTCACGTACCGCGTCCTGAAACGCTTCTGCACTCCATGCCTTCGCCCGTTCCTCTTTAGGACTGGCTTCCGTCACATTCTGCGCCATAATCTGACACAGTCTGGACACCAGGAAAGGATAACCTGAAGTATAATCATACAGAAGCTGGCTGATGTTGTCCGCATCCATTCCGGTATCCCAGTCCATCTCATACTGTAGAAGCATCGAAGAGATATCTTTTGCGGAAAAACTCATATCAACTGCAAAATCAGCAGCTATGTTCCAGGGTGAATTATATTTTGATTCTTCCCCTGGATGAAGCTTTTGTTTCAGATTTTTGATATCATAGACGCCCGCCAGAATTACAGACCAAAAAGCCGGAACCTTAGGACGCTTTAAATAATATGCTCTCAGCAGCGCGAGGAAATCCAAAAACACCTGATTATTCGATGCGGAATCCACTTCATCAATCATCAAAACAACACCCTTGTCCGATTTTCCACACCAGGCTCTAATAGCCCTGAAAAGCGCGCCAAAGGAACTGATCTGAGCACTTCCATCCGCAAATGTCTGCAGCTGTGCCTCAATCCCATCCGGAAAATCCTCGACATTGTCCAGAAGCTCCTCTGCAAAGGCAGCCACAAAGGTCTGTTCATTCTGAAACGAGAGGGTCCCCACTGTCTGAAAATCCAGACTCACTACCACATAATCCGTTTGCAGATAATCCGCCAGCGCATTCAGCGTTGTCGTTTTTCCGAACTGCCGCGCCCGATTCATCACAAAATATTCCCCATCATCCACCATTTTTTTGATTTCCTGCAATCTGGAAGTCAAGTCTACCATATAATGCTTCTGAGGCCGGCAGGTTCCATTTACATTAAAAACCCTGCTCATGACTGGTTTCCCCCTTTCTACGCAGCTTTTGCTTCCATATTCCCCTCGCCGGGTGGCATCCCGCACTCTGTGCGGGATATTCCTCGCCGGGTGGCATCCCGCACTCTGTGCGGGATATTCCTCGCCGGGCGGCATCCCGCACTTTGTGCGGGATATTCCCTCGCCGGGTTATATCCACAATCTTTGGCTGCAATTTCCAATAGAGATGCTGCATTCTCACCGTATAAAATGCGTAGACTTCGGCGCCTCCTTTTCCGGCAGCCCATAGGCTTCCCTGCCCAGCGCGATGCTCTTCATCAGGAAGGTCATATTTCGCGCCAGCGTGCGCATGGTCTGCAGTCCTTCCTCATCCTGCACAGCCTCTCCCGGAAGTCTGCCATGGACACTATTCCAGTACTGGCTGGAAGCAACCGGCATTCCGCTGATGGTAAAATATTTATTCAGCTCATCAAAGGTCGCGCTGGTGCCGCCCCTCCGGGCTACTGCCACACTCGCACCGACCTTCATGCGTTTGTCAAATCCTGTGCTGTAAAAGAGACGGTCCAGCAGGGAAACAAGCGTCCCATTTGCCGATGCATAATAAACCGGGCTGGCCACGACAAGTCCGTCGCAGGCCTGAAACTTCGGTGCGACCTCATTTACCAGATCATCAAACACGCATTTCCCCTTCTCGCGGCAGGCACCGCAGGCGATGCAGCCGCGGATTGCCTGATTACCCGCCTGGACGATTTCCGTTTCAACGCCCTCTTTCTGAAAAACCTTTTCCATTTCCTGCAGGGCAACCGCCGTGTTGCCGTTTTTGTGCGGACTTCCATTTAACATCAGAACCTTCATGTGTTTGTCCCTCCTGATTTTTTTATTTATTAATCAACTATTCTCATTTACAGTGATAAACATTACACTACAGCCTCCACCAATACCTTTTCTCCAATCTGTATATTATGAAGGCCAGTCTGTTTCTTCTTATTGAAACAAAAACTGAGCAAATATCCTTTATCCAGGTGGTAATATTCCATATACTCCAGCAGCTGATCTTCCCCACGCCGGTTATATTCCTGGCCATGCCATGAAGTAAGCTGGCCCCGTTAGGAGCCAACTCCTTCCCGAACCGTACGGGCGCCTTACAACGCATACGGCTCTCCATCAATCAATAAGCCAGCTCTGCTGTCCCGTTATGAATCGCTTCGTGGCATGCAGGACATACCATTAGCGTTTTCCTGCGGAGTTTCTTCATTACCCTTTCCCACTGCCATTGCCCTGTTAATTCGGACATTTTCTTTATCTGGTGGATTTCTATATTCATGTCATGCTTGCCGCATAACTCGCAGTACTTATTTCGGAATCTTCGGATGACTTCTTTTTCATATCCATATTTTCCGAATGTCACAGGTGCGTCATTTACCTGTTTATTTGCCCAGTTCTGCTTCTTGAATCCACCATTATAGAATGCGATCTCTTTGTCCCCACTGTTCGTTCGGAACGGCACTACTATATTTCCGTCCTTCGTGAACCGTTTTTTTATTACGCTAACATGAGTACGATACTTAGCCGCAAGCGTCTTTAGCATGCTGTATTTCATCAAACTTCCAAATTGTCCCAATGCCGATGCATTATGGGCGATCGCGTAGTAATTATATAACCCTCGTATCTCCGAGTTATATCTGCTCACAATCTCTGCTGGTGTTTTAGTGATATACTGTCTGCGCGCCTGTGCTTTCCATTTCTCGCTTCCATCTTTATGTTTTGCGGTTTTGATCGCCCCGTATTCCCTGAGTTTGTTCTCCCACTTATCGTGAGGCACGTATAGCCTGACTTTCCCATTATATATCCGACACCGCCTCATTCTTTTGCCATGCCTGACTCGTTTGGTGTTCCTGTCTCTCATTACCGTTACTTCATACCCCAGAAATTTTGCCCTTTCCGAAGTGTGCGTTATTACGGTTTTTTCCATAGACAATGTCAGATGCAACTCGCTGCTCAGGTAGTTCCCTATTTCCTGCTTTATTCTTCTGGCATCTTCCTTACTCCCTCCGATTCCTATCAGAAAATCATCCGCGTATCGAGTATAAACCATCCATTTTCTTTTGCCGCCTATTTCGTCCTGAGGCTGTATTTCCAGCTGCTGATTCGAGAGTTTCCTGATTTCTTTCAGTCTTTCCTGTCTGGTTGGCTCATCCAGATTTTCCCATTCTCGCCGGTTCTTTTCCTGCCTTCTGGCTATCTGGCTGCATAATCTGCCGTATTCAGGGTTTGTCTTTTTCGGGTTTGTTTCTCTCGTATCTATCTGCTTTGCTTTCTCAGCTATGAAGCGATCCAGCTCATTCAGGTAGATATTGCAAAGCACTGGGCTACACCCTGAGCCTTGCGGCGTGCCGGAATAACTGTTTACATAACCCCATTCTTCCAGGTATCCTGCTTTTAAGAGTTTCCAGATCAATTCAATAAACGATTCGTCTTTTATTCTCTTGCGCAGTATCCCAATCAGTACCTGGTGGTCAAAGCTGTCAAAACATGCTTTAATATCTCCCTCTATGAACCACTTTGTCCCGGTGAATATGCTCTTGATCTGCATTAATGCCGTATGGCAGCTTCTTTCCGGGCGAAACCCATGCGAATGTTCATCAAATATTGGTTCGTATATGCTTTCCAGTATCATCTTGACGATTTCCTGTATCAGCTTGTCATCCCCTGATGATATCCCCAGAGGTCTCTTTTTGGTACTGTTTTTCTTGGCTATGTACTTTCTTCTTGCTGCCTTTGGCTGGTAGCTATGGTCTTTGATCGACTCAATTATGCGCTCTATCCTTGTTTGGCTGATTCCATCAATTGTGATGGCATCTGCACCTTTGGTAAGGCTTCCCTGGTTGGAGTAAATATTTTGGTATGCCAGTAAATAAAACTCTGGGTTGTACAGGTTTCTGTACAGTCTTTGGTAATGATAGTTTTCCTTACGAGATTGCTTTGCTAACTCGTCCAGTACTCTATTCGGCTCTCTCATGATGCCTCACGCACCTTCCTCTTTTACATACTGAACTGACTGACTGCCTCCCTTCGCCATGTGAGCGGCTTTCCCGCATCCGGTTTACGGCATTCCCTGTCATTTCAGGGTTCTCCGGACTACTATGGAGGCTGTGTTACCATGCCCTTTCGGGTTTAGGCAATCCCCGGTGGCACAGGTAGAACATCAGCATTTGAATGGTGGGGTGGAGTTTTCGTCATTTTCCGGTATCCCCCGGCTGCGTTGTCATGGGTATTTCCTGTTCCTCCAAATTTGGAGAAGGAACAGCATGGCATCTCACGTATCAGCCATTTTCGTGAGTAGGAAGCTGTTCTCCCACGCTCTGACTCCTCTTTAGGCAGTCTAGCTTTCACCCTCATTCAACTTTCACCCTCATGCATATAGGCTTTATATGGCTTTATACCTTATGCATCTGCATTTGCAACGACATGCTGCACTCCCCGTCCAGTTTCCCTTTCGGATAAGTCGTAGGATGAAGAGATATTAATCATACCTTTTCTCTCCGCGTGCTGACCGCGGCGTTCTAACCTGCCCTATGCACTTTCCATCCTCGTAAGCTGTGATGGAGAGTGCGCCGGGCGCACAGATCTTCATCTCTAAAACATTTTGCACGCCTTTATAATCAATAATGACATCTGTCCGTTTCATATTTCTGGTTCTGGTTTCGATATAATAATTTCCGCTCCCATTAATGATCGGCTTCAGAAAAATCAGAAAAATCCGTCTCCCATTATCTTCCACAAACCGGTCATCCGCATCCCCATAAATATCTTCAAAATATTCGCAGAATTTTTGCAGAACCAACTCCATCTGAAGATGTCCGCCACGGATAAACTGGTTTTTTTCTGTATCAGCAGCCGTGAACATTTTCACATCCGTCTCTTCTTCTGAAAGAAACAGATTATACAGCTTCATTTCAAAAATACGGTTGGAGACGCATACCTTTCCATCTCTTTCCTTCAAAAACCCAAACATTTCCCCCACTCGAATGAGCTCGTTATCCGGTTCATAGGCATAACGGCTGCCCTGAAACAGGATGCTGTAAATCATCTCCCTCAGCTTCGGATAATCCGCAAGTTTTTTTACCATGTCATCAAAAAGAGTATTCGACTTTTTTAAAAATTCACGCACTGCCTCCTGAAAGGCTTCTGCACTCCATGCCTTCGCCCGTTCCTCTTTAGGACTGGCTTCCGTCACATTCTGCGCCATAATCTGACACAGTCTGGACACCAGGAAAGGATAACCTGAAGTATAATCATACAGAAGCTGGCTGATGTTGTCCGCATCCATTCCGGTATCCCAGTCCATCTCATACTGTAGAAGCATCGAAGAGATATCTTTTGCGGAAAAACTCATATCAACCACAAAATCAGCAGCTATGTTCCAAGGAGAGCCCGCCATTATAGTTCGCCTGCGGCGAAGGGCGGGCCTACGTCCTCGATTCGCTGCGCGAATCGGGACATACCAGTGTGAATTATATTTTGATTCTTCCCCTGGATGAAGCTTTTGTTTCAGATTTTTAATATCATAAACACCAGCCAGAATCACAGACAAAAATGTCTGATCCTTTCCCTTTAGCTGATCAAGGTACTTCGAACGCAGAAGTCCCAGAAATGATAAAAAAATCTGATTATCTGAGCTTTTATCTACCTCATCAATGATCAGAACCACTTCTTTTCCACAGCTTTTACAAAGCTGTGTGATTCTTGCTCCAAAATCCCTCATGGAAAAGCTTTCATATACAGGTTTTTCCCATTCCCGGATCAGTTTCTCATCTACTTGCTGTCTTCGCAGACAGTCTGCAATATCCATACTGATTCCCCTTACCAGGGTTTCTGAGGATACAAAGTATTCATCTGCCGCTTCAAAGCTCAGGCTTAGCACAAGAAAGCATTTCTTCAGTCTTTCCTCCAGAAAATACAGTGTCGTTGTTTTGCCATACTGTCTGGCCCGGTTCATGGTGAAATACTTTCCAGGTAAAACATATTCGTTGATAATCTGCTCTACGCGGTCGCTGATATCTACCATATAATTTCTCTTCGGAGTACAAAGTCCGGTTGCGTTAAATGTTCTTTTCATAAGCCCTCACAGACGGAATTCATAAATTCATAAATCACCGAGTTGCTATAGCAATCGCTGTCACCAGCGTATCATCCAGAATTAAGCTATCATATGTCCATACTCGCTTGTGAGTATGGACGCAGGCAATGTTCCGATTTTCGCAGAAAATCGAGAACGCTACCGCGCCCCTCGCCGGGTTTTGCCCCCAATCTCCGATTGCGGGGCGTGGGCATCCCGCACTTTGTGCGGGATATGCAATCGCGCAGCGATTTTCAGTTGCGCGGCTTTCATATTATCATGATTGTAGCATAAAGTGCAAAGATTTGTCTATGTATTCCGAATGGAAAATATGCGTTTCTCGTGCTCTGTGCATCCCGCAATAGGGTGCGTAACGCGTATGTAACGTGTAACGAAAATCGGTCACTGGCTAAATAATACGTGACAACTTCCTCTATCCTTGTTAAAATAAGGCAGAAAATGCAGCGCCCTGGCTGACTGCACAAACCCAAAAAAGAAAGCGAGGAAGCACTATGTCACACACCATCTCATCTTTGCCGCTCCTGGTCATGCTGACGCTGGGGCTGGTCTTATCTGCCGGACTTTGGACATCCATTTTTGCAAAAGCATCCGAAACGGAAGCTTCTTCCGAAATTCCGGCCTCTGCTGAGGCCTCATCGGAAGCTTCCGATTCTGCCGAAACTCCGGACACGGAAAACGTCGGCACGGCTGATGTCAGCGCAACTGCAGGAGAAGTCTCCACAATCCCGGCTCCGTCCGCCTGCGGCGCGCTGCAGGTCATCGGCACTCAGCTTTCCGATGAAAACGGAAATGCTGTCCAGCTGAAGGGCGTCAGCACGCTGGGACTGGCCTGGTACCCCGAATATATCAATTATGACTGTTTCGCGCAGCTGAAAAATGAGTGGAACGTCAGTCTGATCCGCCTGGCAATGTACACAGCTGAGTCCGGAGGCTACTGCACGGACGGCGACCAGGAAAATCTGAAAACGCTGATCCGAAACGGCGTCGAATATGCCACGGAGCTTGATATGTATGTCATCATCGACTGGCACATTCTCTCCGACGGCAACCCGAATACCTACCTGGAAGAAGCAAAAGCCTTTTTCGAGGAAATGTCTGCAGAGTTCGCAGACCATAATAATATTCTGTATGAAATCTGCAATGAGCCAAACGGCAATGTGACCTGGGCGGACATCAAAGCCTATGCGGCAGAAATCCTGCCGATTATCCGCGCCAATGACTCCGATGCCGTGATTCTCGTCGGCACACCGAACTGGTCCCAGTATGTGGATCAGGCAGCCGCGGATCCCATCACCGGCTATGACAACCTGATGTACACGCTGCATTACTATGCCGCCACACACACCGATTATCTGCGCAGTACGCTTGTTGCGGCCATGGATGCCAGGCTTCCGATTTTTGTCTCCGAATACGGCATCAGTGACGCCAGCGGAAACGGCACACTCGACATCGGCCAGGCCAACACCTGGATGGAGCTGCTGGACGACCGCCAGATCAGCTGCGCCATGTGGAGCTTTTCCAACCGGGATGAAAGCTCAGCGATCATCAAAAGCACCTGCACAAAAACCAGCGGCTTCACCACGGACGACCTCACCGATTCCGGGAAGTGGCTGTATGAAATGCTGACAGGAGGTGCAGACTCCGGCAGTGTATCTGCCGATGGCTCGGACAACACGGCTGAGGGCAGCATAGATTCTGACAGCGCTTCGACCGATGGAACAGGCACTACGGCAGAGGATACAGCGACCGACAGCAGCGATTCTGCTGATGCCGCAGACAACGTGGCGGCGAATGCAGCGGCCGGCAACGGCACTTCGGCAGACACCACGGGCAGCGCGGCAGCAGATGCAGCAGATGGCAGCAATACCACTGCGGCTACTTCAGATAATGCGGCTATGGATTCCTCAGGGAACGGCGGCAGCTCGGACGGCAGCTCCGCCGAATCCGTCGTCAGCTCTCCAGACAGCCTATCCTGCACCGCTGCGATAGTCAACCAGTGGGAAAGCGACGGCGTCTCCTTCTACCAGTATAGTGTAACTCTGGAAAATACGTCAGACGCTGAATTGATCGGCTGGGTTGTAGATCTTACCTTTGCCGGAAGCATTACCCTGTCGGATAGCTGGAACGGCGAATATGCCCTGGACGGAACTACACTCACCATCACACCAAAGGATTACAACGAGACCATCGCCGCAGGAGGAACGCTCTCTGACATCGGCTTTATCGTCAGCGGCACTGGTACGCTGGAGTAAAAAATACCTGAATTCCATTTTTCATTACTGTATGATTTTCCTGAAAAAGCCTCTTTTTCGCGCAGTCACGAAAGGTGTTCCGGTTTGCGCAGCAAATCGATCATAAATACCGATTTTAATGTTACTATTCACAGCCGATTTTTCTTTAAGGCAAGATTGATGCCCGATATTC
>JAJQFO010000239.1:0-1249 GCA_021201095.1 Lachnospiraceae bacterium
ATCAAAGATGCATTATGCCGGGACAATTATGCGCCGAATCTGGATGTCTCTGTAACGATATTTGTGAAAAAGGATCTGCTTGGCTATGCTGCGCTGACCTATGAGAATGCCATTACGATCAAGGATATCCAGATTTATAAAGCGGATAATGAATATGGAATCCGGCTGCTTTATCCTTCTTATAAAGGCGACAAAGATGAGAAATGGCACAGCCTGATTGATATAGGTGGATACCTGTTTGATGATGTCATCTGCCGGAAAGTCAGTGAGGCTTATGAGGAGAAACTTAAAAAATATCCTGATTTTGCTGAAAGGCATTTTTCAAAAACGCGGCAACAAAGGGGGAAGAGCATATGAGCGAAGTACAGGACGCCTGTCAGATCGTGATTGTCACAGGGAAAAGTGCGTACTGGATCGGTAAAATAACAACACAGCTGACGATGATGATCCTGAAGCTGATGAACACCATTTATCTGGCAAAATGGAAGGGTGCGACGACGCTCAACCGTTTTCGGAATATTAAAGGTGATGATTTTATGTTCATCAACGCTTCAACGGAGGACAAAGCCTTGCTGCAGCATATTGAGAAGGAAATGGAAGATCATGGGATACTCTTCGCGCGGCTTCCGGATTTGTGCGGCGGAGACGGACGCACCCAGTATGTAATTTCCCCATCGGATTCGGCAAAATTTAAAGCATTCCTGCTCGATCATAATGCCGGGAAGTATCGGGATGTTAAAGTTGGTCCGATCAGCGCGGAGGACTATGCCAGAAGCGGGGTTGACCGGAATGGGAGAGAAACGCCGGAAATGCAGGAATTATCCCGGTCTGCGAATGATGTGATTCAGGAGCAGAAACAGATCGGAGTGCGGCAAACGGCAGGCTATCTGACGATGCAGGAAAGCACTGCGCGGGCAGCGTGGCCATTGAGCACTTGGAGAAGGAGGCGGGAGCCGGTCAGAGAACTGGCCAGGAATTATACAGAGCTGCCGCTTACATCACCAATGGTGCAGTATAACCTTGTCCGCCATGATGAACAGGTGGCAAAACAGGGAAATATTTCCTGGGTATCCAAACCTCCATTGAAGCGGCACGAAAAATGGGCTATGTATGAGATGCCGGACGGAATCCATACGGTGATCATTCCTAATTCAGACCAATATCAGGTAACCACAAGGGGTGGAGCTGCCTATCGTGCGGCGATTTATGGGGAACGGATGTACCGTGTTGTCAATATGAAGAATGGAGC
>JAJQFO010000239.1:1349-2686 GCA_021201095.1 Lachnospiraceae bacterium
CCAGGGTAATCAGGGATGAAATGAGTGGATCGGCGTTGGAGATGGGATTCGCGCCGCAAAATCTTCGCCAGGCAGAATTGTCCGGAGAGAGCAAGGCTATGACTACAGGTATCCTGGTACCGGCAGGTGAGCGTGAAAGACTTTCCATGGAGACAAGTTTCCTTGGCTCCGATTCGGAAAGCTTTGCAATTTACCGTTTTAGCGATGATATTCCTGAGTGGTCTTATAAGGAACATGATCTTGCTTATGTAGAGAAGCTTGGGCTGCGGGTGGATGGTGCGGATTATGACCTGGTTTATTCCGGCAGGCTTTCGGAAGTGAAATCCGTACAGGACCTTTATAATAAGTTCTCAGGACAGTTAAAACCATCGGACTTTCCGGGACGGTCATTGACCATGAGCGATGTGGTGGTTGTAAACCATGACGGAAAAATGATGGCCTGGTATATCGATCAATCCGGATTTTTCAGAAATTCCTTTGTCGAGATGCCGGATTTCGTAGAACAACGGAACAGCTATATCCGGGAGCGGCAGCTGCATCCGGATGCGGAACGTCATATCGCACAGACCGCGAAAATGTTCAGCAAGGACAGGGACGACAAAACAGTATTGCCAGAGGAAGCCACGATTATCGTGATTCCACGGGAAAGGGTTGCGGACATGGAAGGGCTGACAGGCCGCAAAACATTCTATATCGAATTCCCGACCGAGAATTCCGGGACTTATGTGCAATTTCCGAAGAACGAATGTCGTTTTTCAGAAGATGGGGAATCGTTGATCGTGGAGCTGCGTGATGAGGAGAGCTATCATATGTTTGGTTATCTTCCAAATGCAGTAGGTGAAAAAAGAGAATTTGGTTCCTGCCATATTTCTGGTGCGGAAGTAAGGGAAGGGCTTGGCAGTAAAACTCAGGCAGAAGTCAGGGAGATTCCTGCGAAGGAGGAATCTGATAAGAAGAATCGTTATAATAGGACCGAAAAAGATTCTGGCAGAGAAGTCATGGTAAATGCTGGACAAACTCCCGATAAGGAAACACCTGGTGTTGGTGAAAGACTGTCTCGCCGTCCAGGTATTGGCCAGGAAGATGGTTTTTTGCGGCTCAGTACTGGCTTATTCGGAATCTATCAGCCGGATGAGAATGGGAAATATGATTTTGTTTATCTGGGGAAGACATCTGAAGTTGGATCATTATCCCTGAGTAATTTTAGAAAATTGCTTCAGAATGGCAGGGCTGCCGACTTTACTGGGAGGCCATTGTCAACAAATGATATCATCGTCCTGACCGGATCGGGGAAACCACGTGTCCAGGCTTTCCGGATCAATGGAAATAAACTGGAG
>JAJQFO010000222.1 GCA_021201095.1 Lachnospiraceae bacterium
CTTCTCGGCTGCGCCGGTCGCGAGTAGCTTTAGCTGCTAATTTCCAATCGCGCCTGTGTGCATAAAAAATCCGTCTCCCGGAAAATTTTCCAGAGACGGATTTCATTATAACCTTTTCTTTTGTGAAAGCAATGGAATTTACTGAATATTTACCGGAATTAAGGCAATTTTTACCGATACTTTCCTACAATTTCCTGCATCTGCGGCAGTTTTTTCTCCATGTCTGCCAGCAGAGCGAACTGTGAACGAGCCCGGTCCAGATTGTGACCCTCACGGTGGATTTTGAAATAATGGTCTCCCTCCAGATAATCAGTCAGGAAGCGCATCCCGCACTCGTATGTCATCACAAGCGCGCCCAGCGGCAGGGCATCCAGCTCTTCCGGTGTCAGCGCCCCCGCGCAGCCTTCCAGATAGCCCTTCACATACTGTTCAAAGAGCTCCAGGCTGCAGGAAACCAGGCGCAGATCCCGCTCATCCTCCGCGGCGGTATTCGCGCCGAAACGGATCGAGTCGCCAAAGTCGTACGCGGAAAGTCCCGGCATAACCGTGTCCAGATCAATCACGCAGATCGCCTGCCCGGTCTGATCGTCGATCATCACGTTATTGAGCTTTGTGTCATTGTGCGTGACCCGCAGCGGCAGGCTTCCATCCGAAAGCCTGTCGCAGAGAGCATGCGCCAGATCACGCCTCTCCAGTACAAACTGTGTCTCCGCTGCCACCTCTGCCGCACGCCCGCATGCATCCGCCTTCAGGGCCGTCTCAAATTTGCGCAGGCGATCCACGGTATTGTGAAAATCCGGAATCGTCTCATGCAGCGTCGCGGCAGGATAGTCTGCGAGCATCCTCTGAAAACGGCCGAACGCCAACGCGCTCTGGTAAAAAATCTCCGGGTCTTCTACCGTGTCATAGGTGCGGGCCTGTTCGATTAAAAGGAATGCCCGCCAGTACTCTCCCTCAGAATCCTGAATAAAAGCTTCTCCGTCTCTGGTGTATACCAGATTCAGCGTTTCCCGCTTTTCGTCGCCGCCGCAGGCAATAATCTTCTTTCGCAGCCAGGCAATGACTCCGCTGACATTTTCCATCAGCGCCGCCGGTTCCTGAAATACCCCATGATTCATCCGCTGGAGCATGTAGTGCATTTCTCCATCCTGCGACTGACAGGTCAGCCGATAGGTGTCATTGATATGACCGCTCCCAAAAGGAATGCACTCCACCGGCCGCCCCTCAAAAGCGAACCGGGGAGCAATCTCTTTTTGTACTCTGTCGATCTCCAATTTTTCTCTGGATTCCTTCCTCTTACATTTATATCAGCTTTTTCAGCTTCTTACTTTCTGACTTTTGCATGCTCCAAATCGCTCATGAAACTCGTCACGGCATGATTTTCTGAAACGGCACCACATCCTTTACCGCCTCAGACAGCTGAATCGGAGCATCCTCGTGGTCGATGTCAAGCAGCTGATACCGGTCATTTCCCATGTGCAGCTCTTTCATATAGGAAAGCTGGCGGAGTCCGTGCCGGGTTTCCATCCGCTCAACCAAATCCTTGTGATCCTGCTCCTTCATTGCATAGATCAGATCCACGCAGGCCTGATCCACCGCAAGAATGTCCGTCGATGCCAGAATTCCGACATTCGGCGTCACAACCGGCATCGCCTCAACTCCCTCGCAGTCACAGGAGACCGACATATTCCGCATGACATTCACAAAAGCAATCTTGCTGCCAAAATGATCCACCACTGATTTCGCAGACTCCGTCATGCGCTCCATAAATTCCTCTTTGCTGATACTCCAGAGATCATCCGAGCCCGTGACGGTATGAATCATCGCCTTTCCAACCCGGCCGTCCGCGCAGCCAATGCCGATATTTTTATTAGAGCCGCCGAAGCCGCCCATCGTATGCCCTTTAAAATGCGTCAGCACAAACAGAGAATCATAATTCAGCAGATTCCTCCCCACAGACATTTCCGTGAACCATTTGCCATCCTTCACCGGCAGCATGGCCGTGCCGTCCTCGTCCAGAATATCCACCGGACAGAAGTCCCAGCCATTGACCTTCAAAGTCTCCCGGTGCACATCCGTGGTGTAACGGTCTCCCTCATAATAGGTATTGGTCTCCACGATCGCCGCCTCAGGCAGGTCGGTGTCAATCAAATGGCGTACCCACGGGCGCGGGATGATATTCGGGCCGTGCTGCTCGCCCGTGTGAAGCTTAATCGCTACCTTTCCCGTCAGACGTGACTGGATTTTCTCATAAATTTTTTTCAGGCCTTCCGCAGACAGATCCCGCGTAAAATACACCACAGACTCCTCTCCGGTACGCTGCTCGTACGGAACATAATGCTCGCCGCCCATTCCAGGCATGATTTTCTCTGACATAATACAATACCTCCTCATTTTTAGTGGTCATTACTGATTATTTCTGTTCTGGCTGCTCATGAAAACAGCAGAAAAAATCAGGGGATTCCCCTGCATTCTTACCAGGCACCTTCCTGCTCGCAACTGCGTTGTCCGTTGACCATCGAAATTTCCCGGCGCAAGCGCCGCATATTTCTTCTGGTCACATTTCCGCTTAATTATAACGGCATCGCATCATTTTCTCAATACTTAAAATTAAAAACTCAGGGTTGTTTCACGAACATTTTCTGTTGCCATCCATCGCTTTGTGTAAATGAAT
>JAJQFO010000172.1 GCA_021201095.1 Lachnospiraceae bacterium
CAGTATCATTGCGCTGCTCGATCTCATAACGCTGATAGTTCAACCATAGCGAAACTATCAGACCTATAGCTATTATCGCAACAAGTACCGGGTTATAACGGCTTTTCATCAGCTGATCTCCACCTAATTCAAAATTTCTTTTTCAGCAATCACAGTTTCTTTTGCTGGCTGCGCAGATACGCTTCGACAAACATTTCCAGACCGCCGTCCATGACAGCCTGCACATTACCTGTTTCGGCGTTGGTCCGGTGATCTTTGACCAGTTTATAAGGCTGGAATACATATGAACGAATCTGACTGCCCCATTCTATATCCTGATAGTCACCGGCAATATCGTTCTTCAAAGCATCCTGCTTGGCCCTTTCATATTCATATAACTTTGCGCGCAGAAGCTGTAGGCACCGTTCCCGGTTCTGGATCTGCGACCTTTGGGTCTGGCACTGCACGATGATACCGGTAGGCAGATGCGTCATACGTACGGCAGAGCTTGTTTTATTGACATGCTGACCGCCGGCGCCGCTGGCACGATAGGTATCAACCTTCAGATCGGCAGGATTGATGTCGATCTCCACGCTGTCATCCAGCTCTGGCATAACATCTACCGCTGCAAAAGAAGTATGACGGCGGGCATTCGCATCGAACGGTGAAATCCGCACCAGACGATGTACGCCTTTTTCACTGCGCAGATAACCGTAGGCATTATGCCCATTGATTTGCAGTGTAGCACTTTTCACACCGGCTTCATCACCGGGAAGATAATCAAGCATTTCCACTTCATAGCCTTCGCGTTCAGCAAAACGGGAAAACATACGCAGCAGCATGGAAGTCCAATCCTGCGCTTCGGTTCCGCCAGCGCCGGCATGCAAGGTAAGAATGGCATTATTCGCATCATACTCGCCGTTCAGCAGCATACCAAGTTCCAAATGCTCCACATCAGCACGAACAGCTGCCAACAGTTCCTTCAGCTCCGGCAGCAGGCTTTCATCCTGCTCTTCCATTGCCAAATCGCACAGCACTTCCATGTCATCCACTCTGGTCTCCAGAGACCTGAACGTTTCAACCTCTTCTTTTAACTGTGTTACAGCCTGAGCTGTTTTCTGGGCCATCTCCGGTTCATCCCAGAAGCCGGGAGCTCCCATTTTATGTTCTAATTCAGCAATGCGGTCCTCTTTGACAACTACGTCAAAGAGATCCCCTCATTTCCTCTAGTTTCTGTTTTAATGCGGCAATCTCAGGTTTATATTCCTCAATCAGCACTAACTTCACATCCTCTCTTAATAACACCAGTAAAGTTGAAACTTACCGCTCCAACTTTACTGTATTTACCCAACTATAAATTTCCACGGATCATTATTTATCCTGACCGCAGCAGTTTTTATACTTTTTCCCGCTGCCGCAGGGGCAAAGATCATTCCGGCCTGTCGTTTCACCTTTGACAATCGGCTGCTTCCTGACATCGTCGCCTTCGCCGGGATTATTGGTCGAAGCATTTTCCAGACGGTTTTCTACCTTCGGCTGCGCTACAACATTTACGCGGTAAATATAACGCACCACATCGTCCTGGATCGCATCGATCATAGCCTGGAACATATCATAGGCTTCAAATTTATACTCAACCAAAGGGTCCTTCTGTCCATAAGTACGCAGACCCACGCCTTCACGCAGCAGATCCATCGAATCCAGATGTTCCATCCAATGATTATCGACTACTTTGAGCATGACCAGATTTTCCAGTTCGTGCATCAATTCAGGCGTGATCGCATCTTCACGTTCTGCGTAATGCTCATCGGCAACCTTATGCAGACATTCTTCCAGCTCTTCACGGCTGAAATTCTGCAGATAATCGATCTGCAGCAAACCTTCCGGAGCGTAGAACTCCTCAGCATAAGCGATCAGAGCCTGCAAATCCCAATCCTCCGAATAAACCTCAGGCGGCGCGTACATCGCCATCGTACGGTCTACTACTTTATGGACCATATCCATGATAGTATCACGCAGATTGGCCTGCTGCAGGATTTTTTTACGCTGTGCATAAATAACTTCGCGCTGTTGATTCATAACGTCGTCATATTCCAGAACCTGTTTACGAATGGCAAAGTTTCTCGCTTCCACTTTCTTCTGCGCCGATTCGATAGAACGGGTAACAAGCTTATGCTCGATCGGCTCGTCTTCTTCCATACCCAGTTTATCCATGATACTGGAAATATTATCAGAACCGAACAAACGCATCAGATCATCTTCCAGCGACAGGAAGAACTTGGAAGAACCTGGATCTCCCTGACGTGCGCAGCGTCCGCGCAGCTGGTTATCAATGCGGCGGCTTTCATGCCTTTCCGTACCGATGATATGCAGGCCGCCAAATTCTGGTACGCCTTCGCCCAAAACGATATCAGTACCACGTCCGGCCATATTAGTAGCAATGGTAACCGCACCATATTGACCTGCACTGGAAATGATCTCCGCCTCTTTTTCATGATATTTGGCGTTCAAAACATTATGCGGGATCCCGCGCCGTTTCAGCATCGCCGATAATTCTTCCGACTGCGCGATGGAAGTAGTGCCAACCAGCACCGGACGTCCGGACTTGTGGCATTCCTCGATCTCATTGACAGCCGCTTTATATTTAGCGCGTTTGGTCTTTAAAATAACATCAGGATAATCGACCCTGATC
>JAJQFO010000221.1 GCA_021201095.1 Lachnospiraceae bacterium
TATTGATACTGTCGAAGGTGAAGGAAACCTTGCTGGTGTGCATTCCCAGCTTCATCGCTGGCAGCTGATCGCGCATATATCTCGCTATCTTTGCCTCCACAGTAAGCAGCGGTTTTTTCTGTCCTCCATCTGAATCCTTCTGTGCCTCCTCATAACAGTAAAACCGCAGTGTAGAAGCCAGCTTTTCCAGATCCTTCAAATCATAGTCCAGCCGCAGTGTCCGGGCCTTCACATCTTCGATACTCCCTTTGATATCCTGAAGACCGGCTACGGAGCGGTCCCGCACACCGACGATCCGCATATGCTCCAGGAGACGCACAAACTCATCCTGGCCCGGCAGTCCCAGCTGAAGCACCCGTTTTGAGTTGAACCGCAGCCCGCTTCCTTCTTCTGAGCCGATTTCCGCAAACATACGCGCAAAGTCCGGGCGGCGGATAAATTCCTGCTCCAGCATTTTCAGGTCATATCCATGAGCGATGAAAATGACGATATTTTCATCCCTGGAAGGCTGATTGACCAGCTGTGTGAGAACCTCCATATAAGATTTATAATAGTCAGAAGATAAGAAAGCGTCCAGATCCGTAAAAATGACCGCGTTTTTATGGATAGAATCGCTTACGTATTCTTTGAATTGCTGCAGGAGGACATTTTGTGAGAGCGGCCGTCTGTTCCTGTAATCCAGCTGTTTCCAGGCGTCGGACTCCTTTTTCACCGGCAGGACAGGGTGCTTCCCACCTACATAAGGTGCCTGTTCCTGAACGTTTTTATCGCCTGTGCCCGGAGTCATTTCTCCGGACATAGCCGTCTGATCAGCAGATGCCGCGTCGTTTCTGCCAGAATCCGGGCTGAGAGGAAGCGAGCTTGTGCTGCTTCCGGAAACCGAACTGGAAGGAACAGAACTAGTGTTGCTTTCAGAATCCGCACCGGAAGAAGCAGAGCCTGTGCTGCTTACGGAATCCGTACCGGAAAGAGCGGCGGCCGAATGTCTGCCCGGACGGCGCTGCCCGGGCATTCTTCTCCGGGCGCTTCCCCCTGCAGAAGCATTCTGAACATGGGATGTCCCGTCCGTTTCGGCAGAGTCCTTTCGCGCACTCTCTGTCCCCGGCTTTGGAGGAAACGCGAATCTGGAGCTCTCCTCGTCCAGTACAAATTTCATACGGTACTCATTGCCGCCGCGGAATATGACATATCTGTAGCCAATTTCGTGCAGATATTTTGCCAGAAATGTCTCGAAATCTATCATTGCCAGATCTTTCCCGATATACCAGTCCTGCGTTTCTCCGGTAATCAGGAAAATCCGGTTTTCGTAAAAGTCAAAAATAGTCTCTTCTCTCATAGGTACTCTCTCCCTTCATCAGGCAGCAAATGATCTCATTGTCCTTCTACGAGCTGTTTTTTCCTGCGGTTTACCGGATTGGTGACCACCCGGTGTTCCGTACCGGCCTTGCAGCCGCCGCTGACCATCGGGCGGCGTTCTCCCGGCACTGACCCGGCAACGATGTCTCTGATGGCCTGCTCCATCTCCCCGCGGCTCCTGCTCTTGTCGACATCAGGGTCAACCTCCTCCGCCATATCGGTAATCTGCAGATCAATGGCGCTGTCGCCGGAATTGGACAGCTCAATCAGAATTTCATCGCCGTAGGCGTCGAGGAAGGTCATACAAAGGTGAGCGTCGATATCTTCATCCGAGGAGGCTTCCACGCTTCCGTCAGGCAGTGTACGCAGATAGCGGTAATCACGGTATGTATAGCCCATCTCCTCAAGCTCGGTGATCATGCGCTGACTCAGGTATTCCCTTTGCAGAGCGTTGTTAAACCGTGTCATTGCTTTTTTCATTCCCCGCGCGATCTGGACCCTCCATTCGCCGGACATCGCCTCCGCAATCTGCTTCAGCTCTTCGGTGGTCAGCGGGTTTTCTGCAGACAGTACCCTCTCGGAAAGAGCAGCAAGCTGCTGCATCATGACCGCAAACAGAGGGCGTCCTTCCACGGTGATTCCCCAGAAGGCGGAAAGATCCACACCGATCAGGTCTTCCGTAAGAGAGAAGGTTTCGTCATTTTCGATGCAGTAATCCTGCAAAAGCTGATAAAGCTCCGGTGTCAGCGTCTGCATGGACTCCATCATCGCCTGATTTTCCGCGATCAGGATGGAAGCAGTTTTCTGCCAGTTTTCAAATTCCTGATGCTTTTCATCCGCGTTCAGAATATCATGCCTGATCTTGGCCAGCAGGGCGGCAGCGGCGGTCAGACAGCCTTCATAATTTTCACGGTTGTAAGCATCTGCAGCCTCCTGATACGCGACCTTGTGCAGAGCAACCGCACTGCCAAGATATGCTTCGCCATGGAAATCCCGTGTAAGCGCCTCCAGCAGATCCCGTGCTTCCTCCAGATATTCTGAAGCAGCCTGCGCCATCCGTTTTTCTTTTTCTGCTTCATCGGCATAAAGCGACGCGATCTCATCCATCGTCTCTCCCATGCGCCTGGTGCTTTCCTCTTCCGCTGTCACAAGCGTCCGGGCAATGGCATCGCGGTATTCCTTCTGCAGAGCACGCTGTTTTTGATCCATCAGAGCCGTCATTTCAGAAGCAGAGGTTTTCAGCTCTCTGGCAAATTCCTCCGGAGCCTCCAGCATCCGGGCAGCCTCCAGGGTAAATGCCTCCCGCTGCCTCTGGACAGAAGCCTCAAATTCTCTGGAGAGCTCCTGATTCTGCCGTTTCTGTTCCTTCATCAGCTCCTTCGCGGACGTGCGGAAGCTGTCCACCTCTTTTCCGATTCCTGTAGAACGGATCAGCTCTCTTTCCTGCCGTCTTTTCTGTTCATATTCGCCGATCGCGTGCACGGCCGCGCTTCCGGCCATGCCTGCGGCGTGAATTGCCGCACCTCCGACTGCCAGCGGCAGGGCCAGCGGCAATGCGAACAGCAATCCAATTTCTCCACTCATGACAAATCCTCCCTTCTCGCGACATGTCGCACAGTATTAATAATCATTTTTCGTGTCTTCCCTTCCGACCATAAGGAAGGCGACGGCTCTTCCTCTGCAAGCCTGATTTCTTCAGGTTCCTCCGAAGCTGTACAGAATCTGGCAGCTTCCGTTTCCCGCAGGGCCTCTGCTCCGGCCGCCCTTAAGATGGCAAGCAGATCACGGGCAAATTTTTCACCTCCGAAGGAACCGCTTATCTCTGCGCAGTACTGGATCCGGTTGCTTACCTGCCCGCCATCCCTTACCGGACGGATCGACGCGGCCAGCAGGTCTCCCTCTGCGTCTGTAAAGCAGATACAGTATACCGTGCGGCAATCCTCTTCCTCCTCAAGGGGCGTCAGATCCCAGGAAAGCAGCCATTCCCTCCATTCTTCGGGCAGGTCAGAAGAGAGTGCAGCTGCAAATCCGGCTGACAGAAAGGTCAGCTCCTGATCCTCGAGGTAATCGATTACTTTTTCGCCCAGAAGGAGCCGGTCCAGATAGGCTCTGTAGGCATTCAGGTAATAAAGAAAGGACGAGCTCTGCCTGGCTATTTCGTCTGTGACCTGCTCCCGTTTCTGGCGAAGCTGCTCCAGAGAAAGCGGATTGCCTTCCGCAAGATACCCCTCTACTGTTTTTTCGCGTATTGCACGGATTTCATCGCGATGCCGCGCAAGCTCCTGCATGGCTCTGCGCAGCTCGCCGCCGGACCAGAAATCCATATCTTTGACCCAGTCGTGCTTACCTGCCGGGATTTGTTCTGTGGGCGCTTCCAGAATCCCGGCTGCCCGCGCAGCCTCCTCCTCCAGAAGCCGCCAGGCCTCTTCCGTGGCTCTCTCCCAGTCTTCAAAGGCTGTTTTCCACTCGTCCAGTCCTTCCTCGACCTCCAGCTCCAGACGCCGCGCATCTGAAAGAGCAGACATAGCCAGGCCGCTCACCGCGCCCGCCATCCCACGCTGTAAAAGGGAAACTGCACTGCGCACCGTATCCTCGATAATCCCCAGACGCCCGCTGCGGAAAACCTCGCAGGGCAGACGCCGGACCTGAGAGAGCTTTTCCTCAAGAAACCCCAGCTTTTCCGCCGCATCAGCGTGAGCAGCCTCATCCTTTGCCTCCTGATGCTCCTTAAGGGCGCGCACCTCGCCAGCGACGCGTTCCGATGCTTCTTCCCACTGCTTCTGCGCCTGGGCAAGCCGTTCTTTGAGAAGCTCATATTCCGCCTGCATCTGGCTGGTCCTGGCATCCAGCTCTCCTCCCAGAGCCCGGCGGTATTCTTCCAGAAGCCTCTGATACTTTTGTTCCGCTTCGGCCCCCTTCTGCTTCACGGTTTCATTCATCTCACGCCGCAGAGCTTCCAGCTTCCGGCTCTGCTCCTTCTCCATCTGTTCCCGCTGCTTTTGCATCTGCCGCGACAGAGACTCTATCTTACCTGTGGCTTCATTCAGCTGCCGCTGCAGACCGGAAATTGTACTCGCTGCCACTTAATCGCCCTCCTACTGTTTTAAACTCCGCCTGCCATCTGACGGATTGCCTCGGCTTTATCTTCTTTTTTGGTAATCGCGGTCCGCATCGCTTCTTCGGTCTCCTTCAGCAGCTTTTCTGTGTCCAGGAGCGTCTTTTCTACATCCAGAGAATGCTCCTCCAGAAACTGCAGGACTTCCTTCGCCTGTGCAAGCCGGCTGCGGTTCTGGCTGATTCTTTCCAGATTCTCTTCATTCACTGCGTCCAGCCTTGCGCAATCCTCCTTCTGCTTTTTCAGGAGCAGCTCCTGACTGGCGTTGGCGCGTTCCAGGCTTTCCAGCTCCTCCTTTTGCTTCCGGGTTTCTTCTGTCAGCTGGTCTGCCTGCTTTTGCAGCTCCTTCTTCCGCTCCTTCATCGCGGCAAGCGCTTTCATTCCTTCCCCATCTTCACCGAGCGTGGCGCGCATCCGGGTAAGCTCCTTTTCGTACTCTCCGCCGAGCCGGAAGGTGGCCTCCGCCTGCCGGTCTACCAGCGTTTTTAACTCTGCTGTCGCTGCTTCGCTCTCCTTAAGCTTCCCTCTGGTATCAGCTAATTCCTTTTCCATCTGCTCTGCAGTGCGGCTCTTCTCCTTCAGATCCTGCTCCAGCACCCGGACGCGAAGCTCCTTTTCCCGTGCCTCCTCTTCCGAAAGGCCAACAGTCATCGGCAATGTTTCCGAAGCAGCGCCCCTGGCCCCCATAATCTGTCTGGTAATCCCCACAGGCATCCATGAAATCTGGATGTCGACGTATGCACCGGCAGCCGCCTGAGCGGAATACAAAAAAGAAATATACTGAACATCCTGAAATTTCTTGTGCAAAATCAGGAAGGTCCTGCCTGACCCTGGAAATTGTTGATTGCCATAGCCCTTAAGCCACGCAAGAATCTCGCCGGCCGTGATCGTACTTGTCGCACTGCCGTCGGCATTCTCGCAGATGGTAAATGCGAGGCTCGCCTTTCCTTCAAGTATGTCATAATAAAGTGGAATATCCAAAGACAGTCCTCTTTGAAGCTCTACCTTCATGCTGCTGCTCCTCCTGATTTTCTTGTATTTTCTGATTTATTCTAATACTTTTGTAAACATTCAGTAGCTTTACATGATATCTGTTTTTGTAAATGTTCAGTATCTTTACATATCATATATTTTTTGCTTACCTCGCAGCAAGTCGAGGTACTGTCCTGAATCGTTATATATTTTCGAATTTTTGCTGTTTCCTTTCCGGATTCGTATCGGTATTTCTCAGGCTTTCTCCCGTGTAAGCTTTCGGAAAAGCGCCGCAGAGCCTGCGGAAGGCACGCCGATCATCTGCAGCCGGCTTCCGAAGCTGCAGATTTGCGTCTTACGCCCTTTGGCCCCATAATAATCCCTAGCCGTATCCCGGTAACGGTCTGTCAGAAGATGGATCGTCTGGTTGGAAGATCCGACCGCCATACGTCCATCGTCCAGATCCTTCTCATACCGGCCATCTATCAGCAGATCTATCTGCGAAAGAAAACGGCGCGCCGCTTCCTGTCTTTTTGCAAGCTTCTGGATTTCCTCCAGATACATCCCGGAGTAGACAATCAGACCGAGATTTTTTTCATATCGGATCGCTTCCATCATAGCCCAAAGGGCTTCCGCCTGCAAAAAAGGCTCTCCTCCGCTGATCGTCAGTCCTTCAATCCCGGGCTGTTTAAGAAAAAAAGCGGCAAGGGCTTCGCAGGAAGCATAGCTGCCGCCCTTCCCGTGCATGCTCTGCGCAATACAGCCCTCGCAGGAAAAGCAGCAGCCCTGCACCCAGAGAACGCCTCTGTGATACGGCCCTAGAAGCGTCGTATCCGCTGTATAATGACTGTAATTAATCTCCTGCCTCGGAGAATTCCAGTTTTCCGCCATCTGCACTCACCCAATCACATGTGATTTTAAATTTGCCAGTTCCATCTGTAAAAAGCTCCAGCTGCGGAGCAACCGGTTCTCCCGGAACGGTTCTGACCTCCAGCGCAAGCCGTTTTTCAATACGGAATGCCTCCGGCTGCTGCTGCGGGCAGGAAGCCGTGCGGCAGCTCTTTTTCCGTCTTATAATCGTCAGAGTCAGATATGGAACCTCATTCCAGCTGGAATACCCGGATGGAAGGTCTGGTGCCAGACGGCGCCGGATGCCCGGCTCATCGCCCAAAAGCAGGGGAACAAATATTCGCCCGCCATTGCCGTCATCCACGAGAATTCCAAGGTCGCCCTCGTCCCAATCCTCGGGGGAAACCGAAATGATTTCCCGGTAACGGATCTGGTAGTGCTTTTTCAGGAAGGAATAATGAATGACCGTCTCCTGTCCTTCTTCTGCCTGATACTGTTTTCCATTTTCTGAAAGGACGGCCGGAAACGCATGCTGATCATCGGGACCGGAAATTTTCCCATGCGTATGACGGATCACCAGACCGTTTTCCGCATCCAGCGCGTCCCATTCATAATCGGATGCAGGAAGAGCTCCGCCAGGAAAACAGCGCTGACGCGCACTCTGGCTATATTGCGTCAGAAGGGAGAGGATGTTTCCGAATGCTTCATATTCTGCAGGCAGATCCGAAGCGTCCAGAAGCGAGGATCTCGATTCGTCATTCGCCTGTTCCTGCAGGATGGACCAGAAAAAAGGAATACCCACCTGATTTCCGGACGCATTTGTATAAGTATCTCCGGTGAGCAGCTCGTAGAGAATCAGCCCCATTCCAAACAAATACGTCGTTTCATCTGTCACCTCATCCGCCGGGCAATAATCCATACATCCGGTCGCGCTCTGAAAGCCGACCGGGAGAATTCTATCCATCAGAAAGCTTTCTGAGGAGAGCCTTCCGGCGGTATCTTCGGGATTTTTGCCGGATAAAAGAGTCCCATATTCCCGGCGCAGAAGCTGGCAGAGCCATACAAAAAGCCGGTCAGCCTCTTCGATGGGCATCCTTTCTCCGGGATGGGAGCGGTACCAGGTGCGGATCCATTCATCGAGCCGCACCGTCCCCTCCAGATTTACATTGTCTGTACGTACAGTTTCCATAGCCGCGTCCTCTCTCATTTTTTCTTTTTAAAAAGTCTGTTAACTATACGTTCTCCTACGGATGGCCGGTAATCCGCAGAGAGGTCTTTCAGAACCCGGGCAAGCCAGTCCCTTTCTTCAGGGGTCAGATCTGCCGTTCCCAGGATTTTTTCTTCCAGCTTCGGCGAATAATTCTTCGTAAGCCACATCTTCAGAGTACTCTCCAGAATATGCCGTACATCCTGAATGAACGCCTCGCTTTTGCCGGAGGCGCGGTAATTATGCACAAAGGAACCGCAGAGGGAAACGACCTCCTGTGCGGCAGCGGAAGCTTTCACGGAGGCAAAAGCCTCCTGTACATAGGCTTCCACATATACCTTCAGCGAATTGAGATTCATGGCGGGAAACAGACAGCCCATCACAAGGTGCAGATGCGGATCCGCAAACCGGGCAGCACTCTCGGCAATTGTCCGGAAATACTCGCTCTCCGGAAAGGAATTGTCAATGGAATAATTCCCCGCTGAAAAGGAATCTGCCGTGCGCAGGGCCTCTTCTGCATCCCTTGCGTCCCTCATAGCTTCCCGGAAATCATAGAAGGAGGCACTCACACAGGTGCAGTCAAGATGTCCCGCCCAGTTTCCCATTTCCCGATATGCTTCCGGGGAAGCAGATCCCATTCTGCCGGCTCCCCTGCGGTCTGTCCTTGGCAATACGGAACGCAGCCCCTGTGCGCCTTCGTTGTGCCAGGGAATAAGAAGATCATCCAGCTTCTGAAACAGAGACAGCTGCAGCTCCAGACGAAGCCGGCAGCCTTGCACGCAGCGGATGAATTCCGGCAGCTCGGCTGCTGTCATGACATCAAGCCAGGCCAGAAAGAAGGAATCCCCCATTGTTTCGTTCATCCCATCTCTGGCGGCAGCCTGGCAATATTCTTCTCTCACTGCCTTCTCACACCGCCCGTTTTTCCGCACCAGCCAGGTCAGCAGGCGCCCGGCAAACTGCGGAGTATATTCTGCAGACTGGCTCAAAAGATGACAGAGTCTGCCAATGTCATTCTGGCAGAAGGCAAGCACCTCTTCCCACCAGGAAGCCATTTCTCTGGAAAATGCCTGGCCGGAGCTTCCGGAGCTTTCTGCAGCATCCAGAGAAGCAGAAGCCTGAAACAGAATGGCGGCAAACAATCCGGGATTTTTCTCAAGCCACGTAAATGCATTCCGAAGTGCTGCGGAATCTTTACGCAGCGCTAAAAGAGATGCGCATAAAAACCGGCGATATGCTTCATGATCAGCTATAAAAGAAGCCGCTCCCGCATTTGCTGCTGATGCTCCGCCGGACGCATTCGCCATCTCCATAAACATATCCAGCAGCGTACCGGCCGTTGCCGGATTTGTCTGTGCAATCTGTACGGTTAATGTGTCTATGTGATCCGGCCGGAACAGCTCCTGTAAGGACGGCAGAATCATTTCAGAAATATCAGAATGCTTCAGAGCCTCCCAGGTTTTCGTCAGACGACCCTTTTCCCAGGCAAGATCCGCACATTCCGCCATCAATCGTTCCGACAGGCACAGACTGACTGCCTTCTGACTACCCTGTGCCCCGGCGATTCTCCACATAAGCTCCAGAAGTGCGAATCCGTTTTTCTCGTCCTCCTCCATGAATTGCCGGTAAGAAAGCAGGCATCCCTTAAGAATTTCACCGCAAAGCGGATCCCTGGCGGAAAGACCTGCATCAGAGAGAGCAACTACATTGGAGCAAAGGTGCGCGTAGGTCCAGTCTTCCGCTCCGTTTTCGCAGCAAAACAGATACTCCCAGGCGTCAAAGGCCCTGGCAACGGCTCTTCCGGGGGAATGGAGATTCAGGTGTGAAAGAACCTCCTCATAAAATTGATAAAGCCGCATGTCGTAATGGTCCGCAGCCTCATAAAAACCGCCGCCTGCCTCGCCTTCCGAGGAAAAGCAGGCTTTCTTTGCGGTACCGTCAATCATCTCATAGCGGCCGGGAGCGGATGTCTGAAGGCCGGAGCAAAACTCATCCTGGGGATGAAATCCGACGATCATGCAGTACGGGTGCCGCTTCAGTGAGGCAGTGCTGCCAGCACCCGCCGGGAAATAATGTCCGGCCTCATCTGTGTAATAAAACAGTTCCCCATTCAGCTGCGCAGACAGATTAGACCGATTCGTCACGAAAGAGAACTCTGCCGCCATAGAAACCGGCAGTGCACAGGCAAATGCAGCCACCCAAAGCTCCACATTTTCCGGCGTATCCCGGATCAGAAGTACCCGCCTTTTCTCGGCCGGCTGGTCATATTCTCCCAGCAAAAACCAGAGACCCTCCCTCAGGGCCTCCCTGCGGCCGTCGCTGACGAACTGCCGAATTTTATTAAAATCTACATATCCGCCGGACGGCTCATCCGGGATTCTGTCAAGCCAGGGCGGCTCCTCTCCGGAGTTCCTGTCCAGATAATAGGCATCCTCCGATTTTAAGTGCGCATCCCAGGCATCTGCCCCGAACCACTGACATAGGAAGCCCTTCGGCTTTCCGACGAAGCACTGGCGGATAAAAGCTCCCGAACGGCGTGCTGTGTTCTCCTGCGTTGTGCGGGCACGCGTATCCTCGCGTACAAGCGCGTAGCAGTCCGGTCCGACCTTCAGATACTCATACACAGTAAACATTCCAGCTCTGGAATTTTCTTTAGAGCCGCTGCGCTTTGAAACACTTTTCAGCAAAAGATCCGCACGGACAGATTCCGGATCCGCCATGAGTTCTTCGGAGAATGAAAAAACACCGAAGCCATCTTTTTTATCGATCTGACCGTGATCCTTTAACTCACGGTGTGGATAGCATCTGGTATAGATCAGCTGATTAAGCATAATATCCTCCTCATTATACTTCAGGTGCAATTCCCTCTTTGTAAAGCATCCAGACCAGCGGATCCAGCACTCTGTGCGGAGTCACATCCTCGTCCAGTCTGTATTGCCCCACGGGCGGCCTGCCAAAGCTTGAAACACCGAAAAAGCGCAGACGGTCTTTTCGAAAATTCAGCTCCACCGCGTTTAGAAATGCATGCTCTCCGATTTCGTAGAGCCAGCTGCGGACTTCCTCATCCACGGCATCCGCATCTGCGACATCAAACCCTCTTTTCATCAGATGCGGGCCAGGCTGCATGGTAACACCACAGCGAAATTCATCCGCAAACAGGTCTATTTTAGTGAAAACAACCGCGACATCTCGGTCGATCCGGTCTCCGCGCCGGATGCCGCAGCAATTGCGTATGTAGTCGGCAAGGGAGTTGACCAGATCGGTGGAGACCTGTCCGTCATCCTCATGGTCGCTTGTAGCTGACCAGCTGCGCTGCTCGGGCGATACCATTTTTGCCGCCCCGGGCAGAGCGAGCGGATCAATCAGGATCACCAGCGCCTTTGAGCCGCTGATATAACGGCTGACTCTGGCGTCGATCTCGTTCCTTCGGTCAATGGACTCATAATCCTCACCTGCTCCGTCGAAAATCGTCATGGAATAGGTGGGCACCTTGCGGTCGGTCGCCTTATCCCGGTTGCGGATCTGCCACAGAAGCGGTGAAATCCAGCCTCGCGGCGTATTTTCCAATGTCACCTTATCCCGGAACATCAAGTTATCCTTCTCCCGGAAACTGGCCTCCGTCGCCGCATTCATATGGGAAATGACCCAGGGAATGTTTCTCGTATATTTCAGCTCATGCAGCATGGCGGTCAGAAAGCTTGTTTTGCCGGCGCCCACCGTGCCGATCAGGCTGAAGCGGAGATATTTTTCATACTCCAGAAATCCGTCCGGGAGATCCTCTCCGCAAAGCTCGCAGATTTGCTTTGTCGTCGACCCATTGCAGCCCTCCCGGACACAGCGGACGACTCCCCGCGCATTCGGCGCAGGCGTATTACAGATCGGGCAGGCGCGTATGACGTTTCTTCTTTTGAGGGTTTCCAGACAGTTCGGACAGATAATCGGCTCAGGAAGCAGGGAGCGGAACCCACTGATAAACGAACGGGCGGAGGATTTTTCGGAGGGTTCCTCACGCTTCGGCCGCATGAAATATTCTCCAAGGTCCTCTTCTGCAAGGAAAAGACGCAGCGGCGTATCCGGATCGATCCCCTGCAGCATTTCCTCTGTAAGCGGAAGGGTGTACCTGCCCTGAGGAAATCCTTTTTCAAAAGGACGGATGGTATGTAATATCATCAGCCCGGGATCCTCCTCGCTTAACGGGATAAATCCGTCCTCCCGGCAGACAAGCCTCAGCTCTGGTGTCTTCGGCGCTGCACAGGAAATCTCCAGAACGGCGCGGGCCGCGCCAAAATCCGGGGCACTCCCGGAGCGCTCTGCATTCCAGCGGATGGTATAGGTAATGGTACGCTCTGCACGGTATTGAGACTTCAGCCGTTCCTGCCTCTCTCCGACCCGCGCAGTTATATGAGAAACCGCAGCTGCACGGCGGGGCGTACGCGATGATGCGCCGGAGGGACGGCTCTTTGCCGGTTCCTTACGGATCACAGTAATCTGTGCATTCAGATCCCGGACGATGGGAAGGATCTCTTTTTCCAGCGCATCTGCCGCAGAATGGCTGGCCGGTATTCCTTTTTCAGGCGCTGCGGCACTTACAGGCATCCCCCTTTCCGGATGTATCTGCTGCTCCGCCCCTTCCGAACGCTCCGGCTGTCTGCTACTGCCCGCCTGCTCGGACGGCTCTGCGCTTTGTGAGCCCTCCGGCTGTATGAAACCTTCCGGCCGCATATGCTCTTCTGCCCGTTCCTTTGTCCCGCGGGAAATCTCTTTCTTAAGATCTGATTTTTTATCCTCGTTATCAATCAAAGACGCGAATTTAGACCGCAGGCTGTCTGAAAACATGTCTTCCTTGCCCATCTTCACGTTCCTCCTTCCACTACAAGTACACAGCAATCCTTTCTTCTGGCGAGGCGGGACCGCCCGGCACTTTTGTCAAAGCCTGCAGACTGCAGCCAGCTCGCCGTCCGCCATGGACAGCAGCCAGTTCATGACAGCCTCGATTCCCCATGGCACAAACTCACTTCCGTCATACACATGACCGATGGCGCTGACAGGAAAATAACGAATGACGGAAAAATTCATCTCCAGCTGGTAAACAGCATTGGAGGAACACTCATTTTCCAGAAACGCCCGGCAGGTCTCACTGTCCGAATCCTCACTTAAGAATTCCCGCACTTCTTCCTCATCTGATTTTGTGATCAGTACGGCAACCGGGATTTCATATTTATCCCCCATCCGCTCCTGACCGATCCGCCTCATATAATTGATAAAATTCGTCACCACACCATCGAGGGGCATTTCACTGTAATGCGCCGGATCACCGCCGTTTTCCAGACGTGATTCACGCAGCCGCCCCTCAGAAAACGGATCCAGAATCAGCAGGAAGCCGTTGCAATAGTGAAACTGTTTCTGTGAAATCTCATCGTCCGCGCGCGCACCGTTGAACATTTCACCCGCAATATCATAAACGGTCAGAATTC
>JAJQFO010000176.1 GCA_021201095.1 Lachnospiraceae bacterium
CTGCTGCGGCGCCCGGACTGGCGTCAGGCGGCAGTCGATCCGTATTTTTATGATGACCGGAATGTGGAGAGCGTCAAACGGTATCTGGCAAAACGGGTCCTGGGCTGTGAGGCGGCCAGCGTGCCTGATCTGACTGATAAGCGGATCACAGAGCTTGAGCAGGCGGTGAGCGCGATCGGGAGCGGTATTTTTAAAGAGATCATTTTGCAGAGCTTTATGTATTATCTGGATGTGGATCTGGGCTTTTATGATTTGCAGCTGGTGAAGGAGAAGCTTGATTCCTCGATCATTTGAGGTGGCTGGTATGGAAAATTTTGCGGTATTATGCCCGGAGCTGACATTCAAAATAGAATATTATGCGGAGGCTGACGCCTATAAAAATGTTGTCGGTACGGAGTGCGGGGCAGTTTTGCTGCTGCACCGGCAGCCGTGAGGACGGCTATATCCTGTCGCTGAACAGTGAGCTGCTGCAGGAGGCCTGGGAGCAGTCGGCGCTGCACGAGCTGCTGATGTTAGAGCGTTTTACCGATTGCTTTATCGTCAATGAGTTAAGCGCGCTGCGCTACGAAAAGGCGGCGCTGTTTGCAGGGGCGGAGGGGTACAGGCATACGGCGCGGCTGCAGGAGGACAGCTTATACCGCTGCGTCTATAAAAGTTTGTTTCAGACTTTCTGCGAGTATAAGCTGGCGCGTGAGCTGCCCGAGTTCGGTAAGCTGCTGACACTGTTCAATCTGACGACGCAGGATGCGGAGCTGGAGCGGCTGGCGAAATATATGCCGCGGCGGCAGCAGCTTGCTGAATTGCAGGCATTTTTGAAGTATGGCATTATCGAGCGGCGTGCTGACAACAGTTTTTATGATTTTATGGTGCCGCTGGCACTGACGGCGGTGCGGACGGAGCTGCGCAATGTGATCGTGGTGACGGGGCTGCTGACCCGATGGCTGCAGGGCTTACAGGCAGGCGACACTACTGAGGAAGCGTGGGCGGAAAAAGCGGCAGCAGAGGCGGCAGGAGCAGCAGGTTCGCTGACAGCGGTGAAGATGCTCAGCGACGAAGAATTATGCGAGGTCGTGCGGAAGGAACATATCCGTGAGCTGAAAGCGAAAATGCAAAACGCCGCTACCCAGGTCGGCAAGCTGGCCGGGGCAGGGCGCATGGTCAGCCGCGCCGGCGATACTTCGCAGTTCTTTTTGAATACGGTGCACAAATACAGGCGCGAGATCAGCGAACTGGAATATATTTTTAAGCAGAGCTTTACGTCGATGAAGATCATTGACGCTTACGACGGCGACGTGAATCTGAAAAAGCAGCGGGAAGCTTATCTGGCTTCCAAAACAGCCGAGGAAAGCAAGGTCTATCAGTATTATCTGCGGCGCAAGGTCTCGGTCGATATCATGATCCTGCGCGACGTATCGGGCAGCACCTACCGCTTTGAACGCGAATATGCCGAAGCGCTGGTCGAGATTCTGGCGGCGGTCAATAATTTTGACGGCATCAGGACGCTGGTGATAGATTTCGAGGGCGGCGCCAAAGTGCGCAAAAGCTTTACCGATAAGGCGGAGCAGACTTCGATCGTGCCGCTGTCGGGCGGGGGACCAATCTGCTGCCGGCAGTCAGGCTGCTGCAGGAACAGGCGCTGAAAGGCAAGCGGCGGTTGCTGTTCCTGTTATCGGACGGCGAGATCAACGACCGTGAACAGGCGGAAAAGGAGTTGACTGCTTATTGTCGCCAAAACCTGATCGAGCTGGTGAAGATCACCTTTGACGAAGAAGATAAATACGGCTACGAGCATACGACGATCGTCAATCTGTACAAGTTTCTGGCCCGCAGGATCATTGAAAAGGAGACGGACTACTGATGGAAAGCTTATTGAAATGCCCGCACGGGCTGGCAGCAGGCTGTGAGCAGCGGCAGGGGCTGAAAATCTACCGGCATCTGCAGGACTGGGCAGCGTGTGCTTTACTGAACGGTTTACAGCTGACGCCGGAGGAAATTTTGCTGGCTATGGGGCAGACCTTCGTTAGCAGCGGCAGCTGTGCTGCTTTGGCGCCCTATGTGCGGTGCGGCGAGCTGGCTGCAAGTTATGTGCCGCCGCAGGTCAGCACAGCGCTGAATGAATTTATTTTGTTTTTTCACGAATGCAGCGAGGTGCGGCAGCTGGTGTATCAAACAGTGCTGACGGCAGCCACAGGCGGCGACGTTAAAGCTTTTGAGGAACTGCTGGAATTAACGCTGTTTGCTTTGTGCTATGCCCGTTATCAGGAAGACGCCAGAACTTATAAAAAGAAGATCAAAGAGCTGCTGGCATATTTTGGTACAGGGCTGACTGATATTTTAATGGCGTTTAAAATAGACAGCTCAAGGCAGACGGCGGTCAGCAGCTTTTATGACGAGGTGTGCTTTTAGCTGAAATATGAATATTGGGACAGGGAAACGGGCACAGACAGGCAAAAGCAGCGGCTGGCAGTAAAGCGGCTGCTGGAGAGTAGGAAGTAAAAAGTAAAGAGCGCAAATAAAAGAAGCGGAGTAGTTAGATGCTACTGCCGCTTCTTTTATTTGTTTCGGTGACATTATTATACAAAACAGAAAAGTGTAAAGTTATTCTGTTGTTATGAAAAATGTAAAATTTGGAAAAACAATGCATACATCTTGCGTATTTTAAGAC
>JAJQFO010000353.1 GCA_021201095.1 Lachnospiraceae bacterium
TATTAGCGCTAATAAATCATGGTGCTAATAAAGTCACTAGGGAAGTCAAGATTATCTAAAGCTTATAAGATTGCGGCTGCATATTTTCCATCCAAGTATGCAATGTATGGAATGAAACGTATTTACATCTGTGGGCGGTGTTTGCCGCGTATGTCACTTTACAGCTCGGATTCTTTAATTACTGGTAGTCTACCAGATTTTTTCTTGTACGTACAGTGAAAAATCGAATCAGCGTTGAATAATTTTTCGGATTATGCTATTCTACCAAAGAGAAAAAGAACAGGATGTGAAAGAATGCTTCTGCGACAGGAAGCTGAAGCCAGATGCCGCTGTCAGAAATATATAAGTGTGGGTATTAGGGATTAAAAACAAGTTCTTACACAAAATGGCAAAAGTGTGGTTCCGGCTTGACCGGGGCAGGAAAAAAACGAGTGTGATAGGACACTTTGGCGTGGAGCGACATGGGAAGAGGGTGCGCGATGAAGTGCAATGAGGCCAGGCGGATGGTCGTGCCGTTTGTAAAAAAAGAATTGTCAGAGCAGGATACGGAGGCTTTTCTTGCGCATATCGAGACGTGTGAGGACTGCATGGACGAGCTGGATATCTATTTTATTGCTTACCACGCGCTGAACGCTATGGATCAGGGAACTCATCACGAGTATGATTTCAAAAAGATGCTGCATGAGGAGATTCGCTCCGCCAGGCGAAGCATTATCAGACATAAAATTGCGAAGGCCTCCCATATTATTCTGATCTTGCTTGCTGAGCTGCTGCTGGTGTTTTCTCTGCTCATGGGAGTTCGTATGAAACAGGGATTGAGCGGTGACACGATATTTGAACGAGCGATTTTGCGCATGTATATGCGGCAGAGAGATCATATAACGGAAGAACTGGAGAGTGAAACCTCAGGGGAGACGGAGATAGAGTCTGAGATCGAGACGGAAATGATGACGAAGCCAAAATAATCAAATGCTCAAAGGTGGAGCAGCTGATTTGCTGTTTTAGAACCAGGAAAGGAGACAAGATGTCAGAAAGTAAAGAAGGTAAAGAAAAAATTGTACTGATTGATGGACACAGTATTTTGAACCGTGCTTTTTACGGACTGCCGGATCTGACAAACTCTGAGGGATTGCACACGAATGCAGTCTATGGATTTTTAAATATTATTCTGAAGGTATTTGAGGAGGAGCAGGCCTCCTATGCGGCAGTGGCGTTTGACCTGAAGGCGCCGACCTTCCGTCATAAAATGTATCAGGAATACAAGGGCACGCGGAAGCCGATGCCGCAGGAGCTGCATGAGCAGGTGCCGCTGATGAAGGAAATGCTCCAGGCCATGGGGATCCCCACCATGCAGCTGGAGGGATACGAGGCGGACGATATTCTGGGGACGGTATCAAGACAAATGCAAAAGGAAGGACTCTCTGTGACGATTTTATCCGGCGACCGGGATCTGCTGCAGCTGGCCACGGACGACATCCTGATCCGCATTCCCAAGACTCGCGCCACTGGTACAGAGGTGGAGGATTATTATGCGAAGGATGTAAAGGATCGCTATCAGGTGACGCCGACAGAGTTTATTGATGTGAAGGCTCTGATGGGTGACCAGTCGGACAATATTCCTGGAGTACCGAGCATCGGGGAAAAGACGGCCACAAAAATCATTGTACAGTTCGGCTCTATCGAGGAGGCCTATGCGCATATAGAAGAAATCACGCCGCCGCGCGCACGCAATGCCCTGCGGGAGCATTATGACCTGGCGCAGATGAGCAAGACGCTTGCCACGATTGACCTGAATGCCCCGTTTGTGTTGGACAAAGAAGAAGCAAAGCTGGGAAATCTCTATACCGCGGAAGCCTTGCAGCTCTGCCGCCGGCTGGAGTTTAAAAATCTGCTGGGCCGTTTTCATGTGGAAGAGGAGTCCCAGGCGGCGAGCGAACAGTTTCATCTGATCACCGATTTTGATGAGGCGGAAGCGGTATTTTCCGGTATGAAAGGTGACAGAATCGCATTTTCATTGATAGAGGAAGGGGATTCCTTTGCCGGCATTGCGCTTTGCCAGTCTGCGGATGAATCCTTCTTTATTCAAAGCGGAGGGTTTTTGATAAAAGACCACCTCTGTACAAAGCTGCTGAATCTTCTGGAAGTGTGTCCGCATGCGGCTACCCTGCATCTGAAGGAGCAGCTGGCTTCCTTTTCGATTCCGGTGACGCTCCGGGACCGGCTTTTTGATGCCGCGATCGCGGCTTATCTGGTGAATCCGCTCAAAGACAGCTATGACACACAGGACATCGCGAAGGAATATCTGGATGCTTCCATCCCGTCCCGCGCGGAGCTGTTTGGGAAGAAAAAGCTTAAGGAGGCTCTGGAGGAAAAGCCGGAGGAATTTACCTCCTGGGCCTGCCGTCAGGCTCTGATTCTTTACCGGGCACAGCCGGTAATGGAGGAGCGGCTCACTTCCATGGGGATGAAAAAACTGTTTGATGAGATCGAAATGCCTCTGGTCTATACGCTTGCGGACATGGAGCGGGCGGGCATCCGGGTGAAGGCGGACGAGCTGAAGGCTTATGGAGAGCAGCTGACCGGACGGATTGGAGAGCTGGAAGCCTCCATCTGCGAGCAGGCCGGAGAGTCCTTTAATATCAACTCCCCGAAGCAGCTGGGGACGATTTTATTTGAAAAGCTGCAGCTTCCCCATGGGAAAAAGACGAAGAGCGGATATTCCACAGCCGCGGATGTGCTGGAAAAGCTCGCGCCTGATTATCCGATTGTTTCCGATATTCTGGAATACCGCCAGCTGACCAAGCTGAAATCGACCTATGCGGACGGTCTGGCCAACTTTATCTCAGAAGATGGCCGTATCCATGGAAGGTTTCACCAGACGATTACGGCGACCGGACGCATCAGCAGTACGGATCCGAATCTGCAGAACATTCCTATCCGCATGGAGCTTGGCAGGCTGATCCGCAAGGTATTTGTCCCGGATGATGGGTTTGTCTTTCTGGACGCGGACTATTCCCAGATCGAGCTGCGCGTACTGGCTCATTTTTCCAATGATGAGGATCTGATTCAGGCCTATCAGGAGGCACAGGACATCCATACGGCTACGGCTTCTAAGGTCTTTCATGTTCCGGTGGAAGAGGTCACCCCGCAGCTGCGGCGCAATGCCAAAGCGGTGAATTTCGGCATTGTATACGGCATCAGTACCTTTGGCCTCAGCCAGAACCTGAGCATCACGCAGCGGGAAGCGAAAGCTTATATCGAACAATACTTCAAAACCTATCCCGGTATCAAACGGTTTCAGGATCAGTCCATCGAGGATGCAAAACGAAACGGTTATGTGGTGACCCTGTTTGGCCGCCGCCGTCCGATGCCGGAGCTGAAATCCTCCAATTTTATGCAGCGTTCGTTTGGAGAGCGTGTCGCGATGAATGCGCCGATCCAGGGGACAGCCGCTGATATTATCAAAATCGCGATGAACCGCGTCAATACCGCACTGCAGAGCCGGAACCTGCGCTCCAGGCTGATACTTCAGGTGCACGATGAGCTGCTGGTAGAGACGGCTGTGGAGGAGCTGGAGGAGGTCCGCGAAATCCTGGTGAGCGAAATGCAGAACGCGGCGGATCTGCGCGTGAAGCTGGAGGTAGATGTCCACGATGGAGAAAACTGGTATGAGGCGAAGTGAGAGCGGGAGCCTGGACATCATCAGTGAAAAATGCGGGCAATCTGGTGTTACTGGTAATGGAGGGGAAAGCGGGAGCTTTTGTGTCACTGGCGGAAACTCTGGTATCATTGATGTAGAATACGGGAACCCGGACATCCCTGGCGGAACGTGCAGAATTCTTGGTGTCACCGGCGGCGTCGGAGCCGGGAAAAGTACGGTTCTTTCTTATTTAAAAAACCACTATGGAGCGTATCTTCTGGAAGCGGATCGGATCGGACACCAGGTGCAGCAGCCCGGGGAGCCATGCTATGAGCGGATTGTGGCTGCTTTCGGGGATGAAATTCTAAAGGAAGACGGAACGATAGACCGCGGCAGGCTGGGGACGATTGTCTACGCAGACCGGGAAAAGATGACCAGGCTGAATCAGATTGTGCATCCGGCAGTGAAAGAAAGAATCCGCAGTGAGATTGACAGAATAAGCCGGGAGAACGCTGAAAATCCGTTTGTCCTCTTTGTGATCGAAGCAGCCCTGCTGCTGGAGGATCATTACGATGAGATCTGCGATGAGGTCTGGTATATTTACGCAGATGAGCAGACGAGAGAGGAACGCCTGATGCAGTCGCGCGGGTACTCGCGGGAAAAGGTGCGCCAGATCTTTTTCAACCAGATGAGCGAAGAAGAATTTCGCCGCCGCTGTCCGGTCGTGATCGACAACAGCGGCGGGGATCTGAACGATACCTGTGTTCAGATTGATCAGGCGTTACGGTTCTTTGCGCCGGTACACGGCAGAATGGCTGACTGAAGGATCCATTCATGAGGCTGCACGGGCATGACAGATGGGTGCATGTTTCACCTGCAGTTTGGAAAAATGTCTCATCCGCGGTTTGGGAGATACTATAAATATGCGCAGGGTGTGACCTGCCGCGAATGCAGCCAGGGATGTAAGAAAAAGCGATGTAAGAAAAATAGCTGGAAAATAGCTGGACGGCAAACATGCACTTGTCAGACTCCATATTTTATGATAGGATGCAACAGGCAAGCTTTCACAGAAAACGACAACGGTCGTTTTCATCGCAGCAAATGATAAATGACACCGTAAAATCCTTTGACGGGGCGGTATTTCGATATTATATTCAGATCATTCTGAATGCGCAAAGATACCGCCGGACAAGGGATTTACGATACATAAGGATGAACACCCATGAATTTTTGCAGCATTGCGAGCGGCAGCAGCGGGAATTGTATTTTTGTCGGGACAGATCACACCAGCGTGCTGATTGATGCCGGCATCACAGGAAAAAAAGTGGCGGAAGGCCTGAAGGAGCTGGACCGGAAACCGGAGGAGTTAGACGCGATTTTAATCACTCATGAGCATTCCGATCATATTAAGGGACTCGGCGTACTCGCCAGAAAGTACGAGGTGCCCATCTACTGCTCTGCTGGCACCCGGGAGGCAATGATTTCCGGACACATGCTGGGAGAGATGGATGAGACTCTCATTCACGAGATTACGCCGGATGAACATCTTTTCATCCGTGATCTGGATGTGCTTCCCTTTCGCGTTTCCCATGACGCCGCCCAGCCGGTCGCTTACCGTCTCTCGCACGAGGATAAGAGCGTGGCAGTCGCGACAGACCTGGGGTATTATGATGATTACATCATTGACCACCTGCGCAATCTGGATGCGGTGCTGATTGAGTCGAACCACGATATCCATATGCTGCAGGTGGGCAAATATCCGTATTTCCTGAAACAGCGGATTCTGGGATTAAAGGGACATCTTTCCAATGACAACGCAGGGCGGCTGCTTGGCGAAATCCTGCATGACAATATGAAAAGTGTCCTGCTCGGACATTTAAGCAAGGAAAACAATCTGGAGGAGCTGGCTCTGATGACGGTCAGCGAGGAAATTACCGCCGGGGAGAATCCGTTTAAGGGCACGGACTTTCCGATTCAGATTGCGAAGCGTGATCATCCTTCTGAGATGATTGCGGTATGAACAGAAGGACCGGATTTATTCCCGCAAAGCAACGAGCCAAGTAGCTGGAGACATAAGGTATCCATCGGCAAGCCGATCCCCCTTATGGCACAGCTTGCACAGATATTTGGCGGTGCTGTGTGCCAGTGGCACACGTTTAGCACCGACCGGAGCGAAGCGTAGATGCCGCTCGTTACAGGCAACATTTGCAGCGAGTATGCGCGGACCACACAAGAGGAAAAACAGATGAAAAAGACAATTATCACAGTAGTAGGAAAAGACACAGTCGGGATTATCGCCAGAGTATGCACCTATCTGGCCGAGAATAATGTCAATATTCTGGATATCTCACAGACGATCGTCCAGGGATATTTTAATATGATGATGGTGACGGACGCGACGCAGTCCCCGAAAAGCAGCGCTCAGATCGCTGAAGAGCTGGAAAAAGTCGGAGAGCAGATTGGCGTTTCGATCCGCTGCCAGCACGAGGATATTTTCAACATGATGCACAGAATCTGACGATACAGAGGAAGATCAATGATTAATATATTTGAAGTCAGTGAGACAAACAAAATGATCACGCAGGAGAATCTGGATGTGCGGACCATCACGCTGGGTATCAGCCTGCTGGACTGCATTACCGATGATCTGGATAAACTGAATGAAGCGATTTATCAGAAAATAACGACGGTGGCAAAGGATCTTGTTTCGACAGGGGCTGAGATTGAGCGGGAGTATGGGATTCCGATTGTCAATAAGCGGATTTCCGTGACACCGATCGCTCTGGTGGGCGGCAGCGCCTGCCATTCGTCTGAGGATTTTGTCACGATTGCGCGGACACTGGACCGTGCGGCCAAGGAGGTAGGAGTCAATTTCCTTGGAGGTTATTCCGCCCTGGTTTCCAAGGGAATGACGCAGGCAGATGAGTATCTGATCCGTTCAATCCCGCAGGCACTTTCCCAGACAGAGCGCGTATGCAGCTCCGTCAATGTGGGTTCTACCAAATGCGGCATAGATATGGATGCGGTACGGCTGCTCGGGGAGATGATTTTGCAGACAGCCACGCTTACAAAGGAGCAGGATTCTCTCGGATGCGCCAAGCTGGTTGTTTTCTGCAACGCACCAGATGACAATCCTTTTATGGCCGGCGCGTTTCACGGCGTCACAGAAGGCGACGCGGTGATCAATGTCGGCGTCAGCGGTCCTGGCGTTGTCAAGCACGCTCTGGAGGAGGTGCGCGGCGCGGATTTTGAGACCCTCTGCGAGACCATTAAAAAGACGGCTTTTAAGGTGACGCGTGTCGGACAGCTGGTGGCGCAGGAGGCGTCCCGGCGCCTGGGCATTCCGTTTGGCATTATTGATCTTTCTCTTGCGCCGACGCCGGCGGTCGGTGACAGCGTGGCGGATATCCTCTGCGAGATTGGTCTGGAGCATGCCGGAGCGCCCGGCACGACAGCCGCGCTGGCACTTTTAAACGATCAGGTCAAGAAGGGCGGCGTGATGGCGTCCTCCTATGTCGGCGGCTTAAGCGGCGCATTCATCCCGGTCAGCGAGGATCAGGGCATGATCGATGCGGTACAGGCAGGGGCACTGACCCTGGAAAAGCTGGAGGCGATGACCTGCGTCTGCTCGGTAGGACTTGACATGATTGCGATCCCGGGCAGCACCAGTGCGTCCACGATCTCCGGCATCATCGCCGACGAAATGGCCATCGGCATGGTGAACCAGAAGACGACAGCTGTCCGCCTGATTCCTGTGATCGGCAAGGATGTCGGCGACATGGTGGAATTTGGCGGCCTGTTGGGCTATGCACCGATTATGCCGGTCAATTCCTTCTCCTGTGAGGCGTTTGTCAGCAGAAAGGGACGCATCCCGGCACCGATCCACAGCTTTAAAAATTAGTGTGTCGCGAAGCGATTTTATCCTTGTATCAAAAAACAATCGGACTGATTTCATATTCCGTCCGAAACGGAATTCCGTGCTTTGCTGTTTTGATACTGCGGTACAGATGGGATGCAGCGGCATCCTGGTTCCACATGTGAAGCCCGGCATCTGACAGTAATCTGGAAGCGTGCGCTGCTTTGGAAAGAAGCGGCAGTGCGCTTCTTTTTTTGATCTCATGCAGCAGCGGCGCAGCTTCATGGCGGAATCCCAGCAGATGCGCGTAAAAGAGGCTTCCGTTTTCCTGGTACGAGAGGATATCTGCTTTTCGAATATCCAGAATCAGATGCAGAAGTGCCCGGCGGATATGGGTTTCTGCGACTTGCCGGGTTTTCAGCAGGGTTACTGTTTCATCAAAGCTTTTTCCGATACAGGAAAAACGAAGATTCCGGATTCTCTCGGAGAGATCCGGAGAAATATCCAGAATCTCATCAAAACGGACAGGCGGTGAGCTGTGAGCAACCTCTGTATAGATCAGCTTCTGCACCAGCACCGGCAGCAAATCATCCGCGAAAACGGGAGCCGTTAGCGCGGCGGCAAAAAGATCCGCACAGCCTGCCGGGATATAGGAAGATAAAGCTTTCCGCAATGCATCCGCATTCAGTGGCTTCGGCGCTGTACGGATTGCATGCCGGATCGCACTGGCGGAGCAATATTCACCTTTTAAGGAACGATCAGAATATTGGCTTCCCCTTCGGGTCAGGAGAACCGGTGAGATGGAGGAATTGATTTTTTGCAATGCTTTGCAGTATTCGATACCGAGGATGCTGTTCGGGGAGGAGAGAATCGAATCAAGAGCAGCAGGCGCGGCCAGGCTGCGCCGGATACAGTATTCTCTCAGGGCCTGATGCCGGGCCTGCGGAAAGGGAAGTCCGCTGCGGAGCCCTTCCTGCAGAGATTCCCGGAATTCCTCTGGCTCCTCAAGGAGGAGGGACGCAGCCATCTGCAATAAAGAACACTGCTCCTTTTCTGTGGTGAAAATAGTGGTCTGCCCGGATAGGGCATCCCTGTCCGGCTCCGCGCCAAAACACAGCGCGTCAACCACACCGAGTGCGTCCAGCATGCGCACGGCACCTTCCGCAAAATATTCCGCACTTCCGGCAGCATAGCAGACGGGCAGCTCAATGACGAGATCCGCCCCGGAGCGCAGAGCCATTTCTGTGCGTGTATATTTATCAAAAATAGCCGGTTCCCCTCTCTGTACAAAGTCCGGACTCATCACGACCACTGCATAGTCCGCATCCGTAAGCTCCTTCGCTTTTTTCAGATGATATTCATGCCCTGTGTGGAATGGGTTGTATTCTGCAATAATGCCGACTGTGCGCATGACCGTTTTATATCCCTTCTATGATTTTGATTTCTGCATTACTGTACTTCCTGTATTACCGTGCTTTTAGTATCGCTGGGATGCCCTGTATTATCAGAATCTCTCGGGGAAATCATATCACACACTCCCCGATTTGTCATTATTTCTTCGCAAATCGCCATTTTCCATCTTGTACATGGGAAAAAATTAGTTTATAATTACCAGTAACGTTTGGAAGTGACAGATCTTCCCAGAGGGGACTCTGCCCTCCGAAAGCAAAACGACAAACATCGTTTCCCATCAGCGAGAAATGAGCGCTGATAAAAAAACAAACCGGAGGATATGTAAAATGAATGTACTGGTAATTAACTGCGGAAGCTCATCCCTGAAGTATCAGCTCATCAATTCTGATTCTGAGCAGGTACTGGCGAAAGGACTTTGCGAGAGAATCGGCATTGACGGCAGACTGACCTATCAGAAGGCTGGCTGCGATAAGGAGATTACGGAAGCTCCGATGCCGACACATAAGGAAGCCATCCAGATGGTGCTGGATGCTCTTGTAAATGAAAAGACCGGCGCAATTGCAAGCCTTTCCGAAGTCAACGCAGTTGGCCACAGAGTCGTACATGGCGGCGAGAAGTTTGCCTGCTCCGCCATTATTACGGACGAGATGCTCGCAGCAGTGGAAGAGTGCAATGACCTGGCTCCGCTCCACAACCCGGCGAACCTGATCGGCATCAATGCCTGCAAGGAGCTGATGCCGGGCGTGCCGATGGTCGGTGTGTTTGATACCGCGTTCCATCAGACGATGCCGGAGAAGGCTTATCTGTATGGACTTCCGTACGAGTACTATGAGAAATATAAGGTGAGAAGATATGGCTTCCACGGCACCAGCCACAGCTTCGTGTCAAAGCATGCGGCTGAGTTCCTCGGACTGGATCTGGAAAACAGCAAAATCATCGTTGCGCATCTGGGCAACGGCGCGTCTATTTCCGCCGTATTAAATGGCAAGTGTGTAGATACATCCATGGGTCTGACCCCGCTTGAGGGCCTGGTGATGGGTACCCGTTCCGGCGACATTGACCCGGCTATCATGGAATTCATCGCTAAGAAGGAAAACCTGGACATCGCCGGCATCATGAATGTTCTGAATAAAAAGTCTGGTGTCTACGGCATTTCCGGCGGACTCTCCAGCGATTTCCGCGATCTGGAGCAGGCTATGAACGAGGGCAACAAAAAGGCAGAGAACGCGATCGAGGTATTCAGCTACCGCGTTGCGAAATACATAGGCTCCTATGTAGCAGCCATGAATGGCGTAGACGCCATCGCATTTACAGCCGGCATCGGTGAGAACGCGCCGATCGTTCGCGAAAAGGTCATGAGCTATCTTGGCTACCTCGGGATCGCGCTTGATGCGGAAGCAAACAAAAAGCGCGGAGAGGACAATGTGATCTCTACTGCAGATTCCAAAGTCAAGGTGGCTGTCATTCCGACCAACGAGGAGCTGGCGATCTGCAGAGAAACCGTGGCATTGGTAAAATAATTATCGGCAGTCTTATATATCGCTTCGTGAGAGGTAAAATCCGGCTGCGTAGTTTTCGCGCTCACGCAACCGGATTTTGATATGCAAGGCCGAGCAGGTAAGTTCACACCCGGCTCACGTGGGCGAGCAGGAGCCGATAAGCCGCATCCTGTTTGATTAATCGAAAAAAGAGGAAAAATTCACAGAAATGTATCAACACAGTCAACAAAAAAATGTTGACAAATCAATATCACACAGTTATAATCTTCTAAGTGTGCATGGAGGGCAAAATCTTGCTGGATTTGACAGAAGTGATCTTAGATGACGGAAAAGTGAAACAGTATGAGGTTCTTCCGGAACTGAAGGTTCTCTCCTATCGATTCGGGGATTTTAAGATCCTTGGCGGAGGTCCGCTGACTCTTGAGGTGGAGAATACCGGTGAGCAGAAGCTGCAGATTTCCGGCAGGATCGGGTTGGATGTGGAATTTCCCTGTGCGCGTTGTCTGAAGAGCGTCAGCCGCAGACTGGATATACAGCCGGAGCTGGAGCTTGATTTGCAAGATAATGATTATATTGAAGGATATACCCTCGACGTGGATCAGCTGGTTCACGACGAGGCGCTTCTTGTCTGGCCGGAGAGAGTTCTCTGCCGGGAAGACTGCAAAGGCTTATGTGCAGCCTGCGGCAAGGATCTGAATGATGGACCATGCAATTGTGCAGACGCTCCCTCAGATCCGCGGATGGCGAAAATCCTTGATATTTTCAGTAAGTATAAGGAGGTGTGAAAGAATGTCGATCTGTCCGAAGAACAAACACTCTAAGGCAAGAAGAGATAAAAGAAGGGCGACCTGGAAAATGTCCGCTCCCAATCTCGTAAAGTGCAGCAAATGTGGCGAGCTGGTGCTCCCGCACAGAATGTGCAAGGCCTGTGGAACGTACAATAAAAAAGAGATTATCGCAATGGAAGACTGATTTTTCTGTTTTGATTGTCCGGGCCGTCGTAAAATAAGCCATAACATGGTATTGTTTTGCGGCGGTTCTTTTTTCGTTTTCGATTTAAAAAGAATGGTTGCTTTTTACAATGATGTCTAGTATAGTGAATGGAGGGTAGCCATGAGCGACAGGATTCGTGTTGTAGTCGATGCCATGGGCGGAGACAATGCGCCTGGAGAGCTTGTAAAGGGCGCGGTGCAGGCGGTACTGGATCATGAGAATATCCATGTGATCCTGACCGGCCGGAAGGATGCGATAGAACGCGAGCTGGCAAATTACACATATCCAAAGGAGCGTGTAGACATTGTCGAATGCAGTGAAGTGATAGAGACGGCAGAGCCTCCGGTGAACGCCATTCGCACCAAAAAGGATTCTTCTCTCGTAGTGGGGCTTCGCCTTGTAAAAAAGGGCGAGGCGGACGCGATTGTTTCAGCGGGAAATTCCGGCGCTGTGCTGGTCGGCGGCCAGGCAATTATCGGCAGGATCAAGGGGATTGAGAGGCCGGCACTTGCTCCGGTCATTCCGACTGCAGATGGGTTTTCGCTGCTGATTGACTGCGGAGCAAATGTAGATGCCAGAGCCTCCCATCTGGTTCAGTTTGCGCAGATGGGTTCCATTTATATGGAGCAGGTCCTTGGCGTAAAAAATCCCCGGGTCGGTATTGTCAATATCGGCGCGGAGGAGGAAAAAGGCAACGCATTGGTCAAAGAGACCTTTCCATTGCTGAAAGCCTGCCCCGGCATCAACTTTATCGGCAGCGTGGAAGCCAGAGATATCCCCTCAGGGGTCTGTGATGTCATTGTCTGCGAGGCTTTTGTAGGCAATGTCATTCTGAAGCTTTATGAGGGAGTCGGTTTTACGCTTATCCGTATGGTAAAGCAAAGCCTGATGAAAAACCTGAAGACAAAGATTGGAGCCGCTCTGATCCAGTCCTCCCTTAAGGAGACCTTGAAGTCCTTTGACGGTTCTGAGTACGGCGGAGCGCCCTTGCTTGGCTTAAATGGACTGGTCGTAAAGACCCATGGCAGTTCCAAAGCGAGGGAAGTGGAGACCTCTATTTATCAGTGCGAACTATTTAAAAAACAGAATATCAATGAGATCATCCGGGAAAATCTCATCGAAAATAATGAAAAAGGAGTGTAAGTGTATGGAATTCGAAAAATTACAGAAAATCATCGCTGAGGTACTGAATGTTGACGCAGACGAAATCACGCCGGAGACTACGTTTGTAGATGATCTTGGCGCAGATTCGCTGGATGTCTTCCAGATCATCATGGGGATTGAAGAAGAATTTGACATCGAGATTCCAAATGAGAAGGCAGAGACGATCGTTTCTGTCGGAGACGCGGTAGAGGCGATTAAGTCTGCCCTTGGCTGATCCTTTTTAAATTATGAGAAGAATACCGCTTCTCATAATGCTCCAGAATCCAACGATTCTGGAGCTAACTTATCGGTTCCGAGTACGCAAGTTCTCCGCTTCCGCTCC
>JAJQFO010000005.1 GCA_021201095.1 Lachnospiraceae bacterium
TATAAAATGAATGTAAAAAATATTAAAAAAATGTATTGATGTTGACGAGTGGAAAACGGTGTGCTATCTTCCGTATAACAAATAACACATGGGCTTAGCTATTATTTTACCGATCAAATGTATTTTGCTCTGGGATAGCATACACAGCAATTGACATAAAATATATATTACACGGAAGGGAAGTCTTATTGTGAAGATTGTTTTTGTTACACCGACTACGGCGATCCGCAGGTTTCCGGCATATCGATTTGGAGGGCAAATTTACGGCCAGTCAAATTCCATCACAGGACCATTGATTCTGGGAAGAATTCTGAAAGACGCGGGTCACGAAGTAGAGGTGTACGAAGAATATAATGCTGGAGTTGACTACAAAAAGCTGATCCCTACAACGGATGTTTTCTGCTTTTCCATTATGACATCAACCGCACCCAGGGGTTATGAGCTGGCGGACCGGGTACACAAAGAAGGCCATGCGAAGGTGATTATCGGAGGAATGCATGCGACCTATATGCCTGAAGAAGCGGCGCAGCATGCGGATCATGTGATCACTGGTGAAGGGGAAAAAGTGATTCTGGATGTCGTTGAAGGGAGGCGAACGGAAAAGATCATTCAGGGAATTCCGATCGAGAATCTGGATGAGGTCCCGTTCCCGGATTACGATATTTTAAAGACTCCGTGCAAAAGCGCGAATGTGCTTACGACTCGTGGCTGTCCGTTCCGCTGCACGTTTTGCACTACTTCCAGGATGTATGCCCCTTACCGCCAGAGGAGTGTGGATAGCGTGATGGATGAAATCCGTATGTATAAAAAACGCGGTTTTCGGTACATGAATTTTGAGGATGATAATTTTACAGCGGATAAGGAACGGGCAAAGGAGATTTGCCGGAGAATGATCAAGGAAAAACTGCTGTTTAAAGAGACGTTTTTCTTTGGACGTACAGATATGGCGGAGGACGAGGAACTTCTGACTTTGCTGCAGAAAGCACATCTGACGCGTGTGCTGATCGGCATTGAGTCTCTGAATCAGAAGGCATTAAACTCCATTCATAAAGGTCAGAATATTGAAGATATACGCAGAGCAGGAGCTGCCTGCGAAAAGCATGGAATCCGTGTGATCGCCAGTATTGTCCTTGGCCTGGATGATGATAAGAAAAAGGATATCCGCCGGTCTGTAAAGTTTGCGAAGGATATCCATGCTTATCAGCTCCAGCCGGCAATTCTGACACCATATCCGGGGACACCGGTCTATGAGGATATGCAGCGTGAACACCGTATGCTGGGCAGCAGCTGGGAACAGTTTGACATGATGAACGTTACCTTCCAACCGAAAAATATGTCGCCCTGGGATCTTCAGGAGGAATTTTACAAAGCGACCCTGTATTTTTATGATTTCAAATCCGCAAAAATTATAAAAGAAAAATTTGGCACAGAGTATGGAAGAAGACGGATCGGACTGGCAATCGTGTCACGGTTAGGGGTGTACCTTGCACGCCTGATGTCGAACGTGAAAAATACACCGTACTATCGGCTGCGGCATACGAAATGGATGTTTGGCTGATCGTACATCCCGGGCAAAGCAGAACATTCGTGTCCGATTAAAAAGGAGAATATAAGAGAAATGAGCAGAGTGGCAATTGTTACAGACAGTAACAGCGGAATTACCCAGATGGAGGCGCAAAAAATTGGGGTATCTGTACTTCCGATGCCTTTCTATATCAATGGAGAAATGTATTACGAAGACATAAGCCTTTCCCAGGAAGAGTTTTATCATCAGCTCGAGGAAGACGTGGAGATTTCTACATCCATGCCAATGATTGGGGATGTGTCAGATCTGTGGGACAGGCTGCTTGAAAAATATGATGAAATTGTACATATTCCGATGTCAAGCGGGTTGAGCAGCAGCTGCAGTACGGCGATGATGTTGGCCGAGGACTATAAAGGCCGCGTATTTGTTGTAGATAATCAGCGGATTTCCGTAACCCAGAAACAGTCCGTGCTGGATGCCAAAGAAATGGTGGAAAAAGGTTTTTCAGCTTCCGAGATAAGAAAACGGTTGATGGAAAGTAAGTATGACTCCAGCATTTATATTACACTGGAGACACTCTATTACCTGAAGAAAGGCGGAAGGGTCACGTCGGCGGCTGCGGCTCTTGGGTCGCTGCTCCGAATAAAACCGGTGCTGCAAATACAGGGAGAAAAACTGGACTCCTATGCGAAGAGCCGTACAAAGAAAGGTGCACGCGCTACCATGATAGATGCAATGAGCAAGGATTTCAGCGACAGATTTCATGCCGGAAAGGATTCTGAGGATATCAATATTGAAATTGCCTACACAGGAATGTATACGGATGAAGTCGATTCGTGGAAGCGGGAAGTGGAAGCGGCTTTTCCATCTCATAAAGGAGATATTATGACTGATCCTCTGTCCCTGAGTGTCTCCTGTCATATTGGACCAGGGGCTCTGGCAATTGCCTGTTCAAAAAAAATTAAAATTGATTAAGCGGAAGGGGAGGTCGTTTTTTCATGGGTACACCGGAAGAACGCCGGCAGACGGGGAAATGGCTGATAGGGATTGCTGCGTGCTGCTGTCTGATCTATC
>JAJQFO010000028.1 GCA_021201095.1 Lachnospiraceae bacterium
TCTGTTTTACCATCTCGACATATACCTTCTTGATTGGTTCGTGCTTTGGTATTGTAATCGGTTGGCAGCCTGTTTTTCGGAAAGTATAGTGGCTGCTGCCACCCTTAGGAAGATGCATCTCATATCCGCAGCTTTCCAACACTTTACGCAGCTCATCAAACCGAAGGTCTTTCGACAAGGCACATATCCTTGCCAAAAGTTTATCCCATTTTGCCATCTGGTATCCCTCCTGCCTCATTATATGTGGTATCGCATTTGGTGTCAATAGTGAAATAAAAAACCAAATCCACCCTCAATCATTTATTCCTCCAGCATCGTATTAATCCGGCGGAACCGCCGTCCGTCCTGCCGCTCCAGATCCTCCCAGATCACCCCGGCCAATTCAGCGAGCACACTGTCTCCGAAGGCAATCTGTCCTGCGTAGATGCTCATGCCCTCGGCAATCGCCTCCTGCGCCTCGCAATATTCATCAAAGTGATCGTCTCCCTCACAGAAGTCTGCATGCACGTCTATCCCATATCTGGCGCGAAACAATTCCGCAAGCTCTTCTTTGCTCGCGGCCTGCTTTTTGCCAAAGAAAATGGGACCGAGCACATCAAAAAGCAGCTGCTTCTGATATTCTCTGAGCTCGCCCTCCTCACATGCCACCAGATAGCTGCTAACGGGCGCCTTCACGCTTTGACGCTCTTCGCCCTGCCTTGCTTCGTTTTTGGTTAAAGCCAGGTCTATTCTTTTCCACTCATCAGCCATGTTAAATTATTTTCGTTCCGGAAATTATGATAGATGCCAGGATATAATATACAAGCCTAAGGACAGCCGCCATCTGACACAGCGGCGGTTGAGATTTCTTTCAAGATTTTTTTCAGGATTTTCTTTAAAAAATTCACATAAACACTTTTTATAGTACCCTATCCTCAGAAAAATGTCAATATTCTTTTTTACGAATTAAATTATTTGAATAAAATTATTGAAAGCATTTTTTTGAAAATCACAGCAGCATTTCCTATATCAAACGGCAAAAAAAGCCGCACCTTTCGGCACGGCCCCTTCAAACACGATTATTCGCTTTTTTCATTCGGCAGCTTTCCGAAGCGGACACGGATATAGGCTTCGATCGCCTCCATCACGCCGGTAAATCCCAGGCGCTGGCTGTTCAGGCAGAGGTCGTAATTTCTCGCGTCGTTCCACTTGCTGCCGGTATAGTAGTTGTAAAAATCGCTGCGGGCTTTGTCCGTCTTCTCGATGAATTTTTCCACGTCCTTTTCGGGGCAGGCGTTCCGCTCGATTGCCTGGCGGACACACCAGGCTTTCGGCGCGTGAACAAAGACGCTGACCACGCCCGGATAATCCTTCAGGACATAGTCGGCGGCGCGGCCGATGATCACGCAGGACTCACGCTCAGCCAGGTCGCGGATGATTTTTGCCTGATAGTTAAACAGATTGTGGTCGCTGACGAATTCGTCGCTCCCCGGCGAGATCAGGCGGCCCTTGTATTCACCCTTTGACTTTTCAAAAATCTGCGGACGCTTCAGCTTTTCGTCCTTCTGATTAAAAAGGGCTTCGTTAATACCGCTCTCCTCAGAAGCCATGCGCAGGACTTCCTTGTCATAGCACTGAATTCCCAGATCCTCTGCGAGCATCTGTCCGATGGTCTTTCCCCCGCTGCCAAAGTGGCGGGCGATAGTTATCACGATGTTCTGCTCCATACATACACCTCCTGCTTCTTTCCTGACTTGATTTTATGCGCTGCGTATGCAGTGCTTTCTCTCATCTGGCTCCGCGCAGCGCATTTACAGCGGTTTTTCATCCGGCTCCGCGCAGCGCGTTTGAGACGGTTTCGCCGCTTCCCCCTTCGTCACATCACTCTCCAAGATACGCCTTCTTGATCGACTCGTCGTCCATCAAGTCAGCCGCGCGGCCTTCCTGCACGATAGAGCCTGTCTCCAGGACGTAGGCGCGGTCGGCGATCGCGAGGGCCTTTTTCGCGTTCTGCTCGACCAGAAGCACGGTGGTGCCGCTGGCGCTGACGCTCTGGATGATATCAAAAATCTCATTGACGAGGATCGGGGAAAGTCCCATCGACGGCTCGTCCATGACGATGATGCGCGGGTGCGACATCAGGGCGCGGCCCATCGCCAGCATCTGCTGCTCGCCGCCGGAGAGAGTTCCGGCCATCTGATTTTTGCGCTCCTCCAGGCGGGGGAAACGCTTGTAGACATTCTGCAGGGTCTCTTCTATCTCAGCCTTGTCCTTGCGGGTATAAGCGCCCATTTTCAGATTCTGATAGACGGTCAGCTCTGCGAATACACGCCGGCCTTCCGGTACGTGGGCGATGCCCATCCGGACAATTTTGTGCGCGGGTACCCTGGTAATATTTTTCCCTTCAAAAATCACGCTGCCCTGCTTTGGCGTGATCAGGCCGGTGATCGTGTGCAGCGTAGTGGTCTTTCCCGCGCCGTTCGCGCCGATCAGAGCGATGATTTCCCCTTCGTTGACCTCAAAAGAGATCCCTTTGATCGCCTGAATCACGCCATAATAGACCTCGAGGTCCTTTACTTCCAGCATTG
>JAJQFO010000014.1 GCA_021201095.1 Lachnospiraceae bacterium
CGTTTCTGGTAATCCTGCTGTCGGTGCTGGCGGCAGTTCATTCCGAATATCTGTATGATGTTAACGCGCATAAGAAAAATACAGTGAAGGACGGCAGCGCGGTGGTGACCGGTCTTCTGCTGGCGCTTTCTCTTCCGCCGGAAGCGCCTCTTTATCTGCCGATCCTCGGCAGCGCATTTGCCATCCTGGTAGTAAAATGCTTCTTCGGCGGACTGGGCAAGAACTTTCTGAACCCGGCGCTGACCGCGCGCTGCTTCCTGCTGATTTCCTTCGGCACTGCCATGACCAATTTCAGCGTAGACGGTGTGAGCTCCGCGACTCCTCTGGCAGCCTTAAATGCCGGGGATACAGTGAATGTAGCCAAAATCTATCTGGGTACCACAAACGGTGTAATCGGCGGTTCTGCACTGGCTCTGCTGATCGGCGGTCTCTACTTGTGGGCAGCCGGAGGCATTACACTGGAAATTCCGGTTTCGTGCATTGTGGCATTTACCCTGTTCATGGGGATCTTCGGTGAAGGCGGATTTGCACCGGCGTATCTGATCGCACAGATCTGCGGCGGCGGTCTTCTGATGGGCGCCTTCTTTATGGCGACCGACCCGGTGACCAGTCCCGTGACTTCACGAGGGCATATCCTCTATGGAGCAATCGTCGGTATTCTCGGTGCACTGTTCCGTGTATACGGTTCCTCCGCGGACTCCTTCAGCTACGCCATCATTATCTCAAATATGCTGGTTCCGTTTATCGACAAGCTGCCGATCCCGAAGCCGCTGGGCTACAAAGACGGCGAATACAAGGAGCGTGAATTCCCGAAGGCTGCTGTCAATCTGACTGTGATCACTCTGGTCGCGGGCCTGGCTTTGAGCGGCGTGTACGCGATGACCAAGACCAAGATCGAAGAACAGGAGCTGGCAGACAACCTCGCTTCCTATCAGGAGGTCTGCCCGGACGCAGTTTCCTTTAAGACGGACGATGATCTGGACGCGGCGGTCGAAGCGCTCGGCGAAGACATCTACGACTCCTCCTTCGGCAAGACCTATGTGAACACTGTCGTCGTCGGCTATGACGAAAGCGGTGAAATCGCAGGCTATGTGATCAGCGTCACCAGCGGCGACGGCTATGACGGCGACATTACACTCTCCGTCGGACTTACCACAGACGGCACGGTCATAAAGCTCGCCTTTACGACCCTGAACGAAACCGCCGGCATGGGCATGCGTGTAGACGAAGACGCATTTAAGGGACAGTTCGAAGGCGTCAATACAGATGCGTTTGTCCTCAACAAATCTGGCGATTCTACGGAAGAAAACGAAATCGACACCGTATCCGGCGCGTCCACCTCTTCCGGCGCTGTAGTCAACGCAGTCAATACCGCTCTGGCGTTTTTCGCAACATATATTGGATAGGAGGAGAAGAATTATGAACCAATATCTGGAACGGATTTATAACGGCGTGGTAAAGGAAAACCCCTGCCTGGTCCTGATGCTTGGTATGTGCCCCACCCTCGCAGTGACCACCTCCGCCATCAACGGTCTCGGCATGGGAGTCTCCACCATGATCGTTCTGATTTTTTCGAATATTATCATATCAGCGATGCGAAACATCATCCCGGATCAGGTGCGGCTGCCGGCCTATATTGTCATCACTGCTTCACTCGTGACAGTCGTCGACCTGCTGATGCAGGCCTATACACCGGGACTTTATGACTCTCTGGGCATCTACATCCCGCTGATCGTAGTAAATTGCATCATCCTCGGCCGCGCGGAAGCTTATGCCAACAAGCACACGCCGGACCTGGCCGCTTTTGATGGCATCGGCATGGGGCTGGGGTTCACCATCGCTCTGACCGTCATCGGCCTGGTGCGTGAGTTCTTCGGAGCCGGTACTGCTTTCGGCGTAACCGTGATCCCGGATTCCATTCCCCCGGTCGCAATCTTTGTGAAAGCTCCCGGCGCATTTCTTGTGATTGCCTTTATCATCGCGATCATGAACGCGGTCCATATTCATACGGAAGCCAATAAAAAGGTAGAAGGCTGCGACGGCTGCTGCGCGACCTGTCAGATCGGCCATGATTCTGAAAGCTGCGACACGGAAAAGGAGGCGAAGAAAGCATGAATTCTCTGATATTAATTATCATCACTACCGCTCTGGTCAATAATGTCGTGCTGAGCCAGTTTCTGGGCATCTGCTCCTTTCTGGGTGTGTCAAAGCAGATCAAAACCTCAGCCAGTCTGGGAGCGGCTGTCATCTTTGTCATGACGATCGCCTCAGCCGTGGCGAACCTGCTGTATACATTTATTCTGGAGCCGCTGGATCTGACCTATCTCAATACGATCGTGTTCATTCTGGTCATCGCGACTCTGGTGCAGATCGTAGAAATGTTCCTGAAAAAGGTGGCTCCGCCGCTGTATCAGGCTCTGGGCATCTACCTGCCGCTGATCACCACCAACTGCGCCGTACTCGGCGTGGCGCTGACCAATGTGCAGGATGGCTACGGATTCGTGGAAAGTGTGGCCGCGGGCTTTGGTACCGCCGTCGGATATACCATCTCCATCGTGCTCCTGGCCGGCATCCGTGAACGCATCGACGAATCCGCAGTTCCGGCTCCTTTCCGGGGCGCGCCGGTCGTCCTGCTCTCCGCTGCCCTGATGTCCATCGCGTTTATGGGATTTTCGGGACTGTCGTTCTGAAACAGCCAAGAAAGCAGCAAACGTTTACATAGAGGAGGTCGAATATGTATGCAATCCTGGTCGCCACAGTTACCGTGGCGGTGATCGGCTTTGTGATGGGAATGCTCCTGATCACAGTCGGAAAAAAATTTAAAGTAGAAGTAGATGAGAAACAGGTCGCGGTCCGCGAATATCTGCCCGGCAACAACTGCGGCGGATGCGGCTACGCCGGATGCGACGCGATGGCCGAGGCCATTGTCAAGGGCGAAGCGCCTGTCAACGGCTGCCCGGTGGGCGGTGCTCCCGTAGCAGAGAAAATCAGCCAGGTCATGGGCGTTAATGCGGATGAAGTGGAAAAGAAGGTCGCCTTTGTTAAATGCAACGGCAGCTGCGAACACACATCCTTAAAAAGCAATTATGTCGGTATCCACGAATGCTCCGCAGCAGCAGCCAGCGGCATCTCCCCTTGGAAATGCGACTTTGGCTGCATGGGGCTCGGCACCTGTGAAAAAGCCTGTCCGTTCGGAGCAATCCATGTCATAGGCGGCGTCGCTGTCGTGGACCGCAATCTGTGCAAGGCCTGCGGCAAGTGTGTGGCAGCCTGCCCGAGACATTTGATCGAAATCATCCCGGACAAAGCCGCCTACGCGGTCCGCTGCTCCAGTAAAAACAAAGGACCGGCGGTTAAAAAGAGCTGCGATATCGGCTGTATCGGATGCAGCCTCTGCACCAGACAGTGTGAGAATGGTGCCATCACGATCGAAAACAATCTGGCGCATATTGATTACGAGAAATGTGTCGGATGCGGCAAATGCGCCGAAAAGTGCCCTTCCAAGGCGATTGTGATGCGGCAGTAAGGAACTGCAATTATATATTTTAAAGGGGCGTCAGCAAGTATGCTGACGCCCCTTTTTTTTTCATTTAGTCAATTTTTACTGCTCAATTACTCTTCCGCATTCCGGGCCGCGATCTCGCGCTCCTGCACATCGTTCGGAGCCTGTTCGTAACGGGCAAACTCATACGTAAAGTCTCCTGCTCCTCCGGTCATGGAACGAAGCTGGGTCGAATAGCCATACAGCTCAGACATCGGCACATCTGCCTCGACGATCGTATTTCCTTTGTGATCCGGGTTCATGCCCAGCACACGGCCGCGTCTCTTATTCAGGTCGCCCATAACATCGCCGGTGAACTTATCCGGAACGGTCACCTTCATGGATGAGATCGGCTCAAGCAGTACCGGACTCGCGTCCATAAAGCCCTTCTTGAAGGCCTGGGAAGCAGCGGTCTTGAACGCCATCTCGGAGGAGTCTACCGGATGATAGGAGCCATCGTAAAGGACGGCTTTAACGCCGACCACCGGATATCCGGCAAGAGGTCCCTTCTGGCAGGAATCTGCGATCCCCTTTTCCACTGCCGGGAAATAGTTCTTCGGAACGGCGCCGCCGACAACCTCCTGAGAGAACTCATACGGCACATCCAGGCTGTCCAGCGGTGAGAAGCGCATCTTTACATGACCGTACTGTCCGTGGCCGCCGGACTGCTTCTTATACTTGGAATCCACATCCGAACTCTTGCGGATGGTCTCTCGGAACGCCACCTTCGGCTTCTCCAGGTTTACATCTACTTTATACTTGGTCAGCAGACGGCTGACAACGATATCCAGATGCTGGTCGCCAAGACCATACAGCAGGGTCTGACGGTTTTCACCGTCGTTCACAATCTTCAGAGTCAGATCCTCCTGCGCCATCTTGGTAAGTGCCTGCGCGACCTTATCCTCCTCACCTCTCACCTTCGGCTCATATCTCTTGTAGGTGTAAGGAACCGGTGTCTCAATCTTGCCATAAGCAATCGGGGTTGCCTTGGTAGAAAGCGTATCTCCGGTCGCCGCCTCAATCTTGCCAATCGCGCCGATGTCGCCGGCGTGCAGCTCCTTAACCTCGACCGGCTTGCTGCCTTCCATCACGTACAGTTTGCCCACACGGTCCTCCGTGCCTTTGGCGTCATTGTACAGAGTATCATCACCCTTGATAACACCGGAAGCAACCTTGATAAAGGAATATTTTCCGATAAACGGGTCAACCAGAGTCTTCCAGACATAGGCGGATTTTGCCTTCGAGAAATCATAATTTGCCTCGAAAACTTCCTTCGTCTTGGTATTCACACCCGCAAATTTACGCTTTTCCGGAGACGGCATGTAGCTCACAATGTCGTCCAGCAGAATCAGAATGCCCTGAAGATTGACGCTGGCCCCCATCGTCACCGGAACGATAGAACCATCGCCTACGTTGGTATGAAGGGCTGCCATGATCTCCTCCTCGGAGAACTCTTCGCCATTAAAATAACGATCCATAAACTCTTCGCTGGTCTCCGCAACTGCCTCGATCAGATTATCGCGATATTTTTCTACGTATTCCATTAAGTAATCCGGGATCGGGCACTCGACCTTTTCCTGCTTATTTACATATCTGCGGGCCGCCATCTTTACAATATTTACATAGCCGACAAATTTCTCATTCTCGCGGAACGGCACATGGATCGGCGCAATCTTCTTGCCATAAAGCTCCGTCAGGGACTCAACCACCTTGCGGTAGCTGGCATTGTCAAAGTCCATGTTTGATACATAGAAGAAACGGGGAAGCTTAAACTTCTCACACAGATCCCAGGCCTTCTGTGTGCCAACCTCCACGCCGCTCTTGCCATTCACCACGATCACAGCTGCGTCTGCGGCCGCGCAGGCCTCAACAGCCTCTCCGGCAAAGTCAAAATACCCCGGCGCATCCAGAATATTGATCTTGGTATCACCCCAGATGATCGGTACTGTGGATGTCGTAATTGAAAATTTTCTCTTGATCTCCTCTTTATCATAATCGCTGATGGTATTTCCATCAGTGACACTGCCCAGTCTGCTCGTAATTCCCGACAGATATGCCATGGCTTCCACAAGAGTAGTCTTGCCCGCTCCACCATGTCCGAGAATTACGACATTGCGAATCTTGTCAGTTGTGTAAACTTTCATGTTCTTCATCCTCCAATTATTTAGTAGTACGCGCATCTTTTGCCATATTGGAGTGCCTGCCCACCCAGTTTTTCATGCCCCCTCTTGATGATTCCAGAAGTAATAGATACTCTATACTGTTACGATATCCATGTCCTCAAGCCTACGTAATGCAGCGCATGCGCTCCATTTATGAATTTTGCTTCCGGAGTCCTCATGATAACAGACAAAAAGACTATATGGCTAAAAGCCTCACATGGTTACATTCTACTAAAAAATTGCCGACAGTTCAAGCAGTTTATTCAATTTTAACAATATTTTTTGTTTTGAAAATTCACTCTTAAATTCGCTGCCCAAAAACCTGTTTAAAATCTGCGTTTTTATACATACTTCGCTGCAGATGTGAAGTACTGTCCCGGATAATCACAAACCTATTCCTTAGATCCTTTTTTCCATATTTTTTCTTTTTCTGAATGCAGCAGGTCGATATTGATGTTATTTTCTCCTGCTGTCTTATCCACCCAGAAATTCAAAGAAGCAATAGCCAGTGATATCTCATCCAGCTTCCTGCTGATATAGGCAAAATCAGGGATTTCGTCGTCCGTAATTTTGCCGTCTCTGGCAATCTGGATCAGGCGGCTGGTGAGCGGGCTGATCTCATTCAGGCTGGCAATGGTCTCCAGAATGATCGCCGGCAGCTCCGAATTTTCAATCTCCGGAACGTAACGATCGCCAATGGAACATTTATGAGAGCAATAATAATTGCATAAATCCGGGCGCTTATAGCAGTCCGCCATCTGAATCACATCATAAGGCGTCGGTTCCTGCAGCTCATACTCGATTTTCTCAATTCTGGAGGCAGATACACCGACCATTTTTTCACTGGCCTTCTCACGGGTCAGCCCGCAGGATTCACGAAACTGCTGGTAAATGTTTTTATTTTTCCTCGTAGACTGTTTTCCCATTTCCTTTTTCTCCAATAGTTCGTAACTGTTCAGTACCTTCACAGTTACGAGGGGAAAGCCCATTTAAAATCGCTTCGCGATGGGGATTATCCCGCACGAAGTGTGGGATGCCACCCGGCGAGGGCTTTCCCCCACATGCTATGTGTTTTCATACGTACCTCGCAGCAAGTGCGAGGTACTGTCCTGAATAGTTACAATAATTCTTATATTTCTCCAAATCTGCGGAATAAACACCGTGGATTCTCCACTTCGGAGGTGTACAGATTTATCCTCATTTATTATACTGGAGCCATCGGAAAAAGCAAGAAAAAACACGAACAGAGGGAGGATATAAGATATGAAGCATGTTGTAGTGGATCTGGAAATGAACCCGTTGGCAAAGGAATATAAATCCGAGCGTGAAATTTGCCGCAATGAAATCATTCAGATCGGTGCGGTGCTGCTGGACGAGGATTACATAGAAATCGGCACATTTTCTACTCTTGTAAAGCCTCAGTTTAATGCGTGTATAGAAAGAAACATCCAGAGACTGACTAAAATTCAGACCGAAATGGTCCAGAATGCTCCGGCTTTTGAAGAAGCCATCGAGATGTTCTTAAGCTGGTGTCAAAGCGTCAACGACGAAATTACCGTTTATCAGTGGAGCGAGTCGGATTGCCTGCAGCTTATGAGAGAGCTTGAATTAAAGCACATTCGACCGGATCTGGCCAAAGGACTCACCTCGCTGGTGTTTCAGGATTTACAGAAGGAATTCGGCGATACGCTGGGTGTGTCGAGGGCACTTTCTCTGAAGGACGCTGTGATGTATGCGGGAGAAGATTTTTCCGGAATCGCCCACAATGCACTGTATGACGCGCGCAACACTGCCGCGCTGTTAAGAATCACCAGAGTCCCAGCCCTCAGGAAAAAGCTTTCCGCTGTAATCAGGGCGTTCGATCACAAGCCCATGGGAACCGCCATGGGAGATCTGTTTGACTTCGGCAAATTAGGGCTGACGGCATAAATACATAAATACGTGTCTGCATAATTGCAAAAAGCCTGACAACAAAAGCCTGGCGCAGGATGAAAAGTATCTCCTGCCTGCGCCAGGCTTTTCTGCTGCACACATTCGTTTTTATGACCGAATGCCGCCCTATTCTGTATCTGTCGTTTTTCTGATCATTTCTTATTTGCTGCAGTCCTCTTTCAGCCATCTTCTGCCGCTATTTAGTAAATGCAGTGCTAAAAATGCAGTCTATGAAACGCGGTTTTATTTTCAATTGACGTGTATCTTTGACTCTGGTAAAATACTGGTAGTTTTTGTTTATATAAAGGAAGGAACGAATTATGGGTACAGAAACCTTTGGCTTTGTCGGGCTGGGGCTGATCGGCGGTTCGCTCGCGAAAGCGCTCAAAAGGACACTGCCTGACTGCCGCATCATAGCTTATACCAGGACGGCCAGAACGGTCGAAGAAGCACTCCGGCAGGGCGTGATTGACGAAATCTGCGTCTCCCCGGCGGATGCGAAATTTGGCACCTGCGGTTGTATTTTTTTATGTGCGCCAGTGAGCAGTAATGTCGCGGCTCTGGAGCAGTTGAAGGATATTGCGAAGCCCGACTGTATTCTCACAGACGTGGGCAGTGTCAAAACGGACATTCATATGGCCGTGGAAAAAATGGGACTGAACGGCCGCTTTATCGGCGGTCATCCGATGACCGGCTCAGAAAAATCCGGGCTGAAGTACGCGCAGGCGCATCTGTTTGAAAATTCTTATTACATCCTCACGCCCTCTCCGGGTGTGCCGGGTGAATGGGTGGAGTATCTGCGCGCTCTGGCGGCCGGGATCGGAGCGCTGCCGATTGTCCTGGACTACCGTCAGCATGACCGCGCGACGGCGGCCGTCAGTCACGTACCGCACCTGATAGCAGCCGCTCTCGTCAATACGGTGCACGATCTGGACTCCCGCGAAGAGCTGATGAAAACGCTCGCCGCCGGGGGCTTTAAGGACATCACACGGATCGCCTCCTCCTCGCCTGAGATGTGGGAGCAGATCTGTATGACAAATGGAGACAACATCGTCTCCGTCATGGACACGTTTATCCATCTCCTTAGCGATGCCCGCGAAGCAGTGCAGGCCGGGGATGGCGAGACGATCTATAAGATGTTTGAAAAGTCTCGCGATTACCGCGATTCCTTTGCATCCAGCAGTCCCGGAAGCATCAAAAAGACCTTCCAGGTATACTGCGATGTGGTTGATGAATCCGGCGCGATCCTGCAGGTGGCCACAATTCTTGCTGGTCAGAACATCAGCATCAAAAATATCGGCATTGTACACAGCCGGGAGTTCGAAGAAGGAGCGCTGCGCATCGAGTTCTACGAGGAAGTCCCCGCCAGAGCCGCCGCCAGGCTGCTTCGCGAACACAACTATCAGGTTTGGGAGCGGTAGCGCAGGCCCTACCGTAGCTCAGACATGCTTCCTGAATTATGAAAAGGAAACCTCTCTTCGCTTCGTTCGGTGCCTGCGTCTTCGATTTTCCGCGAAAATCGGGACACAAAACGGTTCTGCATACCGGTGGTTGTCGTTAAAGACGGACCGCAACGCATTACATGAGCTATTTTTTATATATCAACAATATTGCCCAGACATTACGAAAGGACTCATACAAGTCATGAAGATCAAATACACTGCTCCCCTGCGCGGAGAGCTTTCGATACCGGGAGACAAATCGATTTCTCACAGAAGCGTCATGTTTGGCGCACTCGCTGAGGGTACCACGGAGGTCACCAATTTTCTGACCGGCGCAGACTGTCTCTCCACCATCTCCTGCTTTCGCCAGATGGGCATCGAAATCGAATGCACGCCATCTGCACAGGGTGCTCATGTCCTGATCTACGGAAAGGGACTTCACGGACTTAGCGCCCCTTTTACCACACTCGACGCAGGCAACAGTGGGACAACTGTGCGTCTTCTCTCAGGCATCCTCGCGGGACAGGCGTTTGACACAGTCATCACCGGAGACGCTTCCATCCAGAAGCGACCCATGAAACGGATTATGACGCCGCTTACCGCCATGGGTGCAGACATTTCCTCCGAAAACGGGAACGGCTGCGCGCCGCTTTCCATCCGCGGAAAAAAGCTGCATGGCACCCATTATGCTTCGCCCGTTGCCTCCGCACAGGTCAAATCCTGTGTCCTGCTGGCCGGGCTGTACGCGGACGGTATCACCAGCGTCACGGAGCCGGCAGTTTCGCGTAATCATTCCGAGCTGATGCTGCGCTATTTCGGCGCAGATGTACGGACGGATGCTGATGAACCTTCTCTCTCCTCCGCCGTTTCAAACGAATTGTATGGCAGAGCCAGCTCTTTTGAACCAGATGCTTCTGCATCTGCTGCTCAGACTCTAAAGACTCTAAACAACACGAAAAGCGCCGCGCACACAGGCTTTACCGCCTCCATCTCCCCCGAGCCAACGCTTGTAGGACAAAAAGTGCGCGTACCCGGAGACATCTCCTCGGCCGCCTATTTTATCGCCGCTGCCCTGCTTGTGCCCGGCTCGGAGCTTCTGCTTCGAAATGTCGGCATCAATCCGACCCGCGACGGCATGCTCCGCGTCTGCCAGGCGATGGGTGCCGACATCACGCTTCTGAATGAAGACCATTCCGGCGCGGAGCCCTGCGCCGACCTGCTGGTGCGCAGCAGCCATTTAAACGCCGTTGAAATTGGCGGGAACATCATTCCCACCCTGATTGACGAGCTGCCCATTCTGGCCGTTCTGGCTGCCTTTGCGGACGGCACAACCGTGATCCGCGACGCGGCCGAGCTGCGCGTCAAGGAATCCGACCGCATTGCTGTCATGACGGAAAACCTGAGCCGCATCGGCTGCCCGGTCGAGGCCACAGAGGACGGTATGATAATCACCGGCGGAAAGGCGCTTCACGGTGCCTCGATTGACTCGTACAAAGACCACCGTATCGCCATGAGCTTTGCTGTAGCCGCCCTCGCCTGCTCCGGGGAAATGGACATTCTCGATGCCGAGTGCGTAAATATCAGTTATCCGGAATTCTATGAGGATCTGGCAAAGGTGTGCAGGTAAAAAAGACGTTGCGTATAATAAGAGCACCGGCCGTTTTACTGACTGATGCTCTTTGCTCTGTTAACGCATATCCGCCAAAAAGCCGGAAATCATTTCAGTTATTGCCTATTTTTCCTCCATCGCCGACACAATGGAACGGATGACTGCAAATGCCACGCTTGCCGCATCAGCCGCCCCTGCCTTCACATTGACGCAATTATTTTCATTCTGCTCATACATCCGCACAAAAGCTTATTCCTCTCTCCTATACTGGAGCAGTATCCGGTTATCGCCATGGAATGGTGTTTTTATACATCATCCAAAATTTCCTGTAATTCCGATACAGTATCACCTAGATAAACTGGAAGTTATCGCCATACTTGTAAATTTATAACTCTGTTTTTCCTTTACGGTATCTACCCAAAAAATACCATCATCAACATATTTTTCTGCTTTTGATACCCTTCCATCGGGACGACTTCTGTCTTCATCTATATGTTGCCATTTTCCGGATTTGATTCGATCTATTTTCATAAAATTAACTTTTTACAAAGCTGTTTTTTGAAAGAGAAATATTCACATACGCCAGAATTCCGTATCGTTATACACAAAATCTGCATGCCGTTCTTTAGAAAAATTCTCTACCGGATACCCCTGCGGAATCAGTTCTATATATCTTGATGTTTCCGTCCGCGCATCACATCCATCTTTATGCAGAGTATAACGTCCAAAACGGAGAGTGTTTTTCATCACGTACTTTCTGTAATACTCTTTATCAAACCCGCCGCCGTTATAACCCGCTTCGGGATTTTCGAAAATCGGTTCGTCAGCCAGCAGGAGTTTCCTTAAATGCGGAAGCGAAACATAGTTTTCTTCTTTATCTTTCAGATATAGATGATACGTAGGGTCAAGCATGATCCGGCTTCCCGATGGCAAAAAGCAGTCAACCATAACATGGCAATCCTCAAACGGTTCTTCGTATGGCATACATGTAATATGCCTCGCTTTGATCCCACAGAGACGAATGAGAGAGGACAGGAGAATCGACAATCCACGGCAATTTGTCTTGTTCCCATGGTCTTCACAAAATTTAATCAAGTCGGTGATACGCCGTCCTGAACCAAGACCAGCGCTGCCGTTATGTCCAAAATGATTACATACAAAATCAAGCAACCTGAAAACGACTGCATCATCCTTACTGTCAAATCCGTTTATATATTCGGAATACCCGTATTTTTCAAGCACTTCGGGAATTACACCGCCCAAAACATATTCATCGTTATAACCGTTCTCTATGGTTCTGTCATAATCGGCGTACTCTTTCAGAATCTCGAATCTCGGCTTATCGCTATTGGGAACAACAACCACAGCCTTATATTGAAAGGGTTCGTCTTTTGGCATGTCGCTTTGCTTTATATACTTAACGTGTGTCGATTTATCGTGCTGTACATAAAATCCTTCGAGCACTCCATCCACATATTGGATGTGATAAACCCTGCGATAGTATTCATCATTGATTTCGTAACATAAATATCCGTCTGCTACATAAACACAGTTCGGTTCGAAATTATAATATCCACTCGACGAAAAAGACATTTTCATACGAAGCGGGGTTTCATCGAAAATATTGATAGTTTCGCCCTCATACTCCCTGTACCATTTCCCGACCAGACGCCTGTCAAATTGGTTCTCCCTTCTGCTATAATTGTCTGACATTTTTCCAAAACCTCTGTGTTTAAATTTTTGAGGGAGCGTAGGTTCACTGTCCTCGATATCTCAGCAGCAACATTCACTCTGCAAATCATTGCTATCTCTACAACTTCCGATTTCTTAACCTGTTTCTACCGTCGTTTTCCATAATATAATTCAAATGTCTCTGTCATCATCCTAGCTGGTTGATTTTCTCATTAACCAGCCGCTTTGCCGGCAAAATTCATGTAACCTTCATCCATTGCAGCTTTAATTGCGGCATCTCCGCC
>JAJQFO010000095.1 GCA_021201095.1 Lachnospiraceae bacterium
CTGCTACCAGGCCATTATCAAGGCTTCCCAGTTCTTCGTTCAGAGGATAGTCCATATGCCCATGCACAAATAAAACATACGGCAGATTTTTTAAAGTGCAAATTTTATCATCTGATTCCATACCAGCTCATCCTCCTCGACAAATCTGTACTGATGTTCTCCTATCTTAACCCAGCCAGCGTGATCAGCAATAATCATCGTCTCAGATTCATAAGCCAACAGCGAGGCCCAAATTCTTTCTACATAATCTATTTGCGTCGCCTTTTTGTTACATTTAAAAACAGCCCCCGCTTTCACCAATTTTTTAAGAAGATACTTTCCACTGTCACACTTATTTGCATCCAAATAAATTCTTTTAGGTTTTCTTCCAATCTCGAAGTCTAATTCATAATATCCAGACTCTCCAGATGTACTTTTTAATATGAACAACTTCGGAAATTTAATATTAACTATGTATCTTATCTTCGTCTCTGTAATGGTACCCATTGTTTTACACTGGATAGTACCATCCGATGCAAACACTATATCCTCATATTGTCCTCTCCTGTGTTCTTCCGCTTTCTCTTTTAATTGCATTTTAAAGAATTCGCTTTCTGCCTCATGCTCTATCTGTTGTCGATATAACGCCTCCTTTTTATCAAGAGCATGTACTGTATCCATCTGGTTTTCATACATTTTGAACTGTAGCCTCTCGCATTCTCTGGTGTATGGAAGAACAGTTTGCTCTGAATCTACGACAGATGACGATATATGGGATTCCTGAGACAGCATTCTATTTTTAATTAGAGTTCCATTCCCTACCTTCTGTGGAACAGTTTGGTTTGCACTATTCTCTGGAGAAACCATCTCAGGATTCACACTTGTAGTGCGGTTGGTTTTATTAACATTTCTGACCATTTCTATAAGAGGTCTCCCGGTTACGTTGCTGAAATCTGAGCCGTATACTATATTTCTATTCATTTAAATTCACCCTCCTGTTTATCCACCGCCCGACTTTTTAAATTTTCGTTTAAAAAAACACCTCCTTTTGCCTGAAAAACACTATTTTTTGAATTTACAAATAAAAAAAGCCGGGCATTAATTATTTCTTTTCCAATATTCAATTGTCACTGCAAGTTACTACGTATTAAATGCGCCCCTCCTTCCAAAAGTCACCAAAGAAATACTTTGTTCTGCTTAACGTGTCATAAATCTATATATCACTTTATCCTTTTAATTACCACGGAACCAAATTTATTCAAAAAAAAATCACTTCCAGTTCAGTCCAGAAGTGATTTAAACACTACGATATATACTTATTCTGTTGTGCATAGTAATGACGCATGGCATTCTTTGTCATTAGGTTAGCATCAAGGATCACTCATGAATCACTGCCATTATCGAAATATCTGTTCAAATTACCATCTATGATAATTTGTATCATTCTTGTAGATGCTGAATCGTCATCAACCTTATCCTTGAAATCCGTTAATTCTTTGAAATCCGTACAATATTGCCTTTTTTCACGAAGCTCAATTGTCTGAAAGCACATCTCTTTATCCGATTTTAATAATGGCAATACAGAATCCTGACTCTCTCTTTTCAATATATCGTAAGCATATATCTTGACTAAATTTTTAAAATCCTCATTCATTTGCGGAAGTACTTTCTCAAGATAATCTTCGTACAGGCAAAACATTCTTTTTCGATACTCAACCGGCGAATTTGGTACTATCATTAGCTCACGTCCTATAATCTGAAGTATCACGCACCTGCCATAACACCCCTCATACTCCATTACTTTTTTCATCAAATCATGAACTACTTCAAGATCCTTTTCCGAAAAGTCTTTCACATATGATCGAATATACCTATTAAAGCAAATAATGGTATTAAAGCCAAATAACTTTTCCAAAATGATTGCTTCCGACTCAGAAGCAATCTCCACTTCTATTTCATTTTCATCTTTTTCAGCATCTGTAAATAGTCCCTCTTCCAACTGTTTCATAATATTAGTCCACTTATATTTATCAGACAATCCAGTTATCCTTTTAAAGAGCCTCTGAAATTCTTTTGAATATAGCCAAGTACGGACAATCCCACATCCAATTAATTTCGTTTTCATTTTTCTACTGTATTTAGGAGGGATCGTAAATGGCATCATTTTTGGAGGGAATTTATTTAAACTACTATAGCGCTTTTCCCATTCGCTATAAATATCATCCTGTTTCAAATCAGATAAATTCTTCATGCCAAAAAAAATAGGTACGAGCTTGTCCGATTGAAATGCTGTGTAAAGATATATCTCATTCATTACATCAATTTTATACTCCAAATACTGAATTATATTTCTAAAAGCATTCTTTACATGAAGATTTACATTACGGAATAAAATGTCTGTTATTTCTGCATCATACTTATTTGAGGAAATATCCATACAAATTGTAGCGTTATTAGAATTGAAAACGTCTAAGGATGTCGGTCTTACTGCCATATCGTCTCTATCTTCATGATATTCAATGTCCTCAACCTCTCTCCTCATTTTTGCCCATTCTTCATTAGCAATCACACTATTCTTATTTAATGCATCCACACATGCATTTTCATAAGTCTGTGTATTGTCCCATATTTCTTTATCGCCAAATCTCATTTGTTTCAGGATACTATACCGTTCCATATTAACCAATATTCCCTTCATTATATTCATCCGCGGATTTATTATAGCAATACTACCACGACACACATGCTACACAATACGGCTATCCATTTTTTTAATGGATAGCCACCACTCATTTCGCCCGTTATCCTTATAAAGAAGATAATTCCTTTTTATACTTATAATAACTCTTCCGCGAACATCCAGCCAACTTCATCGTTTCTATATCGTTCAAGCTACCGCCAAAAGCCTTGTTATGCTGCCGGATTACCTGCTTCGCGGCAGCCGCCTTTTTTGTCTCATATGTAGCGCCTTTCCGCTGCCCAATCTGCTTCCCATTCAGGCGAGCCGTCTCAATGCCTTCTTTTGTCCTCTGATGAAGGTCTGCAACTTCTTTCTCTGCCTGTTCAAAGGCAAGCCGTATCTGCTCTTTGGCTAATTCCATGAGATAGCGGTTAATCCCTTCCAGAATGTAATCGACCTTATCGCCTGTAAGCGATATCTGATTCCCGATGGCCTTCTTGTAAGTCTCAGTATTGATATGCGGCTCTTTCAGGAACACGAGTGATACTTCCTTATGGAAAAGCTCTTCGTAAAGCTGGAATCCCTCCTCCGCATTTCTCGACATTCTGCTGAACGAATCAAATACAATTATATCATTTGACTGTACTTTCGCAAGCAGTTTATCTAACTCCCTGCGCCCCTGAAACTTTGTTCCTGTGTATACTTCCTTCACAATAACAGCTTCTGGGAACGCAGAATGTATGTTCCTGACCTGGCGTTCAATGTTCTGTTTGCCTGTTGAAATACGGCAGTAGCCATAAATCCTCATCCTGTTTCACTTCCTTTTCTGATATGCAATCTATTACAAAGCGGAATGGATACGAATAACTCCCAATAAAGGTCCAATCCTCCAGCTCGATATATCCGCTCTGGCTCTTTTCATCATCAACCGGCAAATCACCGGTTGTGATAAATGTGCCGAAAAAATTGACCAAAATACCTGGTCTGTATCTACAGGGCATTCCATCACTGTCTCCATCAGCAAGTTCCCAGAATCGAAACATATCCGGCACCGTGTTTCTGTCAATCCTTACATCCGAAAAGAATCCCTTTACGCTTCTTATCTTCATAGGCGTCCATCTTTCTGTCCTTGCGTCATAGCGCATGATCATTACCTCCAATTTCACACTTATTTACTTTCATTCAATCACTCCCGTCATTTATGAAATCTATTCCAAACGTACCCAATCTGACGACCGTTAAAAATACCACTGCCAGCTTCCCCGAATACCGGTTCCGCTGACAGGGTTTTTACTACTATTTTACGCAGCGTCAGATTTACCACTGCACCGGTAACATATTTCCCTCCGTGTGGCATTATCTCTGATAATAACGGACGGATATTTTTCCATCAACTTATCCTTACGCTTGACCGCAGCTTCCATTGAGGTACATGAATAGCTCCATCCGGTTCTGACACCATCTTCTTTTACAGGGTAAACATCCGCGCCTGTCCATGTAAAATCATCCAGATGCGAATTGACATACGCCCGATCTTCTACGATGAAATCTGCCAGCAGCCGTGCCATAGTCCTCATGGCCTCCGCACTCTCATCCAGAGTCTTAAAAGTCCCAAGCTTCCTGCATTCTCGCTGCCCATCCTCGAAGAATTCAATCGACACGTCAAGATAGATTCCTTCATTTGCGCCATAGTCAAGATTGCTGCGAAGATTAAACTCACAGGTTCTTATCGCTACCGGATCATGGGCTGCCAGCGCGTAATCCAAAATATCATCCGGCATCTGTCCTTTAGCTCGTAAACGATTGCAGAGCAGACGGAAATACTCTGCCGTTGTAAATGGTTTCTTCATATCAAAATGATTCCTTTCCCTACTCCCGTAAGACGCAGGTTCCGCCCTGCGCTTATGCGGCTATGGCTACTTCTCCGCTATTTCGGCTGTACCGATACACATGGTAACTCAAGATTTCGTCATTTTTTACCTGGGTGTCATTCACTTCCCTAACTATCTGCGCAAGGGAAGCCGGATCCTTTTCCATACCAGAAACCGGCAGGAATAACAGCTCATGGATAGAAGACGGGAGTATCATAAAATCCGTCCCGAAGAAATCAGCGGAATCCATCAGGAATTTTCTGTTCAGCATCTCCACAGCTCCATTTACACGGTTCGTGTTTCCAGCCACATAAAGCGCCGGTGCATCGTCCGCTCTGGAATCAATCGCCCCGTCCGTAAATTCAGCCATTATTTCATCCATGCTTTTCAGTTCGGTAGTGTCATGCTCCATATTCGTGATTACTGTCTCGTAAAGCTCCTGTTCCGTAACATTCCACATAATCCATCATCGTTACATCCTCCTGATTTTGTTTATGCGGCAGACAAAGAGCAGCATCCCCACAGATGCTGCCCTGTCCGTCTGTCTGATTATTTCATTTTATATTGTTTTACTATGCCGCCTTTGACTTTGTACGTTTCAGGCTGTTTAAAGCTTTCCGGTACGTCTCCTCATTCATGTCATAAATGCTCCCAACCCCGTAACGCTGCAGGACAGCGTCAAGGGCTACGCCAGTTCTCGCAAGCTCGCGGTTTACTTCCTGTTCTTTGACCGTATTCTGTTTCTGTTCAGGCATCCGGCGTTCCGGCTGTGCCTGGGAATCCTCAGCCGTCTTTTTACAATCTGCGCTCTTCACATATACATCACTATTCAGGCTGTAAACCACCCTGCCGTCTTGGTTTAAAATAGTTAGCCCGATGATTTCACGGCTTTCGCTGTAAGAAATATCAGCGACCTTGAACTTGTCATATGTCGTCAGCTTGCCGTTGCGGTTCTCAATCTTCACTTTGGATGCGCTGACCCAGATAAAAGGCGCAGTATAAAGCTCACGCCCGATGCCAAGGCTCACACAGGCACGCTTAAAAGAATCGGATGCCTGGCCTTTCTCTTTTTCCGTATAGCTTTCCGTACCAACATCCATCTTAGATATCCACTGCTGCTTGGCTTCATCCCACACGCTGACAATGCAGTAGAGGTTACCGCCGATCAGTTCATGACGGCGCTGCCAGCCCATCGAACCGTACACTTCATCCAGAATCTTCATATCGGCTCTCGCATCCTTGTAGAGCAGGAGGGATAATCCCTTTTCGCTAATCATTCCAATCCTGCATTCAATTTCATCTGCCCGCAACAGGCGGATTGCCTTCTGTTCCATCGTTCAGCTCCTTTCCGGCATTGCGTCAGCCGCAACAGCCATGCCCTTAATTTCATCCGATACATAATCTTCCAGTTCCTGATAGGCCCCATCCTCTTTTTTCAGCCATAAGTCATACAAATCTCTCAGGATGTTCCTGTGCTTCATCAAAGCAGCAAGGATATCATCAGGTAGCTTTTCCGCTTTCTCTACGAGGATTTCGTAGATATTGACCGTAATATCTATCTCATAGCATCTTCCAAAGATTTCGGTGTTTGGACATCCGAGGACGGATGCCCGATACGCCTGATACTCTCCAAAAATCCTGTCTAAAAAATATTCTCTCATTCCATCTCCAATCACACGTATTAGTCAAACGCCAGTTCATCAGCAATATCATCCGGAATCTGCATAAAGCCATTCTGGTCAACAGGATAGCCGCTCTGCTGCGTCCTGCTTTGTGTACGATCTGCCTGAGAGCTGGCATTCTTGCTTTCAGCAAATTCCTGCTCATCAACTACCACTTCAAAGAATGGTATTTTCACACCATCCCGATTGTTATAGCTGCCTGTCTGCACATGGCCGCACAGCAGAATCTTTGTGCCTTTCCGGAGATACTTTTCAGCAAATTCCGCCCGGCGGTCAAACGCAACAATATTGAAAAAATCTGTCGTAACACCGTCTTCCCTTTGTACTCTCTTATCCACCGCAAGGCTGTACCTGGCTATCGCCATCTGCCTGCCGTCCTGTGAATAACGTATTTCAGGGTCACGCGTCAGCCTTCCCATGAGTATAATTCTGTTCATCAAAACCTCCTTTACGCTACCAGAAGCCGCCTGTAGCTGCTCTGGGACAGGAAGCCGTTATAAACATCCGGCTTCTCTGCTTTCAGGCGCTTTGCATCCAGCGTATTCTTATTAATCTGCTTCCATGAAACTACGCGGTCACCAACCGTCCCTGTTTCTGCTTCTTTCAGATAACTTTTCAGCTGGTTCGCTGCTGCCGCCTTTGCCGTCTCCAGCTGCTTCATCTCCTGTGAAATACGGTCATATTCTTCGCAGACATGCAGGGCTTCGTCCGGAAGTTCAATCGTTGTCCCATTGGATTTACTGAATCTGCGGTTAAAATAAGCGGTTGTCGCATCCGAGCCGTCCGGCACAGGCTCCACACCGCCCAGAACATGGGTATTCCAGAAATACTGTTCCATCGCAATGATCTTGCCGATCATGTCATCATCCCGTTCAATCTCATGGATATAGAAATGATTGCCGCCGACCAGTGCCGCGATATACGTTTTCTTTGCGCCTGTCACCGCCATATAATGCTGCACCTGCAAGATATAAGCTGCCGGGGTTCCCTCTTCCCATGTCTCCTGCTTATAAGCAGACGCCGTCTTTGCTTCAAAAATAGCTTTCTCTCCGTTATCATTGATCACGCCGTCCAGATTGGCAAACATAAACGGATACTCGTCGCTCTGCAGGAGCATATGCTTCTGCCTGACCTTAATACCGGTCCTTTCCATAAATTCTTTCCGTACAACCGGCTCTAATACCGTGCCGAAATGCGTGTACTCGCTGTCTGTTTCTTCTGGCTCTGTCTGGCCTGTCTTTTCAAGCCAAAGCTGATGCGCCGACTTAAAAGGATTGATGCCTGCTATGACGGAAACATCCGAACCGCCGATGCCGCGCGTCCTCCATCTCAGCCAGTCTTCTCTCGGCATATCTGTTGTCTTTACTACTGTTTTCATAAACGCCTCCATAAAATATTTCAGGGCAGACATCTATGCCTGCCCTGGTGTACTGTTCCATATACTGCAATGCTCCTAAATCTGTTCAATTACTGAATTTGCATCATCAAGATAATTATATGCTTCTCCAAGCATCTCGATATATCCGGTCATTTCATCCCCTCGGTCGCTATATCGAATCTGATCGGGAAGATTATCATACGATTCTGTTTCTTCCACTTTCACAGCTTCTATTATATTTTTTGCATTTGCGACCATATCAAACGCCGAACTCAGTCTTTTTCTTCGATTACGGTTCATGTTTCTCCTTTCCCCGGCTCGCTGCCAGTATCTGAATAACTGATTCCCTTACGCAGCTGCTACAAGCTGGTAAGCCTTATCAATCATCGGGTTACCGTCTACTGTCCTCGCAAACAGGTTTTCTTTAAAATTTTTCGTCCTGCGAATCGGGTCTGCGTGGGTAGCAAAATCAGACACCGCATTCACAAACCGGTAGGCATTATTCCCAACATCCTTCAAATCCGGCGCATCAAAATAACGCTGCCGCAGGTCTTCACGGAGGCGGCGCACATTCTTTTTCTGAATCGGTGTTGAGCCGTCCTCATAAGGTAACAGTACCTCGATATATTCCTGCACCTTATCGTCCGTAAGCTGCTTCTGGCGAAGGTTCTCAAACTCTTTGCCAAGGTTTGCCATATATTTCTCGGCCATGAACAGCGTATCCCTCGCCGCAGTCATCTTCTCCATGACATCGCCTGTATGGATCATAGACCAAGAGCGCTTTGCCGTGTCAAGGGCAAGGTTCAGCGTATTGTTGCACACAACGCGAATTGGCGTAATTGCAACACGGATAGCTCCAGAGCCGTCATGCGTATTTGAGAATACCAGATAGGGGCTGATGTGTTCGCCCATCATCACATACTCCCTGGGCATCCTCGCAAGAATCCAGACTTTACGTCCTTCCTGCAGGCTTCCTGCGGTTTCATAGCGGACACCCTCACCGAGAAGCGCATCCGTAAAAGCAAACGCTTCCTCATTCTGCACAACCTTATACCTGTCGGTCACCACGCCAAGCACCTTGCGGTCACTGCTCCGGACATTGGCTTTATAGCCTTCAATGAACTTTCCGTCCGCATAAATCGGCTCCTGCATAACCTTCCAATCCAGGCCAGCCATCTTCAGAGCATTCGCTGAATCCGGTGCCTGCATCACTTTCGTGCCTAACCCATGCCAGGGAGTCTCCCTCACATAAATGTGAACTCTGCACGAAAGTTACACTAACTGGTTACACAGCCTTGTAAAAAACTGGTTTTTCCTCCAAAATACGGCATTTTTCGCTTGCCAAACGCCCTCGTAAGTGGTATACTGTTTAGTGTAACAGTTACACTAAATTGGAGGGCATCCCATGTACTACGATTTGCCAGTGGCAATCCCTACAGTGAAAGGGAAAATCATCACCAAAAGGAAAGGTGGATCTACATATATTCTGTTCCAATACGGGCAGGATTACAAGCCCGACAGGAAGTATGCCATTCCTCAGCGCGCGATTATCGGCAAGGTGGATCCTGACGATACCAGCCGCATGTTTCCCAACGAGAAGTACGAGAAGTATTTCCCGGATGCCGTTATACCGGAGGAACTCCCAGAGGCATACAGAAGCTGTGCACTGAAGATCGGCTCCTATGTCGTGATCAAAAAAGTCTTTGATGACTACGGGCTTCCGGATATGCTCCGTAAGCGTTTTGGCGGTGATACGGGACTTCTCATGGATCTTGTTTCTTACCTCATTATCGAGGAAGAAAACGTTGGACAGTACTACCCTGACTTTGCTTTTGACCATCCATTGTTTTCAGAGCAGATGCGGATCTATAGTGACTCGAAGATCAGCCGTTTCCTGAAAAGTGTCACCAAAGAACAGATCACTGGCTTTTTAGATGACTGGAACAAAAAACGGGATCATAAGCAGTGCATCTACATCTCTTATGACTCTACAAACAAAAATGGTCAGGCAGGTGATATAGACCTGCTGGAGTATGGAAAAGCCAAAGACAACAAGGGCTTCCCAATCTTTAACCTGGCTGTGGCCTATGACGAAAATAACCGTGTCCCGCTGTTTTATGAAACATATGGCGGCTCTATCAATGATGTTGCCCAGTTTACCTGTATGGTCGACAAGGTCATCGATTACGGGTACAAGAAGGTCGGATTCATACTCGACAGGGGATATTTCAGCAAGGAAAATATCCGTTACCTCGAAGAAAATCAATTTCCTTTCATCATGATGGTAAAAGGCTGTAAGCAGCTTGTTTCCAGCCTCATCATGGATAACCGGAACTCGTTCGAGACCGACCGTGACTGTATTATCCGTGCATATCGTGTTTATGGAAAAACAGTAAATGGCAGGCTATATGAAGATGACACCAGGGACCGTTACTTCCATCTGTACTTCAATCCCGGCAGGGCGGCTGCCGAAAGAGAGCTGTTGGAGAAACATATAGATAAGATGAAACTTTATCTGGATAAGCACACTGGTCAGAAAGCGACATTCGGCAGTATGTACCACGATTGTTTCAATCTGCAGTATAATAAAAAGGGCGTTTTTACCGGTTACTCCGAGAAGAAAGACGTCATCCGGCAGAAGCTCGAGCTGTGCGGCTATTTCTGCATCATCACATCCGATGAGATGACTGCCGCTCAGGCCCTGATCCAATATAAAGGCCGGGATGTATCTGAAAAACTGTTCAGCACAGATAAGTCCTTTATCGGTTCCAAAAGTATGCGTGTGCAATCCGAGGAAGCACTTTCCGCCAAACTCTTCATCGAGTTCGTAGCTCTGATCGTGCGGAACAGGATATATAATCTTCTCAAGGAACTGATGCTCCGTATAGAGGTTAAAGCCAACTATCTGACCGTTCCGGCAGCCCTGCGCGAACTCGAAAAGATCGAGATGGGACGCAGGAACAAAGGACAGTACAAGTTGGATCATGCTGTATCAAAAAAGCAGAAACAAATACTCAGTGCTTTCGGTATGAATGCCAAAAGCATCGACACAGCTGCAGCAGAAATAGGAAAACTTCTGGCAAACAGCCAGTCACTGCTTGATGCCGAGAACGAGACCAAAGAGGAGGATGATAACGATGGCGAGGACACGCTCTACGACTTCGATTGACACCGAGTTAAACAAAATCCAGGAAGAACTGGAAAAGCTTCAGGAAAAAGAGGAATCCCTCAAAGCAAGACAGCTCGAACTACAGCAACTGAAGCAGGAACAGGTGACCAAACAGATCATGGAAGCATACCAGAAAAGTGGTAAGAGCCTGCAGGAACTGCTTACATTCCTGGACGTTTGATTTATGTCCAAAAGAGGGCGGAATATCGCCCTCACAGGCTTTAGTGTAACTTTTATGCAGAGTTCACAATAAAATATTGTTTCTACATTTGCTGCCATAATAACAGTCTCCTTTCGTTTTTTAATCTTTTACTTTTGGTCTTTTCCAATAACTTCCTTTACCACCGCGACAATAATCGCTTTCAGAATGTCCTCCATAGGCATCTACCTCCTGAACAAAAGATAAGAGCAGCCGAACCTAATCGACTGCTCTTTCATAGTTATAATATACAATTGAAATCTCAAAGATGTTCATTTAAGCATCCTATGCAACATCATCCGTATAATTTCTACCACCCCTTATTCTCTTAATTTAATAGCACCCACAAATTGAATTCCATCTCAGTTCTTATCCATCTCTTGCATAAATTTCTTCTCCCTGTTATCATAATGACTTGATATCATTATTTCCAAAAAGGTCATAATTCCTATTCGGGTTTATTCCATAATCAATATATCTGCATATCTGCCTTGTCTTATTTTCCTCATTACCAAAAAGGCGTTTTCCATTAAAATAAAATCCCATGAACCTGTCTTCATAAATTTTATCAGCAAATGTAAGTCGATTCCATGCTATCCTATTCAACTTATGATCCTTGTCAACACAATAGATGGCACTTTCGGTAAATACTAATCCCCTGTTAACTCTGGACGGCAAGCCAGCATCAACAAAAGCATAGATTGTCTCAGATTGAGGGATTTTGTAATAATTTCTTATAGCCGTCTCCACACGTTTATTTTGCTCCAAACACTCGCCATCAGTCAGATAAGTCTGACATTTCCAGCTTAACTCGTCATTTAAGAATACGCTCAATTTGTTGAATATATTCTTTCTTTTTTCAAGGTTAAAATCCTCATCATAATATCTTTTTGTACGAGTTACATTGTGAATATCCTTCGGCATTTCCTGAGTATTTTGGGCAACTTTATTTCCGTTTTTTAAATATAGCCCGCCTACCAAAGAGAATATATTTGTCTTATCTTTTGTGCAACTATTTTTTAATTCGCTCCACTGTTCAGCCCATGCTTTGTTTACTCCCCACAGAAAGTCACGCTTACACATAAGGCTTACGAAGTCTATTGCTTCCCAATTGCCCATGGATGCTGCTTTGCAATAAAACTCAAATACACTGTTATCCGGTAGTTCCATGATTGCCTGTGTTCTGCTTCTTGATATCTTTCCGGCTTCCAAGAGGACATCGCTTCGATTAATATTACATTTGCGAACTTTAGAATATTCTTCAAACCAATCTGGTCTTATACTATCCTGAGCGTTTTTCAATATAGCGAGATAAAATATGTATGGTATCTTATTCCCAGGATTCTTTTTATATAAATCAAGAGCATAAGTTGCCGCATCCTTAAAATTATTTTGCTCCATTTTTTTTATAATCAATTTGATTTCATCGTCAAATTTCTCATCTTCGACACACATATCGGTCTCACATCTCAGTGATGGATAAAATAATTCTTTCATCTCTCTTTGATCATTAAATGAATACAAAATCATATATGCGATAACATCTTCTATTAACTTTATAAAGTCTTTCTCTTTAATATTAGGATAATCAGCCACTGCAGGACGGTAATCAAATCGTCCTGGTTTATAAGTTTTGTAAGCTTCAACATCTACGCATGATTCTGTTTGGTACATTAATCCTTGAATCGTAATTAAAATCAACG
>JAJQFO010000286.1 GCA_021201095.1 Lachnospiraceae bacterium
ATATTATGTAAATTGCGAATGTATTTCATATCTACTTTATATAGTCTGAAATCATCTCGCATGACATTTCTCCTTTATATTAAAATGGCTATGCGTTTCCGCATAGCCATTGTGCAGCAATTCCATCAGAATCGCCAACGCTTTTAGCAGTCACACTTTTTGGTAGGACTCACCATTAACAGTATATTATCATACTTAAAAAATTAGTCAAGGATTTTAAAATATTTTTACACGGACTGTTTTACCGCAGATACTCTTTCCCGCAGAATGGATCGACCGGACTCACCCCGGTAAATTCGGCCCGTCCCATGATCCGCTCCATCACGGCCTCGCAGAAGTCCGGCTTCGTGCTGTAGGCGTTGATGTAGGTCTTCATCATCGGCGCGTCGAACAGGTGATACGGATATGCGGTGCTGATCATCAGTACCGGCACCTCCTGCACCAGCCAGGGCGCGTCGTCGCCAAGACCAAAGGCAACGTTCCAGTTCAGGCGCAGAGTCGTATTGTTGGACGCGTTTTCCATATTGCAGATGTAAACATATAAATCATAGGCTTTTCTGGCCTCGCCCACACTGCGATACATCTCGTGCATCAGGGCCGCTTTCTCCGGGGACAGCTGATCGGCCATGTAATCCTGCACCGTGATGCCGACTCGGCGGTCGCGCACGGTAACTTCAAAGCCTTCTTTTTCAAACAATTCCTTCCAGCGCGTCACGACCGGATTGGCCGGATCCATGTCCTTCTGAATGACGTTCAGATACACGCGCCGGAATTTTTCCGGGGAAATCGGCAGCAGGCTCTGCGTATCCTTTACGAGAGTGATGGATTTCTCCGCCACTTCCTTTGCCCAGGCTTTGTGCTCTGCACAACCAACCTCGCCCAAGCGCGCCTCGCCAGGCACCAGCGTTCCGTCGTTCTTCTTTTTATGAAGCCCCAGCGCAGCCTTCGTTGCGAGAATGCGTGTAACCGCCTCGTCCAGCCTTGCTTCGGTCAGGATGCCATTTTTCAGACCGGCCATCAGGAAGCCGAAGTCCTCTTCCAGATCCTTATTGAACAAAATCATATCCGCGCCCGCGGCGATAGCGGACGGGATTGCCTTCTCTCTGGGCATGGCGGTCGTAAAACCCACCATCGGCGTGGAATCTGTACAAATCAGGCCGTTAAATCCCAGCTTTCCGCGCAGCAGTCCGGTCAGAAGCGCCGGATTCAGGCTCGCCGGAAGCAGTTTTTCCTCCTGGGTCGCATCCAGCTTCAGCGCGGCAGTATACGCAGGCTGCGCGATATGGCCGACCATAACCGTCTGCGCGCCTTTTTCAATCAAGGTTGCGTAGACCTTACCGTAAGTCCGGTCCCAGTCTTCCACGGAAAGAGAATTTACACTGGTGAGGATGTGCTGGTCCCGCTCGTCCACACCGTCGCCCGGGAAATGCTTGATGGCAACCGCCACACCGTTTTCCTTTGCACCATCCATGTAGCGGGAGGCATTCGCAATGACACGGTCCGGATCGCTGCCAAAGGTGCGCACGTTCGTGATCGGGTTATGAAACTCCATATCAATATCGACAATCGGCGCAAAGCTCCAGTTCAGCCCCAGCGCCGCGCCCTCCTTCGCCGCCACATATCCCATGTGGTAGGCGTTTTCCGGGTCGTCTGTAGCCGCGACCGCCATAGGGATTCCGAAGGAAGTCCCTTCGATAGACAGTCCGTCACCGCCTGCTTCCGTATTTGCCGCCAGAAGAAGCGGTACTTTGGCAAGCCGCTGAATCGTCTCATGCGTCTTCCGGATATTCGCGGCGAAATCTGGCCGATACATCAGGCCACCAACCCCGACCTCATTTACCAGATGGCGCAGCACATGTTCCTCACTGGTAAATCCCATCGGGCAGAACACCTGGCCCACTTTTTCCTCCAGAGTCATGGAATTTCTCGTATCCTCTACCCACTGAATGTCCTCATCGGATAAATAAAATGGGTTTGCTTTTAAATCAATCATTTTTCTTCTCCATCCTTTCCAATCACTTCAACAATCCGCGGAAAAGCAGCGCTAATTACCCGCTCAAATACAACGCTGATTTCTTCCTGTCTGGCGTCAGAAATCCGCAGCAATGCTGAACCCATCTGAGAGCCAGTACTTCTTCTGCCTGGCATCAGCAATTTGCCGAAATGGAAAATTCATAATTTCCGCTTTCCAGCTCCCTGCATTCCTCTTTCAGAATCAAGGTCGCCGTCGTATTCTCCGGCACATGGAAACGCAGGAAAAACCGGCTGCCATCCTCATTTTTCTCCCAGGCACTCTCAATTCTTCCATAGGGTGTCTCCATCCCGCCCTTCGCGAACCGGAAGGTTCCCATCTCCGGCTTCAGTATAAAATGCTGATACCCCGGATGAGCCTCGTCCCGCTGAATTCCCAGCACATTTTCGTAAAGCCAGGTAATGACGCTGCCCAGTGAATAATGGTTAAAGCTATTCATGGCTTTATTGCTGCCAAATCCGTCCGCCTCCGTATAGCTTTTCCAGCGCTCCCCGACGGTTGTCTCCCCCTTAGTAACCGGAT
>JAJQFO010000091.1 GCA_021201095.1 Lachnospiraceae bacterium
TTTCATGCTCCTGACGGGTAACGCGATCCTGAATTGTGTGTTGTGCTCGGTTCTGTGGTTAAGGCATTGTTAAAGTACACGCCGCCGCCGTATGTGGCCGCCGTGTTGTCACTGATGGTAAGACCTGATGAGAGGGTTATCTCATCGGAAGTGGTCAGGTTTGCCGCTAAGCCGCCGCCGGAAAGATCGGAGGTGTTATTTGAGATGGTAGCGCCTGTCATCTGGTTAACGTATGCTAAGTCGTAAAGGAACACACCGCCGCCGTAGCCTGTGGCAGAGTTGCCGTTTATAGCACCGCCTGTCATGGCAAAGGTGCCGCCGTTTTCCACTAAGACACCGCCACCGTTACCAGAAGCTGAAAAACCTGATACGGTGCCACCCTCCATCGTGAACTTGCCGCCCTGCGCGACGATCACGCCGCGGGCGCTCACGCCGTCTCCATTTTTAACCGCACCTGAATCACTCGTGCTGTTGTCTGTAAGGGTAAGAGTACCGAAAACTGTAATAGCGTTTTTGCCGGTTCCTGCAGATGTAATGGTGTGACCGTTCAAGTCGATCGTAACCTCCACGCCATCCCAGATCATCAGGTCTTCCGTGTAGTCCTGATTGAGTGTGATCGTTGTACTGTTCTCAGTAATTTCGTCACCGAGCGATGCCGTTGCGATACCGCCTTCTCCCGCAGTGCTGATTCCGCCGTCCGCATCCGATGATAACAGTGCATTGATCTGCCCCTGCAGGGTATCCGGATCATCCTCTGCCGCCGCAGCCGTCAGCTGCTCATACGAGGCCACTGCCAGCATTTCCTCACTGAAATAATACGCCTCATCGTCTTCGGCGAACGTCACCTGTACCGTTGTCTTATAATCCACATTTGCCGTCACGATAAATGTTGTCGTATCCGCATCGTAGGCTGCGATCGTATTCCCCTCTTCGTCCAGCACGACTGCGCAGACATACGTGTAGCCGTCATACGCCGCTACGGAAATCTCAACCTCTTCCGTCACCGGCATGTTGACCTCGACATCATAATCGTCGCTCATCATATACGGCGAGATTGTCTCCCTGTACCCGTCGACATAGGTCAGACAGATTTCGCCGCCATCGGAAACCTCGTAGACGATGAAATTGTATGCCTCCTCGGTCTCAGCTTCCATGTCGGCCTGTGTCTCTGTCTCAGATTCGGTTTTCATCTCAGTCTCGGATTCTGTTTCGGCTTCGGCATCTGATTCCGTCCAGGTCTCGATTTCTGTTTCAGCTTCAGCATCTGATTCCGTCCAGGTCTCGGATTCTGTCTCGGCTTCGGCATCTGATTCTGCTCCTATTTCTTCTTCTGCCTCCATATCCATCTCTGATTCAGTCTCTGTTTCTGTTTCGCCTTCTGACTCTGTCACCGTTTCCGTCTCTGCTTCTGCCTCGGTCTCTGCTACAACCTTCGTATCTGTCTCCGTCTCGGTTTCAACTTCCGTTCCACTTTCTGCTGCAGCTGCAGCCTTCGTATCTGTTTCCGTATCTGCCTCTGTCTCGCTCTCGGTTTCCGTCTCTGCCTCCGTCTCGTTCTCCTCCAGCAGCTCCTCATTCTTCCACTTGATGATGGTCTGGTCTTCCGCTGTGTTCGTGACCTGCTCTCCGTCCACAAAATAAAGAGCCGGCAGCTCGTCTGTCGTGGTGATTCCTTCCGCAACCGCCGCGTAGAAGACATACTTTTCCTCTTCCCCCGCAGCGATGGTCTGATCCACCCAAACAACAGCCGAAGCATACGGCTCCAGCACTTCTTCTGCACTTTTGGCAGCATTTTTATGATTTTCCACGTACTCTGCCAGCTCGTCCAGATCATACTTCTCCGGCACGTCCGTCAGATCCGAAATATCCTCAATAAAATACAGTGCATCCGTATCATCGTCCCGCTCATACCAGGACAGATTCTCCCCGAGCACTGCCTTTACAGTCACAGCCTCAGCGTCCGCATCCGCTGTCGTATTCGTTATCGTAATGGTGTATTTAACCGCAAAAATATCGTCTTCATCCGCGTCGATGAAAACTTCCTGTTCAACCTTTGTATTTAGGGTGCATTCCACCGCCCCCCCCCGGCTCGTCATTTTCTGACTCAGAGGTGAGTGTCGTGTCCGTTTCCTCCGGCTGCGTCTCCGTATCCGCCGCCACATTGTCATTGCTGTCTGTGTCTGTATCGGAGGAGGCTTCCTTGTCATTCTCCGATGTCTCTGAAGCCGCTGCGGCTTCTGTCCCTGTCTCCGCGTCTGTCATCGTTTCGGAGGCGGCCACCGTCTGCGATGTGCTCTCTGCTGCCGCAGCCGACTCTGTCGTCTGGCCTGTCGTTTCTCCTGTTGCTTCTGTCTGTGCTGCAGTCCCCGTCTGAGCCGTCGTTTCTGCGGCTGTCTCAGGCTGCGTTGTGGTTTCTGTCTGCGCCGTCGTTTCTGCGGCCGCTGTCTCGGTCTGTACCGTCGTCTCTGCTGTTGTCTCAGTCTGTGCCGCCGTCTCTGTTGCGGCTGCTTCGGTCTGCGCCGTCGTTTCCGTCTGTGCCGTGGTCTCTG
>JAJQFO010000227.1 GCA_021201095.1 Lachnospiraceae bacterium
TCCCTTGACCTGAATAATCCTGATAAAATACCCATAATCGTCACGCTCCTTCCTGACGCTTAAAATAAAGCAAAAGAAAACACCGCCTGTGGCGATGCCTTCCTGCCTTTTGCTTAATTGTTCTGTCTCCATGCTTCGTATTCGTCTTCAAGCTCCGCTTCCTCGATAATCTGGTAAACCGAGCAGAAACGCTGCCTCTGTAATTCCTTTTCGTCCTCGGTGTAGCCCTTCGCCATGCTCTGATAGGCTTCCATCTCTGCCTTTGCCCTGAAAAATAATAATTCTTTCAAATCCATGCCTGTCCTCACTTTCTGACGTTCCAGCGTCTGTACATCTCTGTCATAAGGTCGTGGCTCCTGCGGATGAGTTCTCGTTTCCGCTGAAGGTCTGCCATCCGCATTTCTGCGCGATTTGCGATTACCTCGTTTTCCAGTTCCCTGTATGTCATTGCCTTAATGTTCTTCATGCCGTTCGCCCTCCGTTTTGTTTTGGTAGTGTATTAATCACTCTTATCGGAGAGAATAGCAAGCGGTTTCAGCGCCATAAACTACACAAAAATACAGCGACCTGATTGTGTACTTTACTGGCTATATGAACAGGATGCCACGATGGTTATAAATGGAATCTCCCGGATTTGCGCCGCAGCGGATAGCACGGTCGAGTCCCATGATGGTCGCCACTGCGCCATCAATCTTCTCCGTGGACTTTTCCTTATCAGCCTTGATGTTCCCGGCAGGGTCTGTACGGATAAAAATGTTATCCATCATCCAGCGCAGCACCGGATGACCGCCGTGAGCGATTTTCTGCTCCAGCGTCAGCTTCATCAGTTCTTTGGTTGGAGGAGACATATCCTTAAATCCCTGACCAAAGGGAACCACGGTGAAGCCCATGCCTTCGAGATTCTGCACCATCTGGACGGCTCCCCACCGGTCAAAGGCAATCTCGCGGATGTTGTACCGCTCACCGAGACGCTCGATGAATTTCTCAATGTAGCCGTAGTGAACGACATTTCCCTCCGTGGTCTCCAAAAATCCCTGTCGCTCCCACACGTCATACGGCACATGGTCGCGCTTGACTCTTAAGTCGAGTGTGTCTTCCGGAATCCAGAAATAGGGGAGGATCACATATTTATCATCCTCATCCAGCGGAGGGAACACCAGCACAAAAGCCGTGATGTCCGTGGTGGAGGATAAGTCCAGACCACCGTAGCAGACACGGCCTTCCAGTTCCTCCGGGTCGACAGTAAATGCGCAGGCATCCCATTTCTCCATCGGCATCCAGCGCACCGCCTGTTTGACCCACTGGTTTAGGCGGAGCTGCCGGAAAGAATTTTCTTCGCCAGGGTTCTGACGCGCCGACTCACACGCAGCCTTTACCTTATCCACACCGACCGTAATACCGAGCGACGGATTTGCCTTCTTCCAGACCTTGGGGTCTGTCCAGTCCTCAGTCTCATCAGCTCCATAAATCACAGGGTAGAAAGTCGGGTCTATTTTCCTGCCCTCGAGGATGTCCTTCGCCTTCTGGTGTGTCTCGTAGCAGATCGAGTTAGTATCTGTACCTGCTGTCGTGATCAGGAAGTAAAGCGGCTGCATCCTGGCATCGCCGGAGCCTTTCGTCATAACATCAAAGAGCTTCCGGTTGGGCTGGGTGTGCAGCTCGTCAAATACCACACCGTGGATGTTAAATCCGTGCTTAGAATAGGCCTCGGCGGATAATACCTGATAGAAGCTGTTGGTCGGCTGGTAGACGATCCGTTTCTGTGAAGCGAGGATTTTCACACGCTTTGAAAGGGCCGGACACATTCGCACCATATCCGCAGCCACATCAAAAACGATGGTGGCCTGCTGCCGGTCAGCAGCGCAACCGTAAACCTCGGCACGTTCCTCACCGTCACCGCATGTGAGCAGCAGCGCGACCGCCGCCGCGAGTTCTGACTTACCCTGTTTCTTCGGTATCTCGATGTATGCCGTATTAAACTGCCGGTAGCCGTTTGGCTTTAGGATACCAAACAAGTCTCGGATAATCCGTTCCTGCCAGTCAATCAGTTCAAACGGCTTTCCAGCCCAGGTTCCCTTTGTGTGACACAGGCACTCGATGAAGCTCACCGCGTAATCGGCGGCATCCTTATCATATACAGAGTCTTTTGCCTTAAATTTTGTAGGGCTGTATTTCTTTAACTTCCGCAAATGTCACCGCCTCCTATAATTATTCCAACAAAAAACAGAGCCGTCTGGCCCTGCTTTCCGTACTGCCGTATGTCTTATTCTCCGTGGTAGTTCTTATGGATGATGTCGAGGATTTTCTCCTGTTCCTCCTCATCCACACCAATGCTGGCGAGAGCCTCTTTCGTGCCGCAGTCAGGGCAGATAAGAGTCTCGTTGTCCTCCCGTGAGAGCGCTGGAGCTGAGCAGTAGATTTTGCCGCATCGCGGACACACATGTTCTTTAAAATCTTCGTTCTTCATAATCGGTTCCATCCTTTCGTTTATTTGAAGGGGACACCCTTCTACCACCTTAAGACCGCCGGAGCGGTCGGGGAGGTGG
>JAJQFO010000149.1 GCA_021201095.1 Lachnospiraceae bacterium
GTGTACACGCAGTCGATCTGTTGCCAAAAGAGAAGCATGACGATAAATTGTTCCGTTTGATGCTATTTTGTCTCCATTGACATCAACAGTATCAAACGAGATTTTCGACAGAAACTGTCTTTCGTATGTCAGTATGTATGTTTTTCCATCATACTCGATACAGTATGGCGATAATTCCGAAAAATCCGTATGAAACGGGGCATTAATCACCATGTTATTGGGGAGACGCAAGTCAACGGATTGAAAAACACCTGGTCGAATATGTCCGGTCACTTCCATCTGCTGTCTGGCAGATGCGGAAATACGTACTCCCTGATTTAAAAGACTTATTTTTAGGGCCAACAGGTCGCCTGATAGTATTTTGTGTTTCCATTCATTAGAATCTGGGCGTATATTTGGGGCAAGAACCAACTGATTATCACGATTGACCCATCCCAAATTTCTGTCTGTGACCGCTCTGCATAAATATGCGTCTTCTTCTGTCGACATGGAACTGCGGAAACCATCTCGAAGTGACTGAGAAATTACTGATGGTAATTCACTATCAAGATCAGAATACCAGGAGGGTATTGTTCTGCCCATAACCGTAAAAAAGCTTTTGGGCGAGCGAACGGATGAAAAACTTTTCAGGGGACATGGTTCATGTTCAAAAGCCATTATATTCAATTCGTGTATGGAAGGCATTTTTTCTTCCTGAAGAATACGATTGAGCATAAATGTCGAGGCTTGAAAACGGGTATTTACCTCCAGGAATAAGAGCTTGTCTCTTGTAAGCATAAAATCAAAACCACAAACTCCACGATAACCTATACTGCGCAGTTCATTTGCCAAAATTGAAGCATCGTGAATGATTTTCTTATATGCATCCTCAGAAAAATTTGTATGAAAATCTGCTCCAATATAAACGAAATGTCTCTCGCATTCTTCCAATATTTGTAGGGATGGTGGAAAAATAATGCTATCATTATCAAAAATCACAACATGAACATTGATCGGAACTGCATTCGCTATGTAAGGCGATAAAATATACGTTTCGTTTGCAGGATTTCTCAGCAAAAATGTTTTAACAGCATCCAATGTAAGCCTATATGTCCCATATCCGCCGGAAGAAATAACCTTTTGCAATACAAAAGAACGGTTATCAAAGCCTTTGAATGTTACTTCAGGTATTTGATTTCCTGTAAATTGAACGAATGGTACGGTATCTATATAACTCCTGGCGTAGGAGCGCATCTTTCCTTTATTCCGTATAAAATCGATAGAAGGAAGAGGGTTCATGCAAATTGCCTTCTTTACGTATTCTTCTCCGAGTATATAGCTTTGCATTGGATTATAAAACATAAAGCTGACGGATTCGTCTGTCATGAATTTTTGGGCTTCATCCTTGATATAATCAGTCAATTTCAGATGAGTATTTTTATATTGATTAATTCGGCTATTCAACTTGTTAGTAAGGGCTATACAATTATCATAATACTCCCCATTATAGACAATAGAGGCATAGAAATCTATATTGCTGTAATAGGTATCTGATTCTCTTGGGCCTATCCATACAATCTTTTTCACTTAGTCACGTACCTCCGATTCTTATATTTTTGACGGATAATTAATAGTTATCCGTCACTTATGCGGTTCTCTATTTTAAACTATCATGTACCTTCCTACGACACTCTCTCAGTGATCTCCAGCCCAGCAACCAACGTACTCGTACTGTTCTTTGAAAAATCCCTGGTAATATTCTCAGAATATTTCAACCAGGCCAAGCGTTTGTGTCGGTCGATCCGCACAATTCTGTTGTCATAACCCATAAGTGGTCCTTCCGTAACATGTGCCATGCCATTTACAATGATTCCCTTTGACATTGAAATATGATGCTGCTGATCGCAGAGTTCATATAAAAGGTCAGAGAGTTCCTGGGGTATAGAAATCAATGGCAGCTGCTGTTTTATCCGCTGCCCTTTGTTCAGCTCCTCATCCAGTCTTGCCCTTACCTCGGAAACCATATCCTTATCGCATTCAAAAAAGAAATACCCTGGAAACAGCGTCGCTATGACCGAACGCCATTCTCCCTGAACGTGTCGATTACGCTCAATCGTAAACCGAAATAGATCAACCGGGAGTGAAGAAATGTCAAAGTTAAATAAAGGCTCCGAGCATTCTCCAAATTTCGATAGTTCAAAGACTGGGTTAATTTCCTTATTCTGTTCTGCCGCAATTGCGTTGTAAAGTGCGTATAACAATCAAAAGCCTCCCTTCAAAATTCTTTCTATATCTTTATTACCTGCTATGTACCTCTCATCTCAGCTGCCTTCTCTTTCTTTCATTTTCTTCCATACCTCTTCCCTGATATCGGGATTGTGTTTTAAAAACTTTATCATTGATTCACTGCAGGGATACTTTTTAGCAGATTCATCCCCATACAGCAGCCAGTCAGCCCCCCCCCCCAGTGTTTCTTCGATTTTGCGTGCGTAGCGGATTGTCATCTGGTTCCTGCCGGATATAAAATCATTCAACAGCGCCACCGCTGTATGAGTCCTTCTTGCAAA
>JAJQFO010000112.1 GCA_021201095.1 Lachnospiraceae bacterium
GATTTATCATAACTGTCCAGTATCTTTACCGTTACGATGAATCTGCTGATTTACGCAAGTTCTTCTATTGTGGTTTCCGCACCGTCCCGCCAGATTCTCTCCAGATCATAAAACAATCGGTTCTCCGTATCAAATACATGTACGATGAGGTCGCCGTAGTCGATCAGAATCCAGTTTGCTGTACGGTAGCCTTCGGTCTGCCGGGGCTGGTATCCTGCTTTATACAGAACCTCTTCAACATTGTCCGCCATAGCCTGTACCTGATTGTGATTTGTCCCGGATGCAATGATAAAATAGTCTGCAATTACAGAAACTTTTTCTATATTGATGATTTTAATGTCTTCCGCTTTTTTATCCGCAAGAGCGTGATAAGCGAGCTTTGCCATTTCTTTCGCAGCAAACTCTGCCATGAAATCAATCCTCCGTTTCACCAATGAAATTTTTGTAATAATTATAAGCTATCAGCGACTGATTATCAAGTGGAGCTTTTTTTTCTTTCAGATAGGCGATCGTGTCTCTGAGTGTCATATAAACCGCCAGATCAAGATCTGAAAAAGCCAGATGGCGGATACGCGCCAGATTAGGTGCTTTCGCACGTCTCGGCTCAATATAATCGGCCACAAAAATAATTTTTTCCAGAAGTGTCATGTCAGGCTTTCCAGTCGTATGGCAGCTGATTGCACTGAGGATCTCAGAATCCTCTACCCCATATTTATCCCTCGCAATACAGGCTCCCAGCTTCGCGTGCAGAAGATGCGGGGCATCTCGTTCAATTGATGAAATCGGAATTCGGTAGCTCTCACTGAGCCGGATTTTCTGCGTATTTGAAAAACATTTCGCACAATCATGCAGCAGACCGGCCACACAGGCCCGCTCTATGTCTTCGTCATGACACATCGCCAGTGCTGCCGCAGTATACATAACCCCTTCTGTGTGGATAAAGCGTTCTTCGTCCAACTCTTTTTTTAGCTTCTTCTGCATTTTCGGAATATTATAGCTGCTCATTTTGTCCAGAGCCTCCATAGATATTATTTTCTTCTATATAATCTGCAACAGCTTCAGGTACATAAGTGCGGATGGACTTTTCCTGCCGGCAAAGCCCACGAAGCATGGTAGAAGAAATATCCATTTTAGGGATATTCAGAATGAAAACGGATGCCTGAAAGCGGGCTTCTAATTCTTCAGATTTTTTTTGAAGAACTTCAAGAGGAAAATCATCACGGATGGCTGCTGCAAGGTGGCAGCAGCTGCATATGATTTCTGGATGATACCAGGTATCAAAAGACATCAATGAATCCGCACCGATAATAAAAAAGAACTCTGTCTCCGGCTCATTTCTTTTCAGACGAAGGAGTGTGTCCTTCGTATAAGATATACCATCACGGCACATTTCCTCCTGATCAAGTGAAAAATACGGATAGCCTGAAATCGCAAGCTGTGTCATACGCACTCTCTGCAAAGGTGTTGCACCCGCAGGACGATTCTGTTTATGTGGCGGGATTCTCGCGGGAAGAAACAGAACATGATCCAATCCCAGCTGGCGGTAGGCAGTATCAGCCAGGGCCAGATGCCCGTTGTGAATGGGATCAAAGGTTCCACCCATAATACCGGTTCTAAGCTTTCCAGCTTTCCAAATTGCATCCATCTGCGATACCTCTATTACCCTCTGTCTCTATTTTGGAAGCTCAATTTTTTTCTTTTCATCCTTTCCCGGACGGTAAAGAACTATTTTCTTGCCAATTACCTGCACAACCTGAGAATGAGTCCTCTCTGCTACGATCTCGGCGAGTTCATGCGGATCGTCCGCACAATTTCGCAGAACGCTCAGCTTAATCAGCTCTCTCGCGGAAAGCGCCTCGTCTATCGCTGCCGTCAGTTCTGGTGTCAACGAGGATTTTCCAATTGGGAAAATTGCCTCCATAGTCATGGCAAGACTTTTCAGATATGCCCTTTGTTTACTGGTCATCTGTCAAATTACTCCTTATAATAGTCAAACTGAAGGCCATACATACGCACAGTGTCGCCATCCTGAATTCCGAGAGCTTCCAGCTGTTTCAGTATGCCATTCTCACGCAAAAAGTTTTGAAAGAATTGAAATCCTTTTTCAGACTCCAGATTCGTATATCCAAGCATTCTCTCGATACGCGGACCTTCTACCAGGAAGGTTCCCGCCTCTTCCGTAGATTTTTCAACCGTAAATGGCAGATTCTTCTCCATAAAGGATGATTCTGGATCGTACTCCGGCTCAAATATCGTAGTTTCCTGCGGAATCTCTTTTAACATACGCTGTATCTGCCGCAGAAGGTCATTAACCCCCTGGCCGCTGACAGCAGATATACCAAACACGGGGATGCCCTTCGGCTCAAATTCATTTTTCAGCCTCGTAAGGGGATTTTCTTTCCCATCCTGATTTTCTGCAGCAAAAACGTCCAGCTTATTTGCCGCAATAACCTGAGGCCTGTCCGCGAGATCTCCTCGGTAAGCCTTCAACTCTCGATTGATTGTGTAGACATCTTCAACCGGGTCGCGGCCTTCGACCGAAGC
>JAJQFO010000285.1 GCA_021201095.1 Lachnospiraceae bacterium
GGGAATTATCAGTCTCTCTGTCAGTAAATTACATCTGAAATAATCATTGACGAAAGCGGCACCCACCAGAGATCACACCTCTCTTTGACGGGTGCTGTTTTTTCATATTCATATTTGTAATAATACCCGAAGGACAGGCAAGGCTGCCAGAGGCAGGTTTCGTAGTTATCCGAACTGAAAAAAGGAGGGCATCATGAAAACATTGATTGCTTATTATTCAAGAGCAGGCAAAACTAAGAAAGCAGCGGAGGGACTGCAAAAGATTACGAACGGAGAACTGTTTGAGATTAAAGGTGAGAAGAATTATGGGAATTATTTCACAGCACTCGGAGTTTCCAGAAAGGAATTCTCTGCGAATGAACTGCCAAAGGTCATGGATCAGGTAAAGGACTTTGACTCCTATGACCGTATTCTGATCGGCTTTCCAATCTGGTACAGTAAATGCCCTCAGCTGATTCTGTCCTTTATATCACAGTATGATTTCAGCGGAAAAGAGGTCTATCCTTTCTGCACCAGCGGAATGAGCGGTCCTGAAACCGCGGTAGAGCAGCTTAAGAAGGCCTGTGCCGGCGCGAGAGTCCATTCAGGCCTGCGTTTAAATAAGATTGATGAGGAAACAGTCAGAAAATGGCTGGATGGAGGCAGTCAATCATGAAAAGTGAATACAGTCAGTTAAAAGAATATATGGATCGGAGTAAGAAGACCGTTGCCGTTACCGGATCGGGAATCTCTTATTTGTATGGAATGAGCAGGCTGAAAAAGAGTGTTGGCAGGCTGAATGCCGGGCGAATCTTCTCTGCTTCTTATGTCCGCAAAAAACCGGAGGAGTTCTATAAGGTCATGAAGAACTCTTTCCTGGACGCAACCTTTGTTAAAGGACCGAGTTCTGTCCATAAGCAGCTGGCAGAGCTGGAAAAGCAGGGGAAGCTCTATGGCATTGTCACCCAGAACCTGGACTGTTTGCATACAATCGCCGGTTCTCAGAATGTGGTGGAGTTCCAGGGAAGTTTCCGTGATAACATCTGTACGGACTGTGGAAGCCGTTATTATGATTATCAGATCTGGAATGAAGGACATGAGCCGCGCTGTGAAAAATGCGGGGCTCCGTTGATGCCTACATGCTTCTGTAGGGATTTTAAGACAGGGGAAGATGTGTCACGGGAGAGCATGAACAGAGCCGCCTCTATGATTTCTGAAGCGGATCTGGTGATTGTGATCGGCACTACCGGATTCCGCAGCAATGAATATTTAAGCCGTATGAGGAAAGATACAAAGCTTGTGCAGATCAACCCGTCTGAGACACAGTTCGATCAGATGGCGGATCTGAATATCCGCGCGGACGCTGCGGAAGTACTTGACGCAGTCATGAAAGAATAAGGATGCAACTCTTATGAGATTTCGCAGGGGAGGCAAAAACATGGACAAAATACTTAAGCTCGCGGATTATATTAAGCACAGCAACAGCATTGTTGCAATGACGGGTGCCGGGATTTCTGTTGCGGGTGGAGGTGTCACATACGGACAGATGATTTTCTCCGGCCGCGGCGGTATGCGCAGATCCGGAGACAGTTACAGCTCTTTTCTGCCGACCTATCTGGAAAATATGTTTTCCTATCAGCCCAGCTTTGCCCACTATGCCCTGGCAGATCTGGAAGCGGAGGGAAAACTCATCGGGATTATCACGACGAACGTGGACTGCATGCACACGATCGCCGGATCAAAGAATGTCGCTGAGATTCAGGGAAGCCTGCAGGTCAACTGCTGTTCCAAATGCGGCCGTCATTATGACGGGTATGTAATATGGAAGCAGGAGGAACTTCCAAAATGTGAAGCATGTGGCGGAGAAATCCTGCCGTGGCCGCTTTACAGTCATATCAGCCTGTGGGATGCAGATGTCCAAAAAGCAAGAACCTGGATGGCAAAGGCAGATCTGATTCTTGTGATTGGAACCAACGGTTATTTCGGAAACTCTTACTGGAATAACCGGAGAAGGGACGCTGTGATTGTGCAGATCAATCCCGGACATACCGGTTTTGACAGTATAGCCAATCTGAATATCCGGGAAGGCTCGGATGATGTCTTTAAACAGTTAAAGGAACTGCGGGCAGGAAATGCATAACCAGAAAACCGGCAGGATGTGACGATTGTGAGATTTCCCCTTAAGCGCTGAACTTATTATACGAGGAGGCAAAACGTGGATCAGATAGAGCAGCTGTCCGACTATATAGATCAAAGTCACAGCATGGTTGCCATTACCGGGGCGGGTATCTCGCTTGCAGGCGGCGGCATCACATACAGTCAGCTCTTTACTAAAACGGTTCTTCGGGGCATTTTGGGGCGCGACAGGTTCCTGCGCTCATATGTCAAGGCCATGCACAGCTATAAACCCACTTTCAGCCATTATGCGCTGCGTGATCTGGAGACAGCAGGAAAACTGATCGGAATCATTACAACAAATGAGGATTGCATGCATACGATTGCCGGTTCCAAAAATGTGGCTGAAATTCAGGGAGGGTTTCAGATCAACCG
>JAJQFO010000072.1 GCA_021201095.1 Lachnospiraceae bacterium
GTTACAGCTGTTCAGGGAAAGCGTCTGCTGATCATCATAGGCAAAAACGGGGACTTCGCTGATGAAGCGATACAGCAGTTTTTCTTTTGCCCGGTACATTTCTGTGGGCGCCGCCTGCTGAAAAGATTCCGGCATAAAGCAGATATAGTTTCCGGATTTCGTTATACTATATCTCTGAATGTCACTGCCCCTGAGAATGATTTCGTTATCATCATACTTCTGATCAGTGATATACCTTTTATTATTTCCGGTTACAATGCCAAGAGCAAATCGGGCGTTTCCTTTCAGATACGCAGCGTTTTCAATGCCGCTGATCGCATTGAGACATTCATATTCTTCTTCTGATACGTTCAGAGACAAAGCACCGCCATCAGTACACCTCGGCTGCATTATGGTAAACTGTTTCTTCCCTGCTGTAACCTTACATCCCACCACAGTCTGCCGATCAGACAACGTAACACCAAGAAGAATGGAAGGACACTGAACTCCCGAAAAAACATTTCCCAGATACGAAACAAACCTGAAAGAACAGGACGCAGTCAGCAGCCTTCTGACCTCACTATGTGCCGCAACGCTCATAATAGCCTCGGGAAGAACAAACGCCAGAACACCATGATTGCAGAGCATTGTCAGTGACTTTTCTATAAAAAGATCACAGGATGCCATGCTTTTTCCTGCAGCCGTTTTGAAAAGACTGCGGCATCTGAGTGCCTCTTCTTCAGAAAGCTCACCGCCCCAGGGAGGATTCCCGAGAATAACATCAAACTTCTGTGCAAAGGTGTCAAAATATGTATTCCCGATCCTGATTCTGGAGCAAATATCTGCAGCGGACATTTCCGGCGACATAAGCGCAATGTTAATACGAGCCAGACATACACTGACCGGGTCGCTGTCCTGACCATACAGATTTTCGTAATCCATTCCTCTGGCGCCAAGACTGAGCAGGAAATTTCCGGTACCGCAGCAGGGATCACATATTTTTCTTAATTTCAGGTTTTCATCATTCTCATACAGACATTCGATCAGTTCATTTACAATCTTCTCGGGAGTATAATAAACACCCGCGCTTTTCCGCCGGCCAATATCGCGCAGAGAAATATAAACAAAGCCTAAGGAATCCTCTCCCCTTACAAAGTGCATTTTCTTTGTCAGCACAGGCTGTAATTTCTCCATTGAAGCAGAATCAACATCATACTTTCCAATGAGGTCATCAATCAGAATATGGAAATCATCCCCATGGCTTTGCGATAAAAAATCACACAGAACATCATTTTCCGAACAGGAAATGCCTTTACTCTGGTAATAAAGCTGAACAGCAAAATTAGCGAGAACGATCAGCAGTTCTTTTTCGTTCTTTATGATATCAAGCTCTAACAGTTCGGAAACCAGCTTTTGACTGTCGGCTGTGCGCACATAATCTTTGTAAAGAGCTTTGCCTGTCGCGCTTTTTTTATTTCTGCGCCTCTTGAGCATTGTGTTTTCATCGGATTGGAGCGCTGCAGCAAACCCTTCGATATATTCACGGCTGAACAACTGATCATCGATATCAGGAATGATTTTTTCCAGACGGATCCAATTCTTCACAGTTGCCCTGGATATGGACAAAGCTTTGCAAACATCATCAACCGTCAGAATATCCTGAGAGATATCCGAAATATACATAGCCGTCTCCTCATTTCAATTGGTGTTTTATTATACATCTCTGTGCGAACAATATCAACATTATTCTTGTTTCCGTCTGATAATGCTGATATAATTTTAATAAGGCTTTTCGCCCGGAACTATCCTACGGGGAGGTACTGATTATCTATGAAACTGTCAAAGAAAGAAAAAATATCCTACGGCCTGGGTGCGGTGGGGAAAGACATGGTGTACATGCTCTCAGCAAGCTATGTCCTCTATTACTATCAGGATATCTGCGGTGTCAACGCCATTGCCATGGGCATTATTCTGATGGCTGCGCGTGTATTTGACGCCTTCAATGACCCGATCATGGGCGTGATTGTGGCAAAAACAAAAACCCGCTTCGGCAAATTCCGTCCATGGCTTCTGGTCGGCACGCTGCTGAACGCGGTCATCCTGTTTCTCATGTTCTCGGCGCCTCCCTCCCTTGACGGCTCCGGGCTGGTGGCGTACGCGGCTGTCACCTATATCCTCTGGGGAATGACATATACAATCATGGATATCCCATACTGGTCCATGATCCCCGCGTTTACGGAAGGCGGCAAAGAGCGTGAAAGTCTGACCACACTTGCAAGAAGTGCGGCCGGTGTGGGCTCTGCATTGATCACGATCCTGACAATGATGTGTGTCATGGCGCTGGGCGGAGGAAACGAACGGCTTGGTTTTCAACGGTTCGCACTGATTGTCGCGATCCTGTTTGTTCTCTTTATCGGCTGCACCTGCCTGAATATCAGAGAAAAATCAACGGTAGATATGGAATCTCCCTCCGTTGGCCAGATGTTCAGAGCCTTGATTCAGAATGACCAGGCCATGGCTGTCGTGGTAACGATTGTGCTGATTAATTG
>JAJQFO010000297.1 GCA_021201095.1 Lachnospiraceae bacterium
GAGCGTGTAGATCGTGGCTGATAATGGCATGAAAAAGAAACTTCCAATTGGGATTGACGATTTTTGTAAGATTCGGACAGAAGGATTTTATTACGTCGATAAAACGGCAATGATTCGGGATTTACTGAATGCGTGGGGAGAAGTAAATCTTTTTACGCGCCCCCGCCGCTTTGGAAAATCCCTGAATATGAGTATGCTGAAATCATTCCTGGAGCTTGGATGTGATAAATCATTGTTTGAGGGGCTTGAGATTTCCAGGGAAACAAAGCTCTGCGATAAATATATGGGAAAATTCCCTGTTATCTCAATCAGTTTAAAGAGTGTGGATGGAGCCGATTATGAAAGTGCCAGGTCCGGTATGTGTTCTGAAATTGGAAGGGAAGCACTCCGATTCAGTTTCCTTTTGGAAAGTGATCGCCTTACGGAAATGGATAAGGAGATGTACAAAAAACTGGTGAATGTTGCCCCGGAGCATCTGGATTATTTTAACATGTCAGATGATGTTTTGAAAGGAAGCTTAAGCGTGCTTTCTGATCTTTTGCAGAAGCATTATGGAAAAAAAGTAATTATTCTAATTGATGAATACGATGTTCCCCTGGCAAAAGCAAATGAGGAAAAACATTATCCTCAGATGGTAAAGCTTGTCCGCGGTATTTTTGATCAGGCACTGAAATCAAATGATAGCCTGTATTTTGCGGTTTTGACAGGGTGCCTCCGTGTTTCAAAGGAGAGTATTTTTACAGGATTGAATAATCCGCAGATTTTTTCGATTTCCACGGTAGGGTTTGATGAATATTTTGGCTTTACAGATGCTGAAGTAAAGGCAATGCTGGAATATTATGGTTTTATGGACAGATATGAGCTGACCAGGGACTGGTATGATGGATACCGCTTTGGAAACACGGATGTGTATTGCCCGTGGGATGTGATCAGCTATTGCGCGGAGCTGCGCCTGGATCCGCAGGCAAGGCCGAAGGCGTACTGGTCAAATACGAGCGGCAATGATGCCGTACGGCATTTTATTGAGAAATCGAATAAGACGGCAAATACAAAAAGAGAGATTGAGGCGCTGGTTGCCGGAGAAACGGTGGAAAAGATAATTCGGGAAGATCTGACATATCATAACCTGTATGATGAGATAGAGAACATCTGGAGCGTCCTGTTTATGACCGGTTATCTGACGCAGCGGAAAAAACCTGATGGGAAAAAATATGAGCTGGCAATTCCCAACCGGGAGATTCGTGAAATTTTTACGGATCAGATCACAGATATGTTTCAAAAAGTGGTCAAAGCAAATACCAGCCGCCTTACAGAGTTTGGAGAGGCTTTAAAATCTGGAGACGCCGCGAAGGTGGAGAAGCTTTTTACATCCTACCTTTATGACTCGATTACAGTCAGAGATTCCAATGTGCAGAATGACAAAAAGGAAATCCTTTATCATGGCGAGATGATCGGAATATTGGTAAATATAGAAGGATGGGACTCGAAAACCAATGCGAATGCTGGAGCAGCCGATCAGCGCGAAGCGCTTTGGAATGATCGGCTGCAACCTGCCGCCGAGCGTGAGCGAGGGGGCAATACCCGTGATGGTTACAGTGATGTTATGGTAAAAATTGAGGAAGAAGATATCGGCATTATCATCGAGTTTAAATATGCACGAAATGCCCGCTTTGACGCAGAATGCAAGGATGCGATGGCACAGATCGATAGGATGAACTACACAAGTGAACTGAAGCACGAGGGATTCCACACGATTTATAAATATGGCATCGCCTGCTTTAAGAAAAGATGCAAGGTTGTGTGTGAGAAGGAAGAGTATAATCAGGGAGAAGCTTATTGAGAAAAAATATGAGCAGGCTGGATCTGTTTATTCATGGCCTCATTATCAAACGTCTGAAAAATTCAGGCATAAAAAGTAGAATGGCAGAAGAAGTCAACCTTCCGTGAAGCAAATGAAATGGGGTGATTTATTTTTAACTGAGCATTTCTAAAGCCAAAGAACCTGAAAGCGATAGAGGGGAAATCACACCCCTCTATTAAATTGCGTTTTTTGACGGAAATAAACTGACGCGGCAGCGGATAGCCAGATAGTGCCGCTGATAGCGTTTAACCGCGAAAAAAGCAAGCATCTAAGCATATGCAACGGTCGTAAATCATGATTTTTTTGATGAGAAATCTGGAATGAATGATCCCTTAGCAAAATATTAAGGGAGTACCCACTCGAAATTCCTTGATTTTACTGGCTTTCCACTTTCTGACAGGTTTTAATTGACCACTAATCTGACCACTGGCGGTGCACGTTCGCCTGATTTTCTGCCCGATCACCCGCGGTGCTTGTTCGCCTGATTTTCTGCCCGGTCTCCTGCGGTGCATGTTCGCCTGATTTTTTGCCTGGTCTCCTGCGACGTTTGTTCGCCCTGATTTCCTGCCCAATCATCTACGACGCTTATTCGCCAGATTTTCTGCCCGGTCTCCCTCGACGTTTGTTCGCATAGATATCGGTTCCGGTCA
>JAJQFO010000306.1 GCA_021201095.1 Lachnospiraceae bacterium
TGATCAGCGGAGAACCGTAAGATTTATCAAGCACTACATTTCTCCCCTTCGGTCCGAGTGTCACGCGAACCGTATCCGCCAGCTTATTTACTCCTGATTCCAATGCTGTCCTTGCATCAACGCTATATTTGATTTCCTTTGCCATAATTCATATTCCTCCTGCTCATATGTATTTTTCAATATGTACTACGGCCTTTGCAGTGAGTGACAAAGGCCTGCCCAATACAGTAACTATTCTTCCACCAGGGAGAGAATATCGCTCTGCTTTACAATCGTATACTCTTCCTCCCCAAGCTTTACTTCCGTGCCTGAGTACTTAGAATAAATGACCATATCGCCCTGTTTTACTGTCATCTTCACTTCTTTACCATCCACCAGTCCGCCTGGGCCAACCGCGATTACCTCTGCCTCCTGCGGTTTTTCCTGAGTCTTGGATGTCAGGATAATGCCGGATTTTGTCGTTTCTTCTGCTTCGCGCTGTTTCAGCAAAACTCTGTCTGCCAATGGTACTATTTTCATAAGTAATTGTCCTCCTTCATATGCAGGCGCCTATGGAATCTTCCTGTGCAAAACGATATACATGGCATGATAGTTTTGCATATGTGACTTCTCACAGGTGTCGTTCGTTTTTTGTTATATGAACTATAGCGCAATTGTTAGCACTCGTCAATGTTGAGTGCTAACAATTTATTTATTTTTTAGATTTGCCCCGACCTGACGTTCCGGAATTCCCATTTTTGTTACTCACCCTTCCAAAATATCATCAATATCATCAAGCCCGGACTTCTGGGTAATGACAATCACATTGTCTCCGAGCTGAATCCGATCTGAGCCACAGGGAAAAATAGTTTTCCCGTTTCGATAAAGACATGCGATTAACGTCCCCATCCGTATGGGAAGATGTCTGATCTGCGTCTCTGTGACCCGGGATCTTTCCTGAATACTGAATTCCAGCGCCTCTGCCCTTCCGGAAAAAATTTTATGCAGGGTTCTGACGTTGCTTCCGGGCTTACTCTTCATGGAACGGACATAACGTATGATCCGGTCCGCAGTAATACTGTTCGGGTGAACGACTGTATCCAGATCAAGTTCGCGGACGACTTCATCAAAAGCGATCCTGTTAATCTTTGTGAAAATTTTCTTCTGGCCGCCTGATTTCTTTGCATACAGGGAAAGCAATATGTTTTCCTCATCCATATTTGTCAATGCTGCAAAGCTTTCATATTCCTGTATATTTTCCTCAAGAAGGAGCTCTTTATCCGTCCCGTCACCATATACAACGGTCGCTTCCGGCAGGGTTTCACTTAGCTGATCACAACGCACCTGGTCCTTTTCAATAATTTTTACATGAATACCTGATCTCAGCAGAATTTCAGCAAGATAATAAGCGGTAGAACTCCCGCCAACAATCAGGATGTTTTTTACACGGTGGCTTTTAATCCCTGCCTGGCGAATGAAATGGTTCGTATCGGTATTCCCGCCGAGGATTGAGAGAAAATCCCCTGCTTTTAATACAAAATTCCCGTCAGGGATTACAAGCTGTTCTCCACGCTCTGCCGCACAAATCAGAACATTTCCCTTCATTTTTGACGGTATATCGGCTATCCGCAGGCCGTTCAGGGCCGAATTCTCCGGGAGCCGGAATTTCAATAATTCCACCTGGTTTCTTACAAACGAATTCACTTCGGCGGCATAAGGATATTTCAGGTCGCAGGCGATCTCATTTGCCGCTGTCAGCTCTGGGTTTATCACCATGGCAAGTCCCAATTCCTCCCGGATATAGTTGATTTCACCGTTGTATTCCGGGCTGCGGACACGCGCAATCGTCCGGCAGTTTCCTGCTTTCCTGGCAATCAGGCAGCAGAGAAGGTTCAGCTCATCCGAGTCAGTGACAGCAATCAGTAAATCCGCGTTTTCTACTCCCGCTTCCGCCTGGGTAGAATAGATTGCGCCATTTCCGGCAATCCCCATCAGATCATGTTCGTCAGAAAACTCTTCTACAAGATCCGCTTTCGTATCAATTACGGTAATATCGTTTTCTTCTGCTCCTAACTCACTGGCCAGTGTCATTCCAACTTTTCCCAGACCAACGATCACTATCTTCATAATGCTTCCCCCGCAGTCTCCTGATTACCTGATACCATTCCCTCATTCCAGATAAATTTTTTGTTCATCGTTCAATATCTTCATAAATTCTTCGCCTGTGATGGTTTCCTTCTGATACAGGTACTGCGCCAGTTCATCCAGTTTTTCCCGGTTCTCAATCAGAATCTGTGCCGCTTTTTCATGCTGCTTCTTTACCAGGTCTATGTCATCTCATTCATAGCGTTTTTCACTAACTGTTCCGTACCTTCACATCTTTTTCATGCCTGTGCTGATACCTCTTTGCTGCTGTCAGTTCTTCCTGATTATTTTATGGTACTTTCGCCCAACTGTAAATCATGAAGAACCGTTTTCTGAGATATCATTACTCCAGTTCAAATGCCCCGGTATAGAGCTGGTAGTACGTCC
>JAJQFO010000332.1 GCA_021201095.1 Lachnospiraceae bacterium
TCCAATCGAACCCGGAGATAGCTGGTTCTCCTCGAAATAGCTTTAGGGCTAGCCTTGCTTTAGTCTAATGGAGGTAGAGCACTGAATTTCCTAGGGGGCGTCAAAGCTTACCGAAGAATATCAAACTCCGAATGCCATATAGATGATGAGCAGGAGTCAGACTACACGAGATAAGTTGGGTGGTCAAAAGGGAAACAGCCCAGACCACCGGCTAAGGTCCCAAAGTGTGTGTTAAGTGGAAAAGGATGTGGGATTTCAAAGACAACCAGGATGTTGGCTCAGAAGCAGCCACACATTAAAAGAGTGCGTAATAGCTCACTGGTCGAGAGGTCCTGCGCCGAAAATGTCCGGGGCTGAAACACACCACCGAAGCCGTGGGATCATGCGATGCATGATCGGTAGAGGAGCATTGCATACGTGAGGAAGCAGTACCGTAAGGAGCTGTGGAGTGTATGGAAGAGAGAATGCCGGAATGAGTAGCGAGAGGGAGGTGGGAATCCTCCCGGCCGAATATCCAAGGTTTCCAGAGTAAAGCTGATCTGCTCTGGGTAAGTCGGGGCCTAAGGCGAGGCTGAAAGGCGTAGCCGATGGACAGCAGGTTGAGATTCCTGCACTGCAGTATAACAGAACTGTGGGGACGCATGTGGAAAGCACGGGCGCGGAAGGGAAAGCCGCGTACAAGCGAGGTAGCCGTAAGGGAGGCAAATCCCCCTTGCAAGGCAAAGACGTGAAGTGGACCGAACTTAAAGTAGGGAAGCGTGTGAGCCATGTGCCGAGAAAAGCCGCTATAGTTTATACTGTACCCGTACCGTAAACCGACACAGGTGGATGAGGAGAGAATCCTAAGGCCGACGGAAGAAGCATTGTTAAGGAACTCGGCAAAATGGCCCCGTAACTTCGGGAGAAGGGGCGCCAGGGAGACCTGGCCGCAGAGAATAGGCCCAAGCAACTGTTTAGCAAAAACACAGGTCTATGCAAAACCGCAAGGTGAAGTATATGGGCTGACGCCTGCCCGGTGCTGGAAGGTTAAGAGGAGAGCTTAGCGCAAGCGAAGGTTTGAATTCAAGCCCCAGTAAACGGCGGCCGTAACTATAACGGTCCTAAGGTAGCGAAATTCCTTGTCGGGTAAGTTCCGACCCGCACGAAAGGCGTAATGATTTGGGCGCTGTCTCGACAATGCATCCGGTGAAATTGAAGTACCAGTAAAGATGCTGGTTACCCGCGCCAGGACGGAAAGACCCCATGGAGCTTTACTCCAGTTTGGCACTGGGATTCGGTAATGCATGTACAGGATAGGTGGGAGGCAGAGAAGCGATGACGCCAGTTGTCGCGGAGCCGCCGTTGGGATACCACCCTTGCGTTACTGGGTTTCTAACCTGCGGCCGTAAACCGGCCGGGGGACAATGCCTGACGGGGAGTTTGACTGGGGCGGTCGCCTCCGAAAGGGTATCGGAGGCGCCCAAAGGTTCCCTCAGAATGGTTGGAAACCATTCGAAGAGCGCAAAGGCAGAAGGGAGCTTGACTGCGACACCGACGGGTGGAGCAGGTACGAAAGTAGGGCTTAGTGATCCGGTGGTATTAAGTGGGAATGCCATCGCTCAACGGATAAAAGCTACCCTGGGGATAACAGGCTTATCACTCCCAAGAGTTCACATCGACGGAGTGGTTTGGCACCTCGATGTCGGCTCATCGCATCCTGGGGCTGTAGCAGGTCCCAAGGGTTGGGCTGTTCGCCCATTAAAGCGGTACGCGAGCTGGGTTCAGAACGTCGTGAGACAGTTCGGTCCCTATCCGGCGCGGGCGTAGGATATTTGAGAGGAGCTGCCCTTAGTACGAGAGGACCGGGGTGGACTGGCCACTGGTGTACCGGTTGTTCCGCCAGGAGCACGGCCGGGTAGCCAAGCCAGGCAGGGATAAACGCTGAAGGCATCTAAGCGTGAAGCCCCCCTCAAGATGAGATATCTTAAGACCCCTTGGAGAAGACGAGGTAGATAGGGCGGAGGTGGAAGTGCAGTAATGCATGGAGCTGACCGTTACTAATAGGTCGTAAGCTTATCCAATGTCACGATTCACGGAGTGAATCGTAGATTAAAAGATGTTCTGATTTTCGAAGAAAATCGAGAACTTAAGAAAAACTTGTTGCAAAAATCGTAGAGATATAGTAATCTGTATGTGGTTTTGAAGGTACGAAGAAATACCTGATATTCCTCGATAGCTCAATGGTAGAGCACTCGGCTGTTAACCGAGGGGTTGTTGGTTCGAGCCCAACTCGGGGAGTTTTTTCACATATAGGGTTTTGAACAATTTTATATGGTGGAATTTATAATTCATACGGCTCCATGGTCAAGCGGTTAAGACATCGCCCTTTCACGGCGGTAACCCGGGTTCAATTCCCGGTGGAGTCATTTTTATTTATATCTGGTGCCATAGCCAAGCGGTAAGGCAAAGGTCTGCAACACCTCTATCGCCGGTTCAATTCCGGCTGGCACCTCTTTAAAGAACCACGTTTTGTGGTTCTTTTTTTTACCGTTTAACTGAAAAGCTGACCGTTCACCTTAGTTCTCTTGATTTTTATCCATAAATGAATTAGAGTATTTTTCGAAGTGACCAGAAGCTGTCTGGCAGTCTGCGGATAGTATGCGATGATTGATTTCAGGTTTATATGCTTTGGGACGGATCATACATGAAGGTATATTATTTATTTGAGCGGCGAGGATTATATACAGAGGCATATGGATATGGAGGACAAAGATGACGCGGTTTGTTATTTACACGGATGATATCAAGAATATCCAGGAGCTGGAGCAGCTCCTGCGGAAAGCTGTACTCGCGCGCAAAGAATGGCCGCTCGTTCAGACCTATGCCGGAGAGGAAAATTTCCCGGCATATCTTCAGTTTGTACGACAGAATCCATATCTGATTATGGTGGCAGTGGCTACTGGCCTGGAAGGACGCAGGAAGGCTATGCGGATCAGGGAAATTAACTGGGAAGCGCGGATGCTCTGGTTCTCTGATAAGTCGAATGAGGCTGCCGCAGACTCTATTGGAATTACGGCTTTTGGCCTGCTTCCAGTCTCTATGGAGGTTGTGGAGTCTGCGCTGGACGCGTGTAATGTATGTTCAGACGCTTCGGATGCCGCTGACGTGCGAGCTTTCGTTTAGATTGCTTTCCAATATGCATTTTGCTTTAATTCCCGCGAAGCAGCGAGTCGGCAAGCCATGGTGCCGGAGACATAGGGAATCCACAGTAATGGAGAATTGGCATGACAGAAAAAAAGAAATATACAATCGATGATATTGCGCGTGAACTCGGGATCAGCAAGACGACTGTCTCACGTGCCATTTCCGGGAAGGGCAGAGTCAGTCAGGAGACGCGGGATAAGGTGTTCTCCTGTATAGAGAAAAATGATTATCGTCCGAATGTGATCGCAAGGGCTCTTTCAGAGAGCAAGACCTATAACATTGGTCTGCTGCTTCCTAATGATTATGCAGAGATCGATTTTCCATTTTTTAAAGAGTGCATGAGCGGGATCTGCGAGAAAGCGGCGCAGCATAATTATGACATCATCCTTCTGATGGTAGATGGGAAGGACCTGACGCAGCTGCGGCGGTTGATTTCTAATCAGAAGGTGGACGGAGTGATTGTGACACGCGCACTGACCAATCCGACGGTGCGCAGCTATTTGAGTGAGGAAAAGGTGCCGTTTGTGGTGATCGGGACTCCTCAGAGTGATGATCCGGGCTTGGTATGGATTGACAATCAGAACCGAGAGGGCAGCCGGGAGCTTACAGGTATTTTACTGATGAAAGGCCTCCGCCGTCTGGCCCTGGTCGGCGGCAGCCGCACTCATCTGGTCACCAGCAGCCGGGTGGAAGGCTTTGAGGATGCGCATAACGACTATCATGTGCGGGTAGATGAAAAACTGCTTTTTTTTGATGTGGACAGCTATGCGAAGGCAGCAAAGGCTGCGGATATTATACTGGATGAAAAAGCCGATGGAATTGTCTTTATGGATGATTTTATCGCGAACATGATGCTGGGATGTCTGCGCGAGCGGAAGATAAAAATCCCCCAGGATCTGCGTGTGGCCAGCCTGTATGACAGTGCGCTGCTGGAGTACCACATTCCGGCTGTCACAAGCCTGCATTTTAATACCAGAAGCCTGGGCATGAATGCCTGCCAGCTTTTGCTGGACAGGCTTGGTGAATCGGTGGATGGGGAGTATGTGCCGCTGAACTATCAGGTCATCCTCCGGGAGTCAACAAAATAGAAGCATAAGCCGCTTATGCTGCCTGAATGAATTTAACTCTGAAAGACAATACCGTGAAAGAAAAAGATAATACCGTAAAAGAAAATACCGTGAAAGAAAAAGATAATACTGTAAAAGACATTACTGTGAAAGATAATATCGCCCGGATTAAGAGTTCCGGTCGAAAACTATTTTTTAGATAAGGAAATCAGCAGACGTTTTATATCGTCCAACCGGTAAAATCCATCAGAGTATAATTGACTGTGTCACCCAGTTGAAAGTGCATCAAAGGAGAAGATGCATTTTTATCGGGTGCTTTTTTGTGTGGGGAAGCGTTTAAGGAAGCTTTTGAGGAAGTACCAGAAAAAGCACCGGAAAAAGCTCCTGAAGGTGAAGCTGAGACAGACGCAGAGGCATGAATCCAATCCGGCGTAACGAAGGAGAGGTTCGAATGCACATAGAAGGAATCCAGCCCTGCGCGTCTGGCACCGCCGATATCATTGACTGCGTCATTTCCGATGTACAGAGATTCCTTAAAATCCAGTCCGAACTGTTCAGTCAGCTGATGGAAAAAGAATGGATCGGGCTTGCCCACGCCGTAGTCAGAAGAAATCAGAATGCCGTCAAATCGCTGGTCAAGGCCAAGCAGGCGCAGCTCGTATTGCGTAAAAATGCGCTGTGCGTTTGAGAGCAGCCAGATCTTTTTTCCTGCCGTGCGAAGATGCTCCAGCATCTTGACGGTTCCATCATATAGACGGATGTATTCCGTAGAGAGTACGCGGAAAAACTGCCCGGTGTGCAGCACCAGATCCGGACTTGGGATTACCTTTTTTTGTTCATAAAGAGCCTGGATCACGCAGGAAAGATCAATTTCAGGAGAGGCTTCATAATCCTGAGCCGGGCGGGATGTCTGCATGCAAATATCTGTCTCTGTTTCTGGCGGGAGCTCCTCGCGGGAGATATCATTTTTGGCAGACTGCTTACCCAGATAAGATTGGCCACTCATACCAGTCAGGTCGCCCGGATAAGATTGACTGCTCATGCAAGCCAGGTCACCTGGATAAGATTGGCTGCTCATGCAAGCCAGGTCACCCGGATAAGATTGACTACTCTGGCGAGAGTGCTCATCCGGATATGATTGCTCACCAGAATTAGAACCGGGAGCGGCATGCTTTACTGCCCTCCGGCGATATTGTTCAGTCAGAGTATTCCAGACGGAGCGTAGTTCTTCCGGCGAATAGTTCGCGCCATAATACCCATAGAACAAACACATCTTTTCCCAGAGCGCCGGGGTGTTCTCGTCCGTATGGATGTCCACCAGAGTTCCGTATAAATCAAAAATATAATTCCTGTAATGATAGGGGAGCTGCGCTTTCATTTGTGTGTTAAATCCTTTCCCTTTTAAATTTGTTTGTAGTATAGGAGCTGTTTCTTTGATATGCAAGTGATTTTTTGAAATGGAAAGGAGCCTGAACGGCCGGAAAGAAAAAATGTGGAACCTGAATGGCCGAAACATGTATCACAGGTAATTTTATAAGGAAATCCTTATAAAATCGAATGCGCAATCGGTTGCGCAAAGAATAGAGGTGAGTGAAAACACATGGTTATTTTGCACAAAAAAATGGTCAGAATACTGTCTATTTAGTATAGTTGACATGAAGAAACAGATAAGGTATACTGTAGACACGGTGAAACGATTGCGCAACAGTTGCGCAACGGAATGACACGAGTTGCGGCTAGAAGCAAAGACAACTTGTGAACGGCAGCCGGAGCCGGGACTGGTTCCGCGCTGTACCTATCAAATCCATAAGGAGGATAAGCAAATGAAATTAAAAAAGGTTCTTTCAGTTGCACTGGCGGCAGGCATGGTTATGAGCATGGCTCCGGTTGCATCAGCAGCTGACGACAATGTCATCACGATCTGGGTGGCAGACAACATGGTAGACCTGACGGTCGAGTATGCGACCGCATATCTGGAGGAGAATTATCCGGATTACACCATCGACGTACAGGCAGTTGGCGAGGGCGATGCAGCTTCCAACATGATCACGGACGTTGAGGGCGGTGCTGATATCTATACCTTCGCACAGGATCAGAAGGCTCGTCTGGTCAGCGCGGGCGCACTGAGTGAGCTCTCTGATTATTATGCAGAATGGGTAGCAGAGAACAATGACGCTGGTTCTGTAGCAGCAGTACAGAACGGCGAGTCCACCTATGCATTCCCGATTACCTCTGACAATGGCTATTTCCTGTATTATGACAGCAGCGTGATCTCAGATCCGACTTCCGTTGAGGCGATTCTGGCGGACTGCGAGGCAGCAGGCAAAGGTTTCTATTTCAGCGTTGACAATGGCTGGTACAATGTGGCGACTTTCTTCGGCGCAGGCTGCACTCTGACCTATGAGACAGATGAGAGCGGTACCTATACCTCTATCGATATCGACTATGCTTCTGACGCTGGTGTGATCGGTATGAAGGGTTTGATTCAGATCGCATCCTCTTCTGCCTTCTACGCAGGCAATTCTATTGCTGATGCTACGAATGTTGCAGCGATCGTAGACGGTACCTGGGATTCTTCAGCGGCACAGGAAGTTTTTGGTGACAATTATGCCTGCACGAAGCTCCCGACCTTCACGGTTGATGATACAACCTATCAGATGTACAGCTTCGGCGGATACAAGATGCTCGGCGTAAAGCCGCAGACCGATGAGAACAAGGCTCTGGCATGCTTCGATCTGGCGCAGTATCTCTCAGACGCAGAAGTACAGCTGGCTCGCTTTGAGGCTGAAGGCTGGGGTCCGTCGAACCTGACCGCACAGGCAGATGAGTCTGTACAGGCTAACGAAGCTCTTACCGCTCTTGCCGAGCAGAGTGAGTTTGCGATTCCGCAGGGCGACTATCCGGATGATTACTGGACCGTATCCGAGGCTCTTGGTAAGGATATCGTTGCCGGCACCTACAATGATTATACGGACGAGCAGCTGCTCGAAGTTCTGACTGATTTCCAGACACAGTGGGAGGCTGCTGTTACGGGCTGATCGTGAAAACGAATGGCTTCATTCAGAACCGCGCTGATGAGCAAAAGGGATTCCCATTGTTTGCTCATCAGACAGAGGAGTTTCCCCTGTGCTTATGTAATTACAATTAAATAGGCGTGGTCTTCTGATGACGAAAACCAAAAGGAAACCTGAATGCAGACCGTCTTTTGGCGGTCTGCATTTTTTCGTGAGGAGCAATCATGAGGCGCCTGGAAGAAGAAAAAATTCTGACAGCCTTATGTTTACCTGGCGTGGACTGGACAGGAGCTTGTGCTCTTGTCTGTAAAAAAGGGAGGGACCAGACCGCAATGAGTCAACAAAATGAATCCCTTTCGGCGCGTATGAGCAGGGGCTTTACACGGGCCGGAAGAAACATCGCGGAGATCGGTACGACTTTTAAAGAAGGCGACTGGACCGCGAAGCTGTCCTTTTTAATCATGGGATTTGGGCAACTGGTACATAAGCAGTTTCTGCGAGGCATCATTTTTCTGGGAACTGAAATTTTATTCATTTACTATATGATCACATTTGGCGCGCAGTACTTATCGAAGCTGCCGACACTGGGTACGGTAGAGACTTATGTGGACAAGAGCGGGAAAATCCCGATTACCGTATACGGCGATAACAGCTTTCTGATACTGCTCTATGGCCTGCTGACCATCTTTGTGATTGCGGCATTTATTTTCATGTGGAGGATGAATGTCGGGCAGCAGCGCCAGATTCAGAAGCTTAAAGAAAGTGGGAAGAGCCTGCCGACCACACGGGATGATCTGAAATCCCTGTTGAACGAGCATTTTGCTGCGACATTGCTGGCGATTCCAAATCTCGGCGTGTTTGTGTTTATTATTCTGCCGATCATTTTCATGGTCTGCATTGCGTTTACCAACTATGACGCGAACCACCAGTCTCCGACAAACCTGTTCTGGTGGGTTGGCCTGGAGAACTTTAAGAATCTGTTTTCCATGGGATCATCCGGATTCGGCAATACCTTCTTCCAGGTGCTTGCCTGGACTCTTGTTTGGGCATTTTTTGCGACCTTCCTGAATTTCTTCCTCGGGCTGGGCGTCGCTATCATGATCAACAAAAAGGGAATTAAATTCAAAAAGCTGTGGAGGACCATCCTCGTCATGACGATCGCAGTACCGCAGTTTGTATCCCTGCTGTATATGTACAAGATGTTCGCCAACGACGGTCTGGTGAACACGTATCTGCTGAAATGGGGGCTGATAGAGAGTTATATTCCATTCTGGACCTACGCGATGTCATCGAGAATCCTGATCATCCTCATCAATGTGTGGATCGGCGTTCCGTACATGATGCTGATGACGACCGGTATCCTGATGAATATTCCGGAGGATCTCTATGAGAGCGCAAGGATTGACGGAGCGAATGCCTGGCAGATGTTCCGGAAGATTACGCTTCCGTACATGTTCTTTGTATTAGGACCGTATCTGCTAACCTCCTTCACCGGCAACCTGAATAACTTCAACGTGATCTACCTGCTGACGCAGGGGCAGCCGACGACGATGAGTATGACCGGCGGCGCGGGCGGTACCGACCTGCTGATCACCTGGCTGTACAAGCTGACCGTCAACGATACGAACTACCGTATGGCAGCTGTCATCGGTATCATGGTGTTTGCGGTAACGGCGATTATTTCCCTGGTGGTATACCGGATTCTGCCGTCTGTAAGAGATGAGGAGGGATTCCAATAATGAATGAGAAAAAACTAAGATCGAAAAGTGGCCATGACAGGGTCAGCAATACGATCATTTATATCGTTCTGATCCTCATGAGCATTATCTGGCTGTTCCCGTTTGTCGGGCTGGTGCTGCAGAGCTTCCGCTCCTACGCGACAGAGTACGGCGGCATGGTAGCGTACTTTGTGCCGAAAGAGTTTTCGCTGGATAATTATACCTGGCTTTTGACGGATTCGGGCAGTTCCTTCCCGAGATGGTATCTGAATACGCTGATTATTGCGATTTTTGTGGCGATTATTAATACGGTTATGATTGTGGCGGTGGCGTACGCGCTCTCCAGATCGAGATTCGCAGGCAGGACGTTCTTGATGCAGCTGTGGCTGATCCTGGGCATGTTCCCTGGATTCCTCACCATGATCTGCCTGTATTTCCTGCTGAAGCAGATGGGACTGACCCAGGCGGGCGCGATTCCGGGATTGATTCTGGTGTCATGCGCGAGCTCTGGTATGGGTTATTACGTCTGCAAAGGTTATTTTGACACGATCCCCAAGGCTCTGGATGAGGCGGCCCGCATCGACGGCGCATCCAATGCGCGCATCATGTTTACAATCATTATGCCGCTGACCAAGCCGATCATCATCTACACCGCACTGACCGCTTTCATGGCTCCATGGTGCGATTACGTCATGGCTTCTTATGTGGCCTTTGGCTACAGCGACAGCTACAACGTAGCTGTGGCGCTGACGCGCTGGGTATGGACCAACGATTATCAGGGATACTACACCAGATTCTGCGCGGGCGGCGTGTTAGTTGCCATCCCGGTAACCATCCTCTTTATGTGCCTGCAGAAGTACTATGTAGAAGGTGTGACCGGCGGCGCTGTGAAGGGCTGATATTCAAATGTGGCTGATGCTGACGGCATTTCGAAAAGCTGCAGCAAATGCCGGCTGTCGGCACTGCAGATTGTTGGCGCAGATGCGTCAGGCTGCACTGCAGGCGGTTGGTACAGATGTTTGAGGCCATTGAGCACAGATAAACTAAATGCGGTTGATACATTAAAACAGATCGGGGCAGGGCGTGTCCTGCCCCGATGAAGACAGAGCGATTTGAAGAAAGATAGAGGCTTTGAGAACAGAATGAGAAACAACGCATTTAAGAGGGCGTTTTCTACTCTGTCCGCTGTTTTCTGGCAAAATCGGAAAGCAACCGGGAGCAGGCTGAAATACCTGTTGCCGGTGTTTTTTCTGGCAATTGCAGTCTGTTTTGGATGGAAAGCGCCGGTAATGGCGGCGGAAGCTGAAACTGCGGGGACGAGTGAAGCCCTTGCTGAAACGTCCGACGGACTGGATGCAATCGGCGACAATTACCGCAATTACTATGAAATCTTCGTCTATTCTTTTTATGATTCAGACGGTGACGGCATTGGTGATCTGAACGGTGTCCGGGAAAAGCTGGATTACATCGAGGAGATGGGCTTTGACGGGATCTGGCTGATGCCGGTGATGCCCTCGACGACTTACCACAAGTACGACGTGACGGACTATTATGGGATCGATGAGGAATACGGTACGCTGGAGGATTTTCAGGCTCTGGTGGAGGAATGCCATGAGCGGGGGATCCGGGTCGTGATGGATTTTGTCATCAATCATACCTCCTCGCAGCACGAGTGGTTCCAGGAAGCCTGCGCATATCTTGCGGCGCTGGAAAAGGGAGAGGAGCCTGACGAGAGCGTTTGTCCTTATGTGGGATATTACCACTTCTCACAGACGCAGGAGAGCAGTGATTACTATGAGATCCCCGTCGCGGGGAACTCGTCCTGGTATTATGAGGGTGTGTTCTGGTCAGAAATGCCGGATCTGAACCTCTCCAATGAATCGCTTCGCGCGGATCTGGAAACAATTGCGGCTTACTGGATTGAGATGGGTGTAGATGGCTTCCGCATGGACGCGGCGCTGCATTTTGAGGAGAGCGACACGGCCTTTAATACGGAAGTGCTCAACTGGCTGTATTCGTATTGTCTGACGCTGGATCCGGATTTCTACATGGTATCCGAGGTCTGGTCGAGCGAAACGACGATTGCGGATTATTACGCGAGCGGGACGCCGAGCATGTTTAATTTTGACATGGCGGACGCAGAAGGCAAGCTGATCAAGGCGGCGCGCGGGACCCTGAAGGTATCCAGCCTGATTGATTATATGATCAAGTGGCAGGAGGACTTTTCTGCGGAAAACCCGGATTATATTGATGCTGCCTTTATTTCCAATCATGATACAGGACGCATTTCCAACGCACTGGTTTCAGACGAAAATGACGTTAAAATGGCTGCGGGACTGCTGATGACCATGAGCGGCAGCATGTTTGTCTATTACGGTGAAGAGATCGGCATGAAGAGCAAGGGCACAGCGGATGAAAACAAACGCCTGCCGATGTACTGGTCGGAAACCGATACCGAGGGGATGACGAATGGCCCGGCGGACGCGGAGGAAGGAATTGTATCTTCCTTTGCGGCAGCGGACGAGCAGCTTGCGGATGAGACATCGATTCTCAATTATTATAAGCGGGCGATTGCGCTTCGGAATGAAAATCCGGAGATCGCGCGCGGGACGATTGAGAAGGTCGAGGAGCTCTGCGACGGCAATCAGGGCGCAATTCTGAAAATCTGGGAGGAGAGCACTATCGCGATTCTGTATAATACTTCGGATGAGGAGCTGGAGGTAGATCTTTCCGGGACGGCACTCTCCGGGATGGAAGTTAGCGGTTATCTGACGTTAAATGATGAGGAGATTGTGCTCACGGATAATGTGGCCGTGATGCCGGCACAGTCGATTCTGGTGCTGCGGTAGGATTACAGCATCGGTGTTGTATGGAAACGGAGATGCGCACGAGCAATAGCGCTGAATCACATATATCGGCAATGGCGCAGTATGGAACGGGTGAACGCGGATCAGTGCCGATGCCGTATGAAACCAGCGAATATGCATCGGCAATGGTATCGTATGGATCAGACGAATGCGAATGAGCAAGGATGCCGTATGGAACCATTGAATGTGGATCGACATATTAGATTCGCAATTCTGAACATTATAATAGCAAGAACAGAGGTTCCCTCTGCTCATATATTACAGACCTGCGTCTGCAGCCTGCTTCTAAGTACAGTGTCTGCAGACGCGAAATCATCAACGACCAACGAAAGGGAGAAATCATGGACAAATTTGTTGTAAACATTATCCACCGCCCTGAAATGGTGCCGGAGTACGCCGAGAAGGTGACCGGGCACGGCCAGGCAGAGGATATCGGGCGCAAGGCACTGCTGACAGAGAGCCTTGACATTTTTAAAACACAGCAGGAATGTGCGCACAAGAATGGTCTGAAGACGACAATCGATATGACCTATGCCAGCGTTTTCAACGACGAGGCGGTGGCACTTGCCAAGGAACATCATGAAAAATACGG
>JAJQFO010000023.1 GCA_021201095.1 Lachnospiraceae bacterium
AAGAACGGGAAATTTGTCTGCCGGATGTATGGCGTGGAGGATAATCCGAAGGAGAACAAGCTCTTCGGGAGAGACATTTGCAACATTCTTAAGGATCCTGAATCTGCTGTGAACGGCGAAGGCGGAGCGGCCAGCTGTTCGCTGTGGACAGCGAAGCTGTACCCGGTTTGCGATACCGTGGAGGAGGCCGTGAAGGCGACGCTGGCGCTTGGACTGGCGGAGGGAGCAGGGATTGCGGATGGATCAGGGCTGGCGGACGAAATGGCTGAAACATGCCCGGCTGAGACTGGCAGGGCCAAGACCGGTATGGTTAAGACAGGAATGGCAGAAACCAGCCTGAGAGAAGTGGATGCGGCCGGGACTGATATGCCGGAAACAATCGTGGCTAAAACTGGCATGGCAGAGGCAGGGCTGGCGGAAACAGACAGGGATTTAGCAGCTCCGGAATTGCTCAGCCTCAAAGATAGCTTTAACCTGGCGGATGTGACGGCGATCCTGCCGTGGCAGGAAAATCTGTATGAGCAGGTGGTGGCCGAGGCGATCCTTGAAAATATTGAGAATGGGGTTCCGGCGGAGAAGGTGGCAAAGACCTATCCGGATATCGACCGCCACACGGTGGAATATCTCCTGAATCGGGCAAAGAAACAGAACATCGATAAGCTGGATGAATTCAGTCGACTGATTCGCATATACAGTTACCTCTGGAAAATAACAGATGAGAATAAGTACAATGACCTGTGCTTCGGCACGATCTGCGATGCGACGCTGGCGGCAGCCATGGAGAGTGTACAGTTTACTGAGTACCATCTGAAGCAAGATGTGGTTGTGAACCTTCCGGTTCGCGTGAATTGGGGCGGTGGCTGGAGCGACACGCCTCCTTACTGCATGGAAAATGGCGGGACAGTGCTGAACGCGGCAATTTCCCTGAATGGACGCCTGCCGATTGAAGCAACGGTGAAGAGACTGGATAAGCCTGTGATCGCGCTTGCCAGCACAGATATCGGAAGCTATAAGGAATTTGACAGCTTAGCGCAGCTACAGGACTGCCGAAATCCTTCCGATCCATTTGCGCTGCACAAGGCGGCACTGATCGCCTGCGGGGTGATACCTGTGGGTAAAAATGTGGCAGGTGAGGAAATTGCTGATGAGAAAACAGTCAATGAGAAAATAGCGGGAAACGAACCGCTTTTTTCTATAGCAGACCTGTGTGAACGGCTTGGCGGCGGCATGTATATGAACACACGGGTGATCGATATTCCGAAAGGCAGCGGTCTTGGCACCAGTTCTATACTTGCCGGGGCGTGTGTGAAAGCGTTGCTGCAGGCGATGGGGCAGGAGCCGTCAGATGAGGAAGTGTTTGAGCGAGTGCTCTGCATGGAGCAGCTCATGTCCACAGGCGGTGGCTGGCAGGATCAGGTCGGCGGAATTGTTCCAGGCATTAAGATGGTTACCACAAGGCCTGGGCTTTCCCAGAAGATTATCTGTACACCGCTTGCTGTCAGCAAAGAGACGGTAGCTGAGCTGAATGATAGGTTTGCTTTAATCTATACAGGACAGAGGCGTCTGGCGCGGAACCTTCTCCGGGATGTGGTCGGGAAGTACGTCTGCAATGATGAAACATCGATCAAGGCGCATGACGCCATCCAGAGGCTGGCCGTTCTGATGCGCTACGAGCTGGAAAAGGATAATGTGGACGGATTCGCACAGCTTCTGACGGAGCATTGGCAGGAGAGCCAGCGTATTGACGCGGGCAGCACGAATACCTGCATTGACCAGATATTCACAGTCATTGATGACCTGGTGGATGGCAGGATGATCTGCGGCGCCGGAGGCGGCGGATTCCTGCAAGTGGTGTTGAAAAAAAGTGTAACGAAGGATGACCTGCGGGAGCGTCTGAACGAAGTGTTTCAGGACAGTGGAGTCGCTGTGTGGGAATGTGCTTTTGTGTGACGGAAATTTCCAGCTTATTCAGAAATTTTCCAAAATCATCGTCACAGATCCACCTCTGATTCGTTTTTATATAGCGGAAAGGCTTCTATAGAGACGCTGTAGGACTGTAAAGTCAGCTTATATCAAGGACATTCTATGATACATTGACTATTTATGATGGATAAAAGACAGCTGGATAAAAGACAGGCTAAAAATTTTGTAAAACAGTTGATTTTTAGATGGCTTTTGAGTATAATAACCGTAGAAGCAGGGATGCTTCTCGTGTGGCGGCACGTAAAAGCTGTACTGCGCTTGGGCAGGTAAATTACCAAGACTCACTTGATGTTCGGAAGGACATCGCGCCCACACCAGGGAGATACGGTGAGTCCGCGCCGGGGACTTAAATTTCCGGCGACTGAATGCGCATCCGGAAGGTTGCCTCGGCTGACAGCCAGCAGAAAACCGCTACTTTGACAATAGGCGCTGGATGACCTGAGCGTTGTCCGGCGCTTTATCTTTGCATAGAAATACATACAAGAATGCTGTAGCAATGAGCAAAAAGCAAGATCGGATAGATATAG
>JAJQFO010000139.1 GCA_021201095.1 Lachnospiraceae bacterium
TGCCCTGAACCGTCCGACCCATTCTCATTTGTCCCTTCACCACTGCTGTCCGAAGTGCTGCTTTCCGTTTCCGATTCTTTTGTATTTTGCAGGATTTCCTGCAGTTCTGGCGTATTTTTGCTGCCGCAGCCCGATAAAAGCAGGATAGCAGCCATTATCAACGGTATCCATGTTCTTTTTTTACATGTATCCATATAATCCCTTCCGGGATGGCCTGCTTACGTCACAGGAAGCCACCGCTTCCGCGCATGTCTGATCCCCGGCGCAGACTCTCTGCCGGGAGCCGCCGCAGATCTTAGCTACTGCACCGCGTACTGGGCCTTCACCGCATCCTCTAAGGTGATCAGCTCCGACTCGATGCTCTCCCCTTCCCACACATTGCTGAAAGTATTCTCCAGAAGCATCCAGAAATTGCCGGCCGCCGGATTCTTAGGCAGACAGGTGCTGCGCTCGTATTCCCGGAAAAAGACCTGCTCCAGCTCCGTGATCTTTTCCGCCTGACTGTTGGCGGAGATGTGCCCGGTGTTGGCATAGAGATTTTCCGCGTATTCGCAGGTCAGAAATTTTGCAAAGGCATTGGCCGCCTGGGCATATTCCGTATACCCGTTGACCACCACTGTCTCCGTCACGGCCAACGCCGCCCCCGCCAGGCTCTGCGTGGGATCCGGAATCACGCTGTAGCCGTAGGCATATTCCATAATGCCCTCTTCGGCCGCGGCCTCCAGTTCCAGGGCATGGCTGGTGTCCAAAATGGTGAACAGCACCTTTCCTTCCAGAAATTCCTCCAGAATACTGTCCGCGTCCACTTCATCCGGGTCAATATAAAAGAACTCCGTCAGCTGCTGGAAAATTTCCAGACAACTGATGGCTCCCTCTGTATTGATATCCACATCAGAGCTGACCGAACCGTCAACCGTCATCTGCGCGCCCACAAAATAATAATTGTAAAATACATCATTGACATCCCATTTGAACAGGGATTCCACCGTATCCGGCGCATTATAGTTGCTGGCCAGCGTCAGCAGATCGTCCACCGTCTCCGGCACCAGATCCTCCACGGTCAGCACTGTTTCCTCCTCCGCGGTCTCCGATTCCCCTGCGGTCTCTCCCTCCGGGGTTCCTTCCTCCGAGGTCTGTTCTTCCTCTGCGGCCGCCGTTTCCTCGGAATCCGAATCCTCGTCTCCCACCGGATCGGTCTCTCCGTTTGCGATCTGCTGCAGATAGGTCTCATTATAGACCAGCGTGCTGGTATCAAAATAGAAGGGATAGCCGATGATCTTCTCCTCATAGGTCACCGCTGTCAGCGCCACAAAAGGAAACTGATCCTCCATCTCCTCATCTGTCACAGGCACCGTCAGCCCCGCCAGATACGCCTTCCCCAGAGAGACATCGCTGATCACGTAGATATCCGGATAGTCTGTTCCAGCCACCGAGGCATTGTAAATATCGTCCAGGTACTCACTGCTGTCCGCCAGCACGGGCACAACGGTGATGCCCTCATTGCGCTTATTAAAATAACTGGCGGCATTATTATAATAGCTGGTCATGGAGCTGTCCGTATACCAGAACTGCAGCGTGACCGAGCCAATCTCTTCCTCCTCTTCCTCCACATACATATCCAGGTAGGTGAACGCACCGCAGACAAATACCAGCAGTGCCAGAAGGACAGCAATCGTTCTTGGTATTCCTCTCCTCATACCTGTTCCTTACTCCACTCATCCAGAGCCGGTCTCAGTATCGACAGCATATCATCCACATCGTTCCTGGTAATCACCAAAGGAGGCACAAAACGGATAATATTCGTCCCGGCGTTGATCAGTACCAGGCCCTTCTGCAGTGTTTTCTTCAAAATACCGTTGACAGGGCAGCGAAATACCAGACCTCGCATCAGGCCCAGGCCCCTCTGTCCCTCAATAAAATCATATTCCTCCGCCAGTTCGGAAAGCTTCTGCTCCAGGTAAACGCCCACTTCATTCACATTCTGAAGAACCTGCTTTTTCTCCATCAGTTCATAGACAGAGCAGACGGCCCGGCAGGCCAGGGAATTGCCGCCGTAGGTGGAGCCGTGGTCTCCCGCCGTCAGCGACATCTGCGCCACCTTCTCTGTCATAGCAAAGGCGCCTACGGGCACACCGCAGCCCAAAGCCTTGGCTGTGGCCAGAATATCCGGCTTCACTCCGTACTGTTCATAGGCGTACATGGTGCCGGTGCGCCCCATGCCGCACTGAATCTCATCTAATATCAATAAAATATCCTTTTCATCACAGAGCTTTCTGATCCCCTGGATGAATTCCGGCTTTGCCGGGAAAATGCCTCCCTCTCCCTGTACGGTTTCCATAATGATGGCGCAGGTCTTATCCGTCACCTGAGCCTTCACGCTCTCCAGGTCATTATATTCAGCAAAGCGAATATTGCCAATCAACGGTTCAAAGGGCTCTCTGTAATGGGCGTTGCCCGTAACGGAAAGGGCGCCCATGGTACGTCCATGGAAGGAGTGCTCCATGG
>JAJQFO010000209.1:0-46122 GCA_021201095.1 Lachnospiraceae bacterium
AAGACTAAATTCAACTTGTCCCCCTTCAGAGTGGAATTTACTTTTTCACTTCAGCCACCAAATGATACCATGCTAAAGCTAAACATTTTTGCCTTGCATTTTCTATGAAAATCGCATATACTGTTAAAGAGCACAAATGCCCGCCGGCCATTACGGCTAGAATATAATGGACGTGTATGTTTAACCTCCGGGGGCGACGGGGTTGTCAAAATGTAGAATATCGCCCACATGTTGGAGAACCCGTTTTTTCAGCGGGTTCTATCATTGTAAGGAGCTTCGGAAGATGAAACTGGTCAAGATCGACACCGTATTGCTCGAAAAGTACAAAGACGATAGTGAGATTTTAGTAAAAGACTCCCGTCCCTGTGTCCTAGTTGTACGCCTCAAATATAAAGATCGCATTCAGGATTTTGCGGTACCGCTCCGTTCCAACATTCCTGCATCTGCTGACAAAAGCCAGTTTTATCCGCTGCCGCCCAGGTCTTCGACAAAGCCAGGAAACAGGCACGGTCTGCATTACATAAAAATGTTCCCTGTCAGCAGCAAATACCTCATCCGTTACCGGACAGAGGGGAACGCTTATGCTACCCTGATCTGCGGTATACTCGATAAACACGAACGCCAGATCGTTCGTGAACGCCAGCGTTATTTGAAGGCATATGAAAACGGGGAGCGTTTGCCTTACTCAACGGATATTGACTACCTGCTTACGCAGTTAGACAGAGCCGAATAACTCTAATTCTCCTTTCTAAAGAAATCCCCACCGCCTGATAAAAGTATACCATCTATCCCTTTGATGCTTGTATCCACGAATACCTGGCTTTACAAATGTTTCATAAACAGAATCCGCAAAACACCTTGGCAGCCGGGGAAAAAAATGCTATACTGTCGAAAGATTTTTATGCACACGGACGCACAAGGAATGCTGCTTCCGCAGCCTGCGTCCGGCGCAGAGCGTTATGTGCACACGGACGTACAGGGAACGCTGCTTCTGCAGCCTGCGTCCGGCGCAGAGCATTATAAGCACACGGACGCACAGACAATGCTGCTTCCGTTTATAATTCATTATACTGGAGATCTGAATCATATGAATTACTTAAACAAGCTGGAGGCTGAGGCGATCTATATCATGCGGGAGGTCGCTGCCGAGTGTGAAAAGCCGGTGATGCTCTACTCAATCGGCAAGGATTCTTCCGTCATGCTGCATCTCGCGCTCAAGGCCTTCTATCCGGAAAAGCCGCCCTTCCCATTCCTGCATGTGAACACGACCTGGAAGTTTAAAGAAATGATCGAGTTCCGGGACAAGGTGGCGGAAAAATACGGCATCGAGATGATCGAATATATCAATCAGGAGGGACTTGCGCAGGGCATCAATCCTTTCGATCACGGTTCCGCCTACACGGACATCATGAAAACCCAGGCCCTGAAACAGGCGCTGAATAAATATGGCTTTACTGCGGCCTTCGGCGGCGGACGGCGTGATGAGGAAAAGAGCCGCGCAAAGGAACGCATCTTCTCCTTCCGCAATGAAGACCACGTCTGGGACCCGAAAAACCAGCGGCCGGAGATGTGGAAGCTGTTTAACACGGAGATCAACAAAGGCGAGAGCATCCGTGTCTTCCCGATTTCGAACTGGACAGAAAAGGACATCTGGCAGTATATCAAGCGGGAAAATATCGAGATTGTGCCGCTCTACTACGCTGCAGTCCGCCCGGTCGTGGAGCGTGACGGCAATCTGATCATGGTCGACGACGACCGCATGAGACTGAAGCCCGGCGAGAAGCCGATGATGAAAAAGGTGCGTTTCCGCACGCTGGGCTGCTACCCGCTCTCGGGCGGCGTAGAGTCCGAGGCCGACACGATTGACGGGATTATCGAGGAGACCTTAAGCGCGGTATCCTCCGAGCGGACCAGCCGGGTGATTGACAAGGACGGCGGCTCAGCCAGCATGGAAAAACGGAAGCGGGAGGGATATTTTTAATGGATTCTTTATTAAAATTTATCACATGCGGGAGCGTAGACGATGGGAAATCCACCCTCATCGGCCATATGCTCTACGACGCGAAGCTTTTGTTTGCTGACCAGAAGGACGCGCTGGAGCTGGAATCGCGCGTCGGCTCCAATGACGGAAATATTGATTACAGTCTTCTGCTGGACGGTCTGATGGCCGAGCGTGAGCAGGGGATTACCATAGACGTCGCTTATCGCTACTTCACGACCGAGCACCGCTCCTTCATCGTCGCAGATACCCCGGGTCACGAGGAATACACGCGGAATATGGCTGTCGGCGCTTCGTTTGCCGACCTGGCTGTGATACTGATTGACGCCAGCCAGGGCGTGCTCACCCAGACCCGCCGCCACACCCGAATCTGTTCGCTGATGGGCATCCGGCATGTCGTATTCGCAGTCAACAAAATGGATCTGATCGACTACAGCCAGGAGCGTTTCAAGAAAATTCAGAAAGAAATCCGCATCCTGCTGGCAGAATTTGAGCACCGCAGCTCCCAGATCATCCCGGTCTCGGCGACCAACGGCGACAATATCACAAAAAAATCCCGGAAAATGCCCTGGTACAAAGGTCCGACCCTGCTCCATTATCTGGAAACCGTCGATGTCAGTGAAAAACCGACCGACGCAGAATTCACCATGCCGGTGCAGCGCGTCTGCCGCCCAAATCACAATTTCCGCGGATTCCAGGGACAGATCGAGAGCGGCAGCATCTCCGTCGGCGATGCGGTCACTGTACTCCCGAGCCGCGAGTCCTCTACGGTAAAGGCCATTCTGAACGGAAAGCAATCCGTGCTGGAAGCCAGTGTCGGCCAGCCGGTCACCATTCAGCTCAATACGGAGATTGACGTCTCCCGCGGCTGTGTCCTGACCAAGGATCCGGACCTGTATGTCAACACCATGTTTTCCGCCACTCTGCTTTGGATGGACGACACCAAGCTCGTAGAGGGCAAAAACTACCTGCTCAAATCGGGCACGCAGAAAATCCCCGCCACCGTTCTGCATATCCGTCACAAGATCGATGTGAACACAGGCCGCGAGGTTCCGGCAAAGGAGATTTATAAAAACGAAATCACCCAGTGTGAGATCTCTGTCTCGTCAAACCTGGTTTTTGACCTGTTTGAAAACAATAAGGCACTCGGCTCGCTGATCCTGATCGACCGCATCAGCCACGCGACCTCTGCCTGCGGCGTCATCACCAAATCAATCAGCCGCAGCCACGACCTCACCTGGCACACGATGGACATCACCAGAGAGTTCCGCGAGCACCAGCTGGACCAGAAAGCCTGCACCATCTGGTTTACCGGCCTCTCCGGCTCCGGCAAATCCACACTCGCCAACGCGCTGGAAAAACGCCTGGTCTCCCTGGGCAAGCATACCATGCTGCTGGACGGGGACAACATCCGTCTCGGCCTGAACAAAAATCTCGGCTTCTCCGAAGCGGACCGTATTGAAAACATCCGCCGGATTGCCGAGGTCTCGAAGCTGATGAACGACGCCGGCCTCATCGTGCTCACCTCCTTCATCTCGCCCTTCGTCCGCGACCGCCGCAAGGCGAAGGAAATCATTGGCGAGGGTTTTATCGAGGTCTATGTCAATACGCCGATCGAGGAATGTGAACGCCGCGATGTCAAGGGTCTGTACGCCGCAGCCCGCGCAGGACGCATCGAGCAGTTTACCGGCATCAGCAGCCCCTACGAAAAGCCGCAGAAGCCGAACGTGCAGATCGACACCACAGATCGCTCGGTAGAAGAATGCGTGGATCTGCTGATGGAATATCTGAAGCCGCGGCTGTGAGCATGCGAATATAGAAAGCCACGTAAATGACGAACAACACAAAATCGATACCTGCTCAATTTTCTATGAGACTCAGAGCATTCCTCGTAACTAACGTGGTCCCGTGTTTGCTTTTCTGTAAAAACCAAAATATTGTTTTCGTCTATGCCCGCTTTCAGGCATATAACGGAAATCTGCGTTTCATAGAAAATCCCCCGCAGCATAGCAGCATACAGCGGGGGATTTTCCTATCGTCTGCATTTTCTCGTCCAGATATTCTTCTCTGCGATCCTTTCCTCTTCTGTCACTCAGAGAGTTTTCCAAACACCTGTCTGGAAATAACGTAACTGTTCAGTACCTTCACAGTTACGAAACGACTTCCTTTCATTTAATTCAAATAATTATAAATCGTCCTTGAAATATTTTTGATGCCGTTGATACCGGTGTATTCACTGCATCCGGATGAAAAGACGCAGATCACGTAATCGGTCTTTTCTCCATATACGATTGCGATATCATGCTGTGTCGTCGAGGTTTCACCGGTCTTGTTTGCTACCTTGATTCCGGACGGAACCCCCGCGGGAATCTTCCAGCGCCGTTCCTGAGCAAGGAGCAGATTCAGCATCTTCTGAGAATACGCTTTAGATACGCAGGTTCCGTTATAGATATTTTCCAGAAGCACACCGCAGTCCTTGGCAGAGGATACATTTCTGCTGCCGTCACTGGTGCTGGAGGACGATGCCGGGTGTAAGGTGTGATGCACTCCCGTGCTGGTATATCCATTCGCTTTCAGATAATTATTTACCACAGCCGCGCCTGAAAGGAAGCTGCTGCCTGATGAGCTCTGTCTGCGGACCAGCTCATTATAAGCCTCATTGCTGCTGACCGTAATCATGGAATTCAACAGGCTTGTGATCTGAGACGTCTCTGCTATCCGTCCGGCAGCGATCTCATTGTAAAGCGATGCCATGACAAAAACCTTAATCGTGCTGGCCGGATACATTGCACAGTCATTGATGTTCAGGACATCTCCGCTCTCCAGGTTTTTCACATAGACAGACCAGGTGCCGCCATAGGAGCTGATCATGGATGTAATCGTACTTTTAATGCCACTCAGCTCGATCTTCTTTCCATTTGCATCCACATAATAGCCGTCCGGCACCTGCTGATTTTTCGCGATTGTGCCGTCCGAGAGCAGATAATATCCATCCTTCCAGCAGTCTGTCAGCATCTTGCCGTCACTGGCAAAACAATATTTGTTCGAGCCAATCGTCTGCCAGCCGGTCTGTGCTTTTCCATCGGAACCAAAATAATAAGTGTCCCCGCTGACTGTCTGCCAGCCAGTCAGCATTTTGCCAGCTGAGGAAAAGTAATAACGGCTGCCGCTGATCTTCCAGAGTCCGGTCAGCGCCGCCCCCTTCGAGACAGTGGAAGAAGCTTTCTTTTTAAAATAGTATTTGCTGCCGTCTATCGTCTGCCAGCCGGTTTTCATTTTCCCGGTCGCAGAGAAATAATAACGATTGCTGCTGATCTTCCACAAACCAGTCAGAGCAGCACCCTTCGGAACTGTGGAAGAAGCTGTTTTCTTAAAATAATAGGTGCTGCCGTTTATGGTCTGCCAGCCGGTCTGCATTTTTCCAGTCGAGGAGAAATAATAACGCTCGTTGTTGATCTTGACCAGGCCTATAGCAGCCGCGCCCTTCGGAATCGGGTCATGTGCGGATTTATAGAAGTAGTATGTCTTTTTGTTCCAGGTCACCCACCCAGTCTGCATAACGCCTTCTTCGTCAAAATAATAGCGGTAGTCTCCGATCTTAATGACAGCATCCGTCACCATCGCTTTCGCGGGGGTGGAACCGTGCGCGCTTTTATAAAAATAGTAGGTTTTTTTGCCGATTGTCACCCATCCGCCTTTTTTGACAGAATTCACATAATAATAGGTATACCCATCGCTTTCCGTTACAAAGCCATTCAAAAGCTGCTTCCCGGAATCGGCCGTCGTACCGGCAGATGAATCGGCAGCTGTCCCTGCGGATGAATCAGTGGTTGTCCCGGCAGATACATCGTCGGATATCACGGCAGGTGTCTCTGTAGCTAAACGTGAAGATCCGCTGCCGGATGTGCCCTCCGCGGCAAATGACGCTCCGCTGCCAAACGCCAGTGACAAAAGTGCAGCCATCACCAGTGTCACGAATAAAAGCTTCCATGCCCTCTTTTCTGTTCTCTTTCCTGTTTTCATAATACCTCCCTTGTCATGCCCGGTTTCCTCTGGCCAGGTGTTGTCTGCTAATGTCTGTTAACATCCGCTGATTACCATGAAAACACTTTGCCAGCCAGGAAGAATGTGACTTTTTGATGAATTTAACATAGCACAGGGTGCTTCTTTTTTCAAGAGAAGCCTTAAGAATTTCTTAAACATTCTTAAATTCTTTCCTGAATGATGATCTTTTCATTTTGTTTATCTGGTGCTATAATTCTCACGCGTGACACAATCATGCGCACAGGCTTTAACAATCATGCCGTTGGCACTGTCCAAACAGGGTTGTTATCAATCTGGCGGCCTATCATAGAATCACAGACGCAGCTGAGATGAAAAATTTATAAAACCGCAGAAGCATTTGGCTGGAAAATTTTTATTATCGCAAAAGCAGCTGACCGGAACACAGAAGCATCTCTCTGGAGGAAATACAGATATGCAGCACGCAGAAGAAAGCAAGCAGAACAGGCAGCACACAAGAGGAAATAAACAGCGGGATTTTTCATCCGGCAGGATGTGGCGGATTATCACGGCCCAGGCGGTGCCCCTGACGGTCGCGCAGCTGGTGCAGCTTTTATACAACATCGTAGACCGTCTCTATATCGGACATTTGCCAAATGTGGGCTCTCTGGCGCTGACGGGTGTCGGCGTCACCTTTCCGATCACGACCCTGATCCTGGCCTTTGCCAATCTGTTCGGGACCGGCGGCGCTCCTTTATTTTCCATCGCCAGAGGTGCCAAAAACGAAAGCAAGGCCTGCGTCATTATGGGAAATGTATTCACGATGATTCTCCTCGCCTCCGTAATCATCATGACTTTCTGCTATGTACTCCGGACGCCCATGCTCTACCTGTTCGGCGCAAGCGACGCGACCATCGTCTATGCGGAGAGCTATTTACGGATCTATCTCTTCGGCGTTCTTTTTTCCATGATCGTCACCGGGATGAACGGCTTTATCAGTGCCCTTGGCTTTCCGCAGACAGCCATGTGGACGACCGTGATCGGCGCCGTGCTGAACCTGATTCTCGATCCGATTTTTATTTTCGGGCTCTCTATGGGAGTCGAGGGCGCAGCAACGGCTACCGTAATCAGCCAGTGCGTGTCCGCCGTCTGGGTGATGCACTTTCTGATTGCCGGAAAAACCGACTTGAAGCTGCGGCTTTCCTGCATGAAATTAAAGGGGCGGGTGGTCCTCGATGTGATCAGCCTGGGGGTGAGCGGCTTCATGCAGCAGGCGACGAACTGCGTTGTGCAGATTGTGTGCAACGTGACCCTGCAGAATTATGGTGGAGATGTATATGTCGGGATTATGACGATCATCAACAGCATCCGCGAAATCGCTTCGCTGCCGGTGACCGGCATCAGCAGCGGCGGCCAGCCGGTGCTTGGCTACAACTACGGGGCAAAGCAGCCCGAAAGGGTGAAGGAAGGCATCCGCTTTATGGCCCTGATGGGTGTCGCCTACACAGCCTTTATGTGGCTGGTGATCGAGCTGTTTCCCTCTGCCTTCATCCGGATTTTCTCGGACGACGCGCAGACAATCGCGTATGGAGTACATGCGGTGCGGCTTTATTTCCTCGGTTTTGTCTTTATGAGTTTACAATTCATGGGACAGTCCACCTTTGTCGGACTGGGAAAGGCAAAAAGAGCCGTGTTCTTTTCAATTTTACGCAAGATCGTCATCGTAGTGCCGCTCACCATCGCGCTTCCGATGTTCCTGGGGCTGGGAACTGACGGCGTCTTCATCGCGGAGCCCATCTCCAATCTGATCGGCGGACTGGCCTGCTTTGTTACCATGTATATCACGCTCTATCGGAAGCTGTAATGGCTTTATTTCCGCGAAGCAACGAGCCAAATAGCCAGAGTCATAAGGAATCCGTCGGCAAGCCGACACCTTATGACATAGCTTGCACGGATATTTGACTGGGTAACTTTGCTTAATCTCGCAGCTTCGTATTCAGCTAAGCCCAACCAGCTGCAGAATCCGCTCTGTCGCGTGTCCGTCACAGGCGCCGACACAGAGATCCATAAACTGACTGATCTCTGCCGCATGCGTACTCATCCAGTCTTTTCCCAACGCCGCTTTCTCTATCGGAAAATCTGTTTCGCCTTTTCCTGACATCCCTTTCTCTATCGGAAAATCTGTTTCGGCTTTTCCTGACATCCCTTTCTCTATCTGGAAATCTGCTTCGGTTTTTCCTGTTTCCTTTTTCGATGCATCTTTTACGTTCTTTACACCATTTACATTTTTCACGCTGTTTGTGTCTTTGTCTGCCCGGATATCCATTTTCTCCATCGCCATAACCAGTTCTTCTTCCGTCTGAGCAATGGGAAACGGAATGCTCCGAAAATCCATGAAAAATCCCCGGGCGGCTTCATATTCCGGCAAATCCGGTGTATATAGAATCATCGGTTTTCGATACAGCAGCCAGTCGAACAGAATAGACGAATAATCAGTAATCAGCAAATCCGCCACCGGAAGCAGCTCTTCTGTCGGGATCTCACAATTAGAAACCTTTTCATGCCGGTCAATATGCGGATGAGCCTTTATGATCAGATATGCCCCGCCGGCCTGGCGGCCGACGATTCTCCGCACCTCCTCCAGCCCCTCCAGCCTTGGGTTGGCGGCATTTCCGCGAAAGGTCGGCGCCCACAGAATAATCCTCCGCCCCTGTGCTTCCGGATGCTCCGCATAAAAATGCTCCCGGCATTTTGCGTTCCAGGCTTCATCAAAGTAGAAATCCGTCCGGCTGATGCCGGTGGCGAATGTCCGTCCCGGCGCAAGCCGCATGGCCCGCTCGTGAGGTGCTATACAGGCTCCGGCACTCACCGTCATATAAGTATAATTGCCAAACATGTTTCCCCGGTAGCCCTTAGGGATATCGTCTTTCGCCTCATAGGCAATCTTTTTCAGCATGCCGCAGGCGTGCCACAGCTGCACCACCATTGTTTCCGGCCGTTTATCACAGGATGATACCGGGAGAAAATAATCACAGATAAACACATATTCCGCCACTGCGTAGCGCTGCATGAAGTGTATCAGATATTTGGCCATCGCCAGAAAGGAAATGCGGTCAAAATCTGTGATAAAAGTTTCCACGTAAGGTTCTTCTAATGCACACACCGCCTCATACATCCGGCTCATGGAAAACGGCATCTCCGAATGATGAGCGTCCGCAAAGAGCACCAGTCCCTCCTCCACCGGCCGCCGGCTATACATTTTATAAAGCAGCGGCAGTAATATGTTTTGCAGAAGCATCTTTATGAGCTGCTTGATCTGAAACATTCTTTCTCTCTTTTCTTAATCGCCCGATCTGGAACTCGCTTTCTCTCTTTTCTCAGTCTCCTGATTCGAAACACATTTTTTCTATTTTCTCAATCGCCTGATCTGGAGCATTTATTTTCCTGAGTCCCCTGTTTCAATGCATTCGTTTCCTTTTTTTGAACCGTCTTGTCCGCATACCGGGCACGTTCCTGTCTGGCAAGCTCAATCGCGGCCGCGATCACCTTATCCATATCATAGTACTGATAGGAGCCCAGGCGCCCGCCAAAAAGCACGTTTTCCTCCCGGTCAGCCAGCTCGCGGTATTTTTCGTAGAGCGCATTGTTTTTCTCATCATTCACCGGATAATACGGCTCCATCCCCGGATGCCCTTCTTCTGAATATTCTCTGGAAATAATGGTGTAATCCTTCGGATTCTCCTGCTCTGCCTCCGGTGCAAAATGCTTGTGCTCAATCACGCGGGTATAGGGAACCTCCTGATCTGTATAATTGACCACCGCATTCCCCTGATAGTTCGGCTCCTCCACACGCTCCGTCTCAAAACGGACGCTGCGGTATTCCAGATGTCCGTAGCAAAAATCAAAGTACTCGTCTATCATTCCCGTATACAGTACCCGGTCATACATATCCGGGTGCTCTTTGCGGTACTCAAAGAAATCTGTGTCTGTCATCACATCAATGTTTTCAAGAAGCTTCTCTACCAGACCGGTATAGCCCCCGATCGGAATCCCCTGAAATCGGTCGTTGAAATAGTTATTATCATAAGTAAACCGCAGCGGCAGGCGCTGGATGATAAACGCCGGGAGATCCCTGCATTCACGGCCCCATTGCTTCTGGGTATAGCCCTTGATCAGCTTCTCGTACACGTCCGGCCCCACCAGAGAAAGCGCCTGCTCCTCCAGATTTTTCGGCTCAGTGATATGAAGCTCTGCGATCTGCGAGTCAATCTTGTCCCTGACCTCCTGCGGCTTTTTCAGTCCCCACATGCGGCTGAAGGTATTCATGTTAAACGGAAGATTGTAGATCTCGTCCTTGTAAATCGCCACCGGAGAATTGATATAATGGTTAAATTTCACCATCCGGTTTACATATTTCCAGACCTTTTCATCATCGGTGTGGAAAATATGTGCGCCGTATTTGTGCACTTGAATGCCGTCCACATCCTCCGTGTAAACATTCCCGCCGATATGATCTCTCTTGTCAATCACGAGACAGCGTTTCCCGGCCTTTGTCATCTGGCGGGCAAATACCGCGCCAAAAAGCCCGGCCCCGACGACCAGATAGTCATATTTTTTATTAATTTTCCTAAGTTTCTTCTGTCTTGAATCCTTTCGAGCGCGCGTTTTATCCTCCTTCTACTCTTTATAAGCATCACAGACCTCCAGCGCCTCCCCGATCATGCGCGTTTTTCCCTGATCGATCCAAATCGCGTGGTCACAGAGTTCCTTTACCGAATCCACATTGTGAGACACGTAAAGAAGCGTCGTGCCTCCTGAGAGCATCTGCTGCATCCGCTCATTGCACTTCCGGCGGAAACGGATATCCCCGACCTCCAGCACCTCATCCACGATCAGGATGTCCGGATCTACCACGGTCGCCACAGAAAAACCCAGCCTGGCTTTCATACCAGAAGAGAAATTTTTCAAAGGAGAATCCAGGAATTTCTTAATTTCAGCAAATTCAACGATCTCGTCAAAATGCTCCTCCATAAATTTCCGCGAGTGGCCAAGCACCATGCCGTTCAGATAAATATTTTCGCGGGCGGTGAGATCCTTATCAAATCCGGCCCCCAATTCAATCAAAGGTGAAATCTTTCCTTTCACCGTTACAGTCCCTTTATAAGGCTTTAAAATGCCGCTGACTGCCTTAAGCAGTGTGGATTTTCCGCAGCCGTTCACTCCGACCAGTCCCCAGGCCTCTCCTTTTTTTACCTGGAAGCTGATATCCTGCAGCGCCAGAAACTCCTGAAACATCAGCTGGTGCTTTACCAGCTTGATCGCATATTCCTTGAGATTGTCTACCTTCTCATTTGCCAGGTTAAAACGTATTGTCAGATTATCTACTTCAATGACTGTTTTACTCATATTCGTTCCTCTGTTATGTCAGACGTGCATCGTTTTCGCCTGCCGCTTATATATACAAAATAAACCTGTCCTTCGACCTCTGGAAGGACCATACACCAATCAGAAGCATCAGAAAAGCAATCAGCCAGCCGCCCCAGAAAATCCGCGGTCCCGGCACATTGCCATAATACACGATATCGCGGAACTGCCCCACATAATAATACAACGGGTTAAAGGCTTTGATAAAAAGCTGCAGCCGCTCTGGCAGCCTGGTAATCTCATACAAAATCGGAGTCAGGTACAGCAGTGCCCGCAAAACCGCCTCATAAATATGCTCTGTGTCGCGAAAAAAAACATTAAACTGCGCCAGGAAAAAGCCGAGTCCACAGCAGAAAATATAAATCTGCGCGACGACGACCGGAATCAGGATCAGCGTCCAGTAAAATTTCGCTCCGGTAATCACCATGACAATAAACAGCGCTCCAAAGGACAAAACCATATCCACCATACAACTTGTCACCTTGGACAGCGTAAAAATATACTTCGGTATACTGACCTTCTTCATCAGCGACGCATTTCCCGTCACGGACTTCATCGCGCCCTTCGTACTCGTACTCAGGAAATCATACATCATACGGCCTGAAAGCAGGAACACCGGATAATTCTCAATATTCTTGCCCAGAAGATTGGTAAACACAATCACCCAGACCATCATCAGCATCAGAGGCTGCAGGATCGTCCAGGCGTATCCCAGAAAGCTGCGCCGGTATTTCAGCTTGATGTCGCGGCTGACCAGCTCCAGGATCAGATCCTTGTATTTAAATAGTGTATTGATACGGTATTTTAAGAGCTTCATCTTAGCCTCCCTTTATATACACGTGCAGCGAAATATTTGATTGCACGCTCCCCAGCCAGCAAACTGAAGATCCTTCACAGCTGTGAAGATCCTAAACAGTAACGGTTTCGCTTCCCGGCTGTCAGACAAGCTGTATTCTAGCACATCCACAGGTTCATTTCAACCATAGAAATCGGGCATGTGCGGCTTTAGCCGCAAAACTCCCTCGCCGGGTTATGTCCATAATCTCTGATTGTGGATGCGGGCATCCCACGCTTCGCATGGGATATGCCCTCGCCGGGTGGCATCCCACGCTTCGCATGGGATATGCCCTCGCCCGGCCCTGTGCAATCGAATAGGGGAACGTCTTTCTCCCCTATCCGCCGCTCCAGGCGCGAGCAGCAAAGCTTGCTATTTTCCTTTCGCGCCTGTGTGCATAAAAAAACTCCCGCCATGCCGGCGGGAGCCCGTGTAGTGTCTTTGTAAAGCTTACGTAATCACAAGTTACTTCAGAACAATTCTGTCCCATTCGGCAGAGCTGCAGCCGCTCACAAGACTGGATGCATCACAGCAGTCCGCGATGCCCGGCATGTTTCACAGCAGTCCGCGGTGCCGGATGTAGCTTTCAATCAGATCTACGCTGCCGTCGATTCCGATCGAGCTGCTGTCGAGGCAGAGATTATAGCTGACCGCCGCGCCCCACTTTTTCTCCGACTGGAAATTGTAATAGCTCGCGCGCTTTTTGTCTGTCTTCACCAGCATATCCCGTACCTTCGCATCCGGAAGGTGATACTCGGCCGCGATGCGCTCCGCGCGGAAGTCGTCGTCTGCGTGGATAAACACGCTGACCAGCTCCGGAACATCTCTTAAGATATAGTCCGCGCAGCGTCCGACGATCACGCACGAGGTCTCACCAAGCTGTTTGATAGTATCATAATTTGCCTGGTAGATCTGTTGGTCGAGTGTTGGCCCGGTATACATCGCGGAAGGATACACATCCATCACAATGGAATACAAAAGACTGTTCGTCGGTTTCTCATCATAGCTTTCCAGTACCTTTTCGCAAAGCCCGCTCTGTTTCGCGATGACCTTGATCAGCTCCTTGTCGTAGAACTTGATCCCGAGCTTTTGGGAGAGCTTCTCCCCGATCTCATGCCCGCCGCTGCCAAACTGGCGTCCTATTGCAACTACTACTTTTTTTGCCATAAAAAGCACCTCCTTTATTATTAGCAGTCAGTGATCCCGTACTCAGTGGTTCGCGGGCAAACGCCCACATCTGCTTCCCGAACCCTGTTCACTGCATGATTCGTAATTGTTCCGTACCTTCACAGTTACGAGGCTTATCCCGTGCGAAGCATGGGATGCCGCCCGTTGAGGGAAAAAGTCCATCATTTGAAGTCTTTTGCAAACAGCACCACATAATCATTCTCGTCGTAACGCTTCTTCCCCATTGACATCTTCCGCATAAATTTATTAGAATGACGGATTGCCTTATCAACGAGCTCCACTATGTCGATGACAGACATCGGTTTCTCAGCAGCAGCTGCTGCCGCTATCTTCTGTGCAATTGCTTCATAACCATCCTCGCTGATCGCATAGTCAAGCTCCTTCGCATGACACTGCGCAAACATTTTCAGCTCATCGGCCGTATATACAGGCAGATAAATCTGGGCGGTAAATTTCATTGTAAAACGCGGATGCTTCATCAGCAGGTCATGTACATACCGCTGCTCATCTTCCAGAATCACGATGAGTCCGTCTGTACGGAATTCCATGGCGGTCGTCATCTGCTCCACGGTATTGTCATTCAGGTCTCCGGCCTCCTCGACAATCAGGATACCGCCCGCGATCTTCGCAATCGTCGCGGCAATGTCTCTGCGATTGAGGTCTGCCGCGTAAATCTTCGCCATTTTGGCTGATTTCTGTCCCTTTTCCTGTGCGATCGCCCGCGCGATGGCAACTGCCAGCGTTGTCTTCCCTGAGCCATGTGCGCCAAAGATCAGCAGGTTCCCCGTGCGGGAGGTCCGGTCTGTACCCTTAGCCAGAGCCTGAAGAATCGCATTCGCGATCTGGTCCTCCAGCCCATCTATTTCTGTAAATCCTTTGAATAATCCACGCAGGTGAGGTTCAAGTGTGAGCGGATCATCATAATACTCCTCGTACTCTTCCTCCGGGCCATCCGGATTTATTCCTCTTATGGGCTCCCCAGATGATACGTCCATACCTGTTGTGCCCCGCATGGATTCTCCTGATAGTCCTTCTGATTCTGCTTCTTTCGGGGCTTCTGATGACCCTTTTGATCCTTCTTCCCTCGGTGCTTCGCCTGATGAACCTTTTGATCCTTCTTCCTTCGGTGCTTCGCCTGATGAACCTTTTGATCCTTCTTCCTTCGGTGCTTCGCCTGATGAACCTTTTGATCCTGCCGCCTTCGGGGTTCCTCCTGATGGCCTTTCCTGCCCTGTTTCTCTCGAGGCTCCTCCGGATAAACCTTCTATGCCTGCTGCTCTCGAGGCTCTTCCGGATGGTCTTTCCTGCACAGATTCCCCGGCAAAATTTTTCTCATCAGATTCAGACGGCCGTTCCGGCATTTCTTCACCGGCAATGGTACCCTGGCTCCGGCTCGGCGCTCCATATTCTTTCTCCGCCGCCGGCGCCGCTTCCTGCCGTGCCGTGTCCGCTTCATCCTCGCTCTCCGGCAAAACGCCGCCACGCGCATATGCCCGGGAAATCTCTTCCGCCGGAATCCGGATCGTCTTAGAAGCCATCATCTCCTGGCGGGCCGCTTCTAACAGGTCTTCCTTCGGATTAACGATTCTGCGTGTTGCGCCAAGATCCTGATCCTGTGCATAGGCAGGCAGGGCGCCCCGGTTTCTCATTAATTTCTCAGGATTACTGGAGTACTGCAGAGCCTCTCGCTGTCCCTCCGTCAATTCCTCCGCCGCAGCCGCGGCAATCGTCCTGGCCGGTGCGGTTTTCTCAGCCGGGTGCGGCACCGATTCTTCTGCGGCAGACGCCCTATCTGCGGCCGATGCTGCCAACTGAGGCACTGCTCGTTCTGACGAGCGTGACTGGGCTGCGGCCGTTTCCGTCGGCCGGGTCACTGCTCGTTCTGCCTGGCGTGACTCTGCTGTGACTGTTTCCGTCAGCCGGGAGCCTGTTCCATCTTTCAGGCTTGCCTGTGTTACAGCTGGTGAAGCAGGCTGTGATGCTGTATCCTCTGTCTGCTGCATCCTATCTGAGACTGCTGCAGGCTGAGAGGCTGCTGTTCCTGTCGGATATGCTCCTGAGGGCGCTGCATCAGCTGACTGAGCAGCTGCAACGTCTGCCGGGCGTACCCCGGATGCGGCTGGCGCCTGCGGCGCTGCTCCCTCCGCCGGATATGTCTCCGCCGAAGTTAAATGCGCTGATTGGGGCACTGTACCTTCTGCCGGATTTGCCTCCGCTGATTGAGGTACTGCACTCTCTGCCGGATGTATCTCCGCCGACTGATGTACAGCACTCTCCGCCGGACACGTCTCTGCTGATTGCGGTACTGCACTCTCTGCAGAACGCGTCTCTGCTGATTGCGGTACTGCACTCTCTGCAGAACGCGTCTCTGCCGCAGCTGCCGCCTGCGCTTCTTCTTCTCTCTGGGCCCGGGCTGCCGCAGCCGCCTGCCGTCCCTTCTCTCCCATAGAAAGAAGAATATCATCAATGGAAAGTCTCCCTACCGTCGGCTCCGGTTCCTTTCGTCCGGAAATTTCCTGAACCGGACGAAGATGCTCCTCGACCGCAGCCGGTATATCATCCTCATCCATTTCCGGTTTCCTCGCCACACCGGAGATCACCTTTCTCACACTCCGGGCCAGCTCCACCTGAAGTCCTTCGTAATCTGCACTATCCGAAATATCCGGTTCGTCAGGAACCTCCTCCTCCATATCCGGCCCCGGCATAATCGCAGCAGATGTGCGTCCGTTCCGCCGGGTATCTCCATTCGATACAGTCCCCTGCGATATCCCTTCAGACGCAGCAGAGCCAGCCGCACCCGGCCAGGCCGAAGTAGTGCCCGCAGCACCTGATCGTCCCAAATCGCCCCCCGCCGGCTGTTCCTGCTTCTCTTTTTCAGCCTTGCGGGCAGTAATCTCACCTGCGATCTCCCTCTCCGTCTGAGCGATGATATTTTCAGCAATTACCTCATCATCCGCCTCACTGGAAGGCTGCGCAAGAGTCGTTTCCTCATCGGAATCATCAAAATAATCACTCTGCGCCTCCTCCTGCAGACATACCTCATAAATCTGCTGCTGCTTTGGCGTCAGCACCGCATAGCGTTTCTTAAGCTCCAGAGCTTTCTTTACATACTTGCCCGAGTGGAACCACAGAACCAGATCATCACAGGTCGCCAGACATTTTTGGATCTGCCCCGCCTGCTGATAAACGGTGGCCAGCTCATAAGCCCAACGCTCCGTATACTCCTGTCTCAGATACTCCTCCAGGATAGGGATCAGGTCCTGCGGAGCGCTGCCCCTTCCCTTGTATATCATATATTTTAATACATATCGGTTATTATCATGCGGAGCTGCCTGTACATATTCGGAATAATATTCCAGTGCCTCATCGTACTGCCCAAGTGCTGTCGTCACTTCGACCAGCCGGTACAGGACCGTACGGCCTACAGAAGATCGGTTATAAGCACGTTCCAGCATCTCCTTGCTTCTGTCAAGTCTGCCCGCCGCCTCGTAGATCTCGCTGATCAGACACAGCGTCCGCACATTCCGAACCTTGCGCCAGTCAATCGTATCCGCCAGCTTCGCAGCTGCTTCATAATCGCCCTGGTCTACAAGCTTATCGATCTCCTCCAGCTTGAGATTGTACTCATATTTATCCACCTTGTCCAACTTTGTCACCTCGTTCATCAAGTCTTTTGTTTAGTGTACCATACCTGTTTTTTAATGTCAAAAACAAGATGAATAAAATCAGATATTTGTCACAATCGCACTGTTTTTATCCATTTTTTGCCTCTGCTGGCAGATTTCGTCGTTTCACCGTTCCGGGCTGATTGAGAGTCTGAAGAATCTGATAGAAAAACGCCTGTCTCTCGCCATATCCGCCTGTGCCGGGCGCATCCGGCGCTTATCCCGTCCGAAGGATAATCGAGCGCGCCAATGGCATGCAAATGAAAAATCGGAGGATTGATTTATTCATCCTCCGATTCATAATTTTTAATTTCCATATTTATATGGTAGGATTTCCTGGAGAGTATTCTTCCTGTTTTATTTATAAAACCGATTCCCGTTTCTTTACACGGTGCCTCTTTTTTATAAACCATGCGGCTGTTTCTTTTGCGGATTCGTCTTTTGCTTTTTGCCGTTTACATCTTTCGCTCTTTTCATTTTTGCGTTATCTGTTCTTTACGGCTTCCATTTTTGCGTTTTCTTACGCGTTTTCCTTTTCATTGCGCTGCCTGACTTGCTCAGCCGCGCTTTCTGATTCATTTTTGATAAATCGTTCTTTTCTTCTTTTCTGAACCGATTATCTGAATCTCATTTTGAACCGATTTTATTTAAATCGTTCTTTTCTGAAACCGCTCTGTGGTGTTTCATTCTTTTTTCTCTGAAGCACTCCGATCCGGCGATTTCTTCATTTCGAATCCGTCTGAATGTGAGGGCTCTGCACTCTGGGCGTTCTGATTTTTCTTTTGATCGTGAAAGTCATCCGTTTTAACGTTTTCCTTTCGAAATATGTGCGGATTCATTCTTTGAATCCTTCTTCAGCAGATCTGAATTCGTCTTATCCGAATCCTTATACAAATGACATATACCACATTTCTGTAATACATACCACTGTTTTCACTGTTTCCTCGCATATCTGAGCTTTCACGTATCTTTTTCAGAAGCTTATTTATCTCGGTTTTCTGATTCTTCTTCGTAATCTCGGATGTTCCGGAATCTTGTTTTCCATTTCATCTTTCATTATTACTTTGAATCTCGATATATACTGTGCTTTCTTTTCAGCCTCTTTTATATAGCCTCTTTTTGGGCTTTTTGGATTTTCACATTCTTGTTATTTTGCTTCTGCAGCTGTATCTGCATCGGCTCTGATTTTCGTTTTACGAACCTGCGAGTCCGTTTCTTCTACCGTAGGATACATGTGCCCGGCCAGCCGATTCTTTGTTTTCTCCAGGGATCGTTCTTTTACGATATCTCTCGAATCAATTCTGGCTGAGGTCTTTTTCACAGGAAACATCTATCCTGCCGCATGTGGTTTTCAATAAGTAGTGTGAGACTGTGTCCATTGGAATCGACCTCCTCTCATTTCTGTCATTGTCTATAGGGTTTTGATCTATAGGAACAACAATGTTTGTTGATGTCTGTACTATACCACAGGGTTTTTGATTTGTCAACACTATTTTTGAAAATTTGTTTAATTTATTTTATTCGGACTATTTTCTTTTTGGTTTTTGTTTTAATTTCATGTATTTTTCATTAATTTCAGACAATTTATAGCCGAATTGAAACTCCTTACGCGGCCGTTTGCATAAAAAGCAGACCGGTCAGAGTGTTGATACCTCCGGCCGGTCTGCTGACTCAAGTCTGTATATACTGTTTTCTACTGTTTTCTACTATTTCGTGTCTTCCTCTGCTGCTTTTTGGCTCTGTTTATTTGCTGCTTTTTCGGCTCGCCTCAGCCTGTCCGCAGCCGGAACTTTCTTGCTTCCTTCTCGCTGTTGATCTTTTCGATCTCGGCGCCCAGGCTCCGCAGCTTCTCCTCGAAGCACTCGTAACCGCGCTGGATGTAGATGATATCATCTACGATGGTGATGCCTTCGGCAGCCAGCCCGGCAATAACGAGAGCCGCGCCCGCCCGCAGGTCCAGTGCGCTGACGCGCGCTCCGGAGAGCTTTTCCACTCCGGTGATGATCGCGGTGTTTCCTTCCACGCGGACGCAGGCACCCATGCGGGCCAGCTCGTCCATGTAGCGGAAGCGGTTGTCAAAAATGCTCTCTGTCACGATGCTGGTGCCGCGTGCCAGAGCCAGGGTCACGCCGATCTGCGGCTGCATATCGGTGGGGTAGCCCGGATAAGGAAGGGTCTTCACATTTGTGCTGTTCAGGCGTTTGGACGCCACAACGCGGACTGCATTGTCAAATTCCTCTACCTCGCAATTGATTTCCAGGAGCTTGGCTGTAGTCGCCTCCAGATGCTTGGGGATGACATTTTTCACCATCACATCGCCCCGGGTTGCGGCGGCTGCAAACATAAAGGTCCCCGCCTCGATCTGATCAGGAATGATGGAATATTCAGTCTTATGAAGCTTCGCCACGCCGCGGATGCGAATCACATCGGTCCCCGCGCCCTTGATGTTGGCTCCCATACTGTTGAGGAAATTGGCCACGTCCACTACGTGGGGCTCACGGGCGCAGTTTTCGATGATGGTATATCCCTCGGCCATTGAGGCTGCCATCATGATATTAATCGTCGCTCCGACTGATACCGTGTCCAGAAAAATATGGCTGCCGTGCAGATGGTCCGCAGTCGCTATAATGTAGCCGTTGCGGATGGTCACCTTGGCGCCAAGAGCCTTGAAGCCTTTGATATGAAGGTCGATGGGTCTGCTCCCGATGTTGCATCCGCCGGGAAGCGGTACCTCTGCCTTTTTATATTTGCCAAGAAGAGCGCCGATCAGGTAATAGGACGCCCGGATTTTCTTGATATATTCGTAGTCAACGCTGACTTCACCGATATTGCTGCTGTTGATCATGACCGCATGGCGCGTGATGCGGTCGATATGAGCACCGATGCTTTCCATCGCCTCCAGAAGGACGTTGATGTCTCTCACATCGGGCAGATTTTCAATCAGTACGGTATCGTCTGTCATGATAGAGGCGGCCAGAATGCCGAGCGCCGCGTTTTTTGCGCCGGAGATCTCCACCTCTCCTACCAGTGGATTCCCCCCTCTGATAATATACTGTTCCATAGAACACCTCTGCTATCGTTTATCCATACTCCCTGTGTGAAACATGGCAGACCGTGCCGGGCAAATCGGCAACATAGCAACACACCGGAAGCCTGCTGTGAGCAGCGCTCCGATGCCACATTATTTTTCGTCTGCCAAAAGGTAAAAATTCAGAATTTCCCGGTTCTCCCCTTCCGGGAAACAAGCGAAATTAGTGTCAGTATACCACATTTTCATCAATTGTAAACAAAAATTCACAACTTGCCATTTTTTCGTCATAATGAACCAAACATTTGTTTGTGAGCATCAGTGGCTGCCTCCTGATTTTTTGCGGGGCTTTTCATGTGCTTTTTTCTCATTTTTCCGCACACTGAACCCAAAGCTTCCAAGGGTTTTGCCGAGGGAATAATAGGAGCCGTGCGAATAGACCATAAGATCCGCCTCGTTCAGCCGCAGGCGCCCTTTCTCATCCAGATAGCGACTGTCGACATCAACGCCAAGGACTTCAGAAAGAAACATGTGATGAGAGCCGAGCTCGATCACGTCCCGGACGCGGCATTCGATGTTGACCGGACTTTCTTCAATCAGAGGAGCGGCTACATGCGCCGCAGGCGCGGCGGTCAGGTGAGTTTCCTGAAATTTATCGACATCGCGTCCGGAACGGACGCCGCAGTAGTCGGCCGCGCGGGCGAGCTTTTCTGTCGTCAGGTTGACGACAAACTCTCCCGTTTCGCGGATGATCGCGTAGGAATAGCGCTCCGGCTTTATGGATATGGAAATCATCGCCGGGCTGCTGCAGATGGTGCCTGCCCAGGCGACAGTGATGATGTTGGGCCGCTCCCCCGGGCGGGCGCAGCTGACCATCACGGCCGGCAGGGGGTAGAGCATATTGCCGGGCTTCCATAATTCTCTTGGCATGTAATTTCTCCTCTGATATCACTCACGTTGCGAACTACCCATTGTCTCTAAAGCCAATGGGATTGCGGTCGGCTTATTCAAACGCAGGAAAGCGAGGATACCCTCGCCCCTGCACGTTTTCTCAATTTCTGATAGCTGACGGCATACCCTCCTGTTTCATTACCGGGCAGGAGGAATGCCAGTCACTGCAAAATGCTTCCCCTGGTTCCTTGTTCCTTACACCCCCGTGAGCTGGCTGATGCCGGTCATCAGGGACGGCACAAGCTGTTTTTTGCGCGAAACCAGACCCTTCAGGCGCACACTGCCGTTCTCCAGATGCTCGTGGAGAGACGTCTCTATGATGTCTGCAGAATCTTTTCCATAGCAAAGCAGATCCGTGGTTTCTTCAATGATATTGGTGAGCATGAAGCAGACCATGTCGAGCTCCTTTGACTCGATCATATGCTGCAGGAAAGGAATGATGCGCTCCTTGATGCTCTGCAGCTCCTCCTCGTTCATGGAGGTGATCTGGCCGACGCCGACGTTCATATCCCCAAACTCAAACTTTTTGAAATCCTGGTAGCAGATTTCTTCCGGAGTCTTGGTGGCAAGGTCGCTGCCGGCGGCGAACATCTTCTGAGCAAATTCCTCGCACTGGATGCCGGCGATGGATGAAAGTGCCCGCGCCGCTTCGACATCCATCGGCGTACAGGTCGGCGAGCGGAAAATCAGCGTGTCGGAAATAATTGCACTGCACATCAGCCCTGCGATGTCCGGCGGGATCTCAATGCATCGTTCGCGGAACATGGAGTAAATAATCGTGCTGGTGCAGCCGACCGGCTGATTGCGGAAATAGACCGGATTGATCGTCTCCAGCGACCCGAGTCTGTGGTGATCGATGATTTCCATGATTTCCGCATCCAGTACATTGTCCACAGCCTGGGAAACCTCGTTGTGGTCAACGAGGATCAGGCCGCGCTTGCGCACGCCCAGCAAATTCCGCCGGGAAATCATGCCCACATAGTTGCCGTTGCGGTCCAGGATCGGAAAATCCCGGTAGCGCTTTTTGGACATAATATCGCGGATGGATTCGGTGTAGTCATTCAAATTGAAGGTCAGCAGCTTTTCTTCCTTCTGCATGAAAAATTCCACCGGCATGCTCTGGTTGATCAGGCGGGCTACCGCGTAGGTATCCAGCGGCGTCACGATAACCGTACAGCCATGCTCCTCGGCCAGCCGCTGGATGGTACGGGAAACAGGCGCCCCCAGACAGACGATGATGCAGTCCGCCTGCATCTCGATCGCACAGAGCTGCCCCTCGTAGCGATTGCCGAGGATAACCATGTCATGCTCCTTGATATAATTTTCCATCACGTCCGGGTTCGCCGCGGCGATCACGACCTGACCTTTGTCAAAATATCCGTCGGGATCTCCGACAATCATCTCCGCCTCAAGCGTTTCCAGAATGTTGCGGTACGGGGTCCGGGCCGTAGAGACAATCGTGCTCTCGTTTTCATCCATGTACGATTTCGCGATGTCGTTGATGGTAATCAGGCCTTTCAGCTTGTTTTTCGCATTGGTAATCGGGAGGGTGAAAATGTTCTGCTCCTGCATCAGCGTCCATGCCCGTTTCAGGGAAATGTTGCTGCGCACACCCTCCACCTTGCGGATTTCCATGTCCTTGACACGCGTACCGATGTTTTCCAGCAAAAGCGGCGTCTCCGCGTGAAAATATTCCAGCACAAACTGCGTCTCCGCGCTGACCAGGCCGGCGCGGGAGGCCACGTAATTGTACGGCTCTCCGAGCTGATTTTTCAGATACGCATACGCAATCGCCGAGCAGATGGAGTCCGTGTCCGGGTTCTTATGTCCCACGACGCAAACTGTGCGTTTGCGCTGCTTCTGGTTGCCCGGGGCGTTCTGGGCCTTATTCTGCTCCGTAGCTGTGTTCTTTTCCTCAGTCGCCATGATGTTTTCCTCTTTCTTTAAATCTGCTCACTCCACTCCGCGCTCAGTCACCCGCGCAAAAATCAGCGGCTTTTTCTGCGGCGCCTTCGCTCCGGTCTCCACTGCCTCGAGGAACCGCTCTTTTGCTGCCTCCAGCTTTGCCTCATCCGAGGTCAGCAGCGTGGCCAGGGTCTCTCCCTTTTTCACAGAGTCGCCGGTCTTTTTCGAGAGGATGATGCCCGCAAGCGGATCGATTTCGCTCTCCTTCGTCTCCCGGCCCGCGCCGAGCAGCATCGCAGCGATACCGATTCCGGCGGAGTCCATTTTAGTCACATAACCGCTTTTTTCGGCCTTTACTTCCATCGCAAACGGGGCGCGTCCGAGCTTCTCCGGGTGACGCACGCACTCCGCGTCTCCTCCCTGCGCCTCGATCATGGCGGCGAGCTTCTCCAGAGCCGCTCCAGATTTCAGAGCATCCTGTGCCAGGCCCCGGCAATAATCCAGATCCCCTTTGCCCGCCAGATACAGCAGCTGCGCCGCCAGCGCAAGGCACACCTCCGTCAGATCCGCTGGTCCCTGGCCCTGCAGCGTACGGACGGCTTCTTCGACTTCGAGCGCATTTCCAATCTGGTATCCAAGCGGAATATCCATATTCGTGATCAGCGCGGCGATTCGTTTACCGTTATGTACGCCGATCGCCACCATTTTCTCCGCCAGAGTAACTGCGTCCTCCGGTGTTTTCATAAAGGCGCCGCTGCCTGTCTTGACATCCAGAACAATACAGTCACTGCCGGCCGCCAGCTTTTTGCTCATGATCGACGCGGCGATCAGCGGAATGCTGTCCACCGTCGCGGTCACATCGCGGAGCGCGTAGAGCTTTTTATCCGCAGGCGCCAGGTTTGGGGACTGCCCGGTCACGGCAATCCCGGTGCGGCGTACCACATCCAGAAACTCCTCGCCTGAAAGCGAGGTGCGTGTCCCGGGGATAGACTCCAGCTTGTCGACTGTCCCGCCGGTATGTCCCAAGCCGCGTCCGGACATTTTTGCCACGACACAGCCGCACGCAGCCACCACCGGCGCGACGATCAGGGTCGTCTTGTCTCCGACTCCGCCGGTGGAATGCTTATCTACCTTCACTCCCGGAATCCCCGACAGATCCAGCTGCTCGCCGGACTTTGCCATCGCGTCCGTCAGAATCGCTGTCTCCTCATCCGTCATTCCCTGAAAATAAACAGCCATCAGAAACGACGACATCTGGTAGTCCGGAATGTAGCCCTTCGTGTAGCCTGTAATCATCCAGCGGATTTCCTCCTCAGAAAGAGCAGCGCCGCCGCGCTTTTTGGTTATGATATCATACATTCTCATTGAAAAATCCCCCCTTACTTTATTCACGCCTCGTCCGAAAATACTATCCGGCATTTTCTGGCGGATCTGCTCCGACAGCCTTTCGCAGCCGCCAGACCAGGCACTCGGTCAGACCCTTGTAAAAACTGTCTGCTTTCAAATATTTTATACATTCAGATCCTTCGGTCCGAAATTCAGCGGCAGCAGTTCATTCAGCGTATAGCTCTGATAATCCTGCGGACTGCGCGCCAGAAGAATCCGGAAAGTCTCCGGATCGCAGAATTCCGCCATCACCTGACGGCAGACACCGCAGGGCGGAGCAAAATTTTCCGTCTTCATCTCCGCCTCATTCGGATTCATCCCGGCAGCATCCGCGCCGGAATCTTTTGCGTATCCCCCAACAATTGCGATTTGTTTAAAATGGCGATACCCCTCGGAGACCGCCTTAAAAAAAGCCGTGCGTTCCGCGCAGATCGTCGGCGTGTAGGTAGCATTTTCAATGTTGCACCCCTGGAAAACCGTGCCGTCCGCTGTCTCCAGCGCGGCACCGACCGAAAAATGTGAGTAAGGGGTATAGGCCCGCCGTCTCGCCTGATACGCGAGCTTTATCAATTCCTGATCCTGCATTCTTCCATACCTTCCATTTTATGATTTCAGAAAAGTAACACCATACCTAAGCTAAAAGTCTTTTGTATTATGAATATAAAACATCATGGGCTCCGTCGTTATTTTTTCACAGCACCCCAAAAGCTCTCTCCATCAAGGCTTTCCGGTATCCCGAACATCTCCAGCACGGTCGCCGCGATATCCGCAAAGCTGCTCCTGGTACCGATAGAAACGCCTGGGCGCACGCTTTTGCCGTATAAAAGCATCGGAACATATTCTCTCGAATGATCCGTGCCCGGGAATCCGGGATCGCACCCATGGTCTGCCGTGATCAGCACCACATCGTCGTCCCGCAGCCTGCTCATCATTTCGCCAAGCTGTCGGTCAAACAAGGTTGCGGCGGCCGCATAGCCGTCAATGTCGTTGCGGTGTCCGTAGAGCATGTCAAAATCGACCAGATTGACAAAGCAAAGGCCGGTAAAGTCCTCATCCATCAGGGCGAGGGTTTTGTTCATGCCGTCCTCGTTGTCCTGAATCGGGGTCGTGTGCGCGATGCCCTGGCCGGCAAAAATGTCGTTGATCTTGCCGACTCCGTAGGTGTCAAATCCATGCTCGCAGAGGCTGACCAGCATCGTGCGCTTCGGCGGCACCAGTGAAAAGTCGTGGCGGTTCCTGGTCCTGGTAAAATCTGCCGCGCTTTTTCCCACAAACGGCCGCGCGATCACGCGCCCCACGCCGTGCTTTCCCTGCAGGATCGCCCGCGCAATGCGGCAGTCCGCATACAGCTCGTCAAGAGGCACCACTTCCTCATGCGCAGCGATCTGAAAGACGCTGTCAGCCGATGTGTAGACGATCAGGTCTCCGCCTGCCATGTGCTGCTCTCCATAGTCACGAATGACATCCGTGCCGGAATATGGCTTGTTGCAGAGGACTCCGCGCCCGGTCTGCTCCCGAAAAGGCTGCAGCACCTCCTCCGGAAATCCGTCCGGGTACACCGGCATGGGCTCCGGCGACACGACGCCGGCAATCTCCCAGTGTCCGATCGTCGTGTCCTTCCCCATAGAGCGCTCGCGGAGCCGCCCATAGGCCGCGATCGGTGCGTCCCCAGCCGCCGCGCACTGCGGTGCCAAATGTCCCGTGGGCGGTGCAGAACATCCGACGGACGTTTGTTCCGTGTCAGCGGAACCGGAGTGCGGCACATTTTTCAAATCGCAGCAGTATTCCGCCGCACCCGGACGGCAGGTAACGCCATCAATATGGAATAGCCCGAACCGTTCCAGATTCGGCGTGTCATAGCGGTCTGATTTTACGATCGTGGCCAGTGTGTTGGCCCCGACATCCCCAAACAGGTCGGCATCCGGCTCGTATCCGATGCCGAAGCTGTCGAGAACAATGAGAAATACTCGTTTTACAGCCATATTCTGATTCCTCCAAATCGAGCAAGGTACATCCCTGATTCCGCAAACACTGCCTGGTCGGTCATGCTTCGCTCTCACAGACATCGTACACCTGCTCCCATCCTATACCTGCATTTTTACGCGATCTCCATTGCGACCTTCACCATATCATTAAAGCTGGTCTGCCGTTCTTCGGAGGTCGTCTCCTCGCCGGTCACCATGCTGTCTGAAATCGTGCAGATCGCCAGGGCATTCTTGCCCGCTCGGGCCGCGTTCATATAAAGGGCCGCCGCTTCCATCTCCACAGCCAGCGCACCCATCTTCTGCCACTTCTCCGTCGTCGGGCGGTCATTGTAAAATACGTCCGCAGAAACCAGGTTGCCGACCCGGTAATTGATCCCCATTTTTTCCGCCGTGTCCACCGCTTCGCGAAGCAGGGAGTAGGACGCAATCGGCGCGAAGGTGCCGGGCAGTTCAAACTGAGCGGCAAAATTGGAATCCGTGCAAGCGCCCATGCCGAGCACCAGGTCGCGGATCTTCAGATCCGGCTGCAGCGCCCCGGCTGTGCCGATGCGGATAATATTTTCTACATTATAAAAATGAAACAGCTCATAGGAATAAATCCCGATCGAGGGCATCCCCATGCCGCTCGCCATCACGGAAACCTTTTTCCCCTGGTAAAGACCGGTGTAGCCGTTGACGCCGCGCACGTTGTTGACGAGGACGGCATCCTCCAAAAATGTCTCTGCGATGTGCTTTGCCCGCAGCGGATCCCCCGGCATCAGTACCGTTCTCGCGAAATCTCCCGGTAAAGCCGCAATATGCGGAGTAGGTGTCTGACTCATATGTTTTTCCTCCTTCATTGTTTTGGTGCATCATGGCATTTTTTACATGAATTTATCTTCTTCAGTTTATCACCATATGTGCATATCCGACAACTGTTTTTTTGATTTCTTTTATTTTTATGTCATTTTTACCATTTATTTAACGGTCTTTTTAGCGTTTGTTCATATTTCGTTCACAAACCCCTGTTATAGTAAACTCAGCTTTTGAAAGACAGAGTTCTTGAAATCAAAACAAAGTGAAAGAACAGTTCAATTGACATCTTGATAAATTTTTTCATAATAGCCTCCGGTATGCCAGATACCGGGGGCACTCCTCATTTATGAGCATATTATCCTCTCCCGTACCATTCCCACCATACCCCAACTCAACTCCCGCAGCAGTCGTTTGGCCAGGCAGCCTGCAGTCCGCCCGCATGTCTGCACTTCCTCGTCCGCAAAACAGCCCCATCCCCGCCAGTCACGAAGCATTTGCCTCTAACGCAGCCAGCACCTGCCGCTGTGTTCCTTATTCCCGCGTCTGCAAAAACGCCCACTCCTTCTGCCCGGCTTCGTCAGTCGGGTAACTCTCCACGTAGGCTTCCGCCTTTTCGGCGGCTGTCACAAAGTCCAGCTTCTTCTCATATGCGACGATCTCATTAAAGTACAGCTCCTGCTTGCCATCCGTTCCTTCAAGGGAAAGACCGAGGCTGATGTAAGAAAGTGCCGTGTCATAATCGCCCATCTGGATTGCGCACAATGCCAAACCATTATAGCACTGGGTGCTTTCCCCGAATTCCTCCTGAATCTGCTGATAAATGGCCAGCGCGTGGGTATAATCATCCATCGCCAGATAAACCTTGCCGATCAGATACATGGCCGGCTCGTACTTCGACTCCACCGGAGTGATGAGCATCCTCTGCGCTTCCTCGTAGTTTCCCAGATAATAGTATATTCTCCCCTGATTGTAATAATACTCCGTGTCGTCCCCCTTCAGGCTCTGCGCCGTCTGCAGGTAGGTCACGCCGATCGCAGAAAGATTCGCATTGGAATAGCTTTCATAAATATTCAGATACAAATCATAGTCCTCAGGCGCCAGTGTTACCGCCGCATCAAAATCCGCGGCTGCCTCATCGGTGTATCCTTCTTCCAGATAGCTTGCACCGCGCAGGAAATACGCGTCTGCATTGCCATCCTTTGAATCGTCCAGAAGCTCCGTGCAGGTGCTGATCACATCCTCAAAATTTTCCAGCTGATACTGTGCCGTGGCCAGATACAGGCGGATATCCTCCGTGTTGGACGGCATACGCTTGTCCGTGTTAGCGAGAGCCTCTTCAAATGCCTCGGCAGCATTCTCATACTCCCCCAGTGCCATATACGCCAGGCCTAATCCCCGGTACGCCAGAACCTGCTGCTCTTCATCTGCAATTGCTTCCTCAAAAAGCTCCAGTGCCTCCGAATAGCTGCCCTCATCCAGTGCTTCCAGCCCGGCCACCGTATATTTTCCCGTCGCCCCCTGATTCGCGCAGCCGGACGCGCATAAAACAAGCAGCACAAGCAATGTGCCGCCGGCACCCCGAATAAATTTTTTGAATCCCATGTCCACCGTCCCCCTTTTGCCGGCATTCCTCCATCGTCCGCAATGGCCTCATCCAATCATTGCAGCGACCTGCGTGATTGAAGGACTGCGGCCGCAATCCCATTCGCTTTAGATAATGGGTCGTTCACTTCCCCCCATAAATGCATTCGCTTTTCTGCTTCTTCGCGTTCTGCCCTTTCCCATTCTGTCTTTCAACACGAAAAAACGACAGATATTTTGATTATACAAAAACAAATTCATTATTTCCACTGTTTTCCCAAAAATAATTTTTCCGGATTTTACCTGTGGTTACATAGCACACCTGTAAATTGAAAAATACTGTAAATCCGATCAAGGTGTGACTTGTAACTACCTGTGCGCTACACAGCATACCCGCGCCGCGCCCATCGTGAAGAAATTCAATCGGCCGGATGCCATCCTTCAAGCAGGCCGGTCCCTGCCCCCTTTGGGGAGGTGCCGAGGTAGTTCTCCCGCAGATCCTTCTGCATCTGCTCCAGCTCATCGTGCAGTCCCCGGGCGGAAAGGCGGGCCGCCCCTGCCCCGAAAATAATAATCTGCTCAAGTGCATCGGACGTGGCCACAGTCACATGATACCGGCGCCGGATCTGCCGCGCGGTTTTTTCTATATATTGATCCGCTGTCTCCGCTTCTTTCGTGTAGACGACATGAATGTTGTGATAGCGAAGTACCTCCGTAGTATGTCCTGCGACCCGGTAAGCGTCAAAAACCACGATCAGATCATTGTTTTTATATCCCTGGTAATTGCACATCAGATCCAGCAGTCGGGTGCGGGCACTCTCCAGGCTGATCTTTGCAAGCTCCTTCAGCTCCTCCCAGGCAAAAATGATGTTATATCCGTCCACCAGAAGACATTCCTCCAGCGGCTCTGCATTTTTTCCTTTCCGCTTTGCTGTATAACCGTCCCCCGTCGCCCCGGCGTCTGCCGACGGCTGCTCCGATGACGCGCGAACCGGCTGAGGCGCCTCATATCCGGCCCAGCGTGAGCCCAGCTCTGCACCGGCGTGTCTGCCGTCCGCCGGGCGCCTCCCTTCCCACTTTGCCGCACCGTAGGTCCGCTCAAATATGGCGCGGAGCTCATCGTCAGCAGCCGGCGCGGCAGGACCAGCGTTTTTCGCTGACGGTACCGGCACTCCCCGCCGCGGTCCGCCTGTTCCGTTTCCCGCAGAAGCTTCACTGCGCATCAGCTGCCTCTCATTTTGCGCAGAAATCCCGTCTCGTACACCAGGCCCGCTGTTTCCCGCAGAGCCCCCGTCTTGTGCACCAGATCCTCTGTTGCCAGCAGAGCCCCCGTCTTGTGCACCAGGTATGCTGTTTCCAGCAGAGTCCCCGTCTCGTGCACCAGGTGTGCTGCTGCCCGCAGGACTCCCGTCATGCAGCCTGCCGTCCGCATATCTGTCCGTATCTGCTATATGAACATAGTCCGGCACATCCTCCCAGCTCACGACAAAGCCCGCTCCATGCGCGCAAAAAACGGAGCCGCAGGGATTATCGGGATCCAGAAGCGGATCGTAGGCACGCGCCTCGATCACTTCTTCCGCATTATGACATTCTTCGTATCCCTTCAGTGTGCAGAAAAGACGTCCTCTGCCCCTGGTATAGGAAAGCAGCTCCCGCTGATAGCTGCGCATCGTCACGACCGGCGCGGTGCCTGTAATTTCCATCATGCCGGTCTGCCCCTGGTCATCCAGAAGCACCGGTGTCCCGGCCGTTCCATACATACTCTGAATATCCGAAAGGGCACGTCCCACAGATTCCATCGGCACCTCCATCCGGAAGCGGTAAACCGGCTCGAGCAGGATAGATTTGGCACGGCAAAGCCCCTGGCGCACAGCGCGGCAGGTGGCCTGACGGAAATCACCGCCTTCCGTATGCTTCTGGTGCGCCCTGCCCGCGACCAGAGTGATTTTCATATCCGTAATTGCCGAACCGGTGAGCACTCCCGGATACTGTTTTTCCTCCAGATGGGTCAGCACCAGCCGCTGCCAGTTCAGATCCAGCTCGTCCGTACCGCATGCGCTCTCAAACTGCAGTCCGCTGCCGCGCTCGCCAGGTTCCATCAGCAAATGTACTTCAGCATAATGGCGAAGCGGCTCAAAGTGCCCCATACCAACGACCGGTTCGGCGATCGTTTCACGATAAACAATGCTCCCCTCTCCAAATTTCACCGCCAGCCCAAAACGCTCCCGGATCAGATCCTGCAGAATTTCCGTCTGAACTTCTCCCATAAGCTGTGCGTGAATCTCGCCGGCGCAGTCTGCTCCCTGCGCAGATTTATCCACCGCTGGAACCCACGAGATATGGAGCTGCGGTTCTTCCTCCTCCAGCTGCTTCATCTGGCGAAACGCCCGCTGCACATCCGTCCCCTCCGGAGCACCCGCCAAATGCGCAGCATTTCTATTAATGCGGGTGCGTTCTGCCCTCGCCGGGTGGCATCCTCGCCCTTCGGGCGGGATATCCGCCGAAGCGCAGCGAGGGGGCGTTTCCACCAGCTCGATCCGGTAAGAAAGCACCGGCTCCAGGATCGGCATCTCCGCCTCCGGCTCCGCTCCAAGGCCTTCCCCCACACGAGTGTGCTCCGGCCCTGTGACCGCACAGATCGTCCCTGCCGCAGCCTCCTGGGCTGTTTCAAAGGAGCCGCCGGAAGGAATCCGGATCTGATTGACCTTTTCCCCCGCCAGAAGGTCCTTCACACGCAGCATCCCGCCGGTGATTTTCATATGAGTCAGTCGATTTCCCTGTGCGTCGCGCGAGATTTTGTAAACTCTCGCCCCGAACGTATCGGGATATTCCTTTTCCAGGCTGTAGCTGTAAATCCCGTCCAGAAGCTCCTCCACGCCCTCCAGCTTCAGTGCCGAACCAAAAAAGCAGGGAAACACATGCCGGGCAGCAATCGCGCGGCGGATCTCATCTGTCCCGATCGTTTCACCGGAAGCATAAATTTCCAGGAGCCGGTCATCGCACATCGCCATCTCCTCCTGGAATTTTTCCTCCCGCTGCCGACGAGCTTCCTGCGCCTGAGTTTCCTGCGTCTGAATGCTCTGCTCCGGCCAATTTTCACCGCGGCATCCCCCCTGCCCCGTCTGATCCTTTCTGTGTACTCCATCCCGCTCAGAGCGCTCCTGCTCATGCCGGCCATCCCGCTGCAGGCGATGCTTCCCGGATACGGCATCCATGGAGCCTCCGGCGCACAGGTTTACAGCGTCTCTTCCGGAAAAATCCACGCACCGCTCATCCAGCTTCGCGGCAAGATGAGCCATCAATTCCTCACGGTCCGCCCCGGGCAGATCCATCTTATTGATAAACAAAAATACCGGTATCTCATAACGCGCGAGCAGCCGCCAGAGTGTGTCCACATGGCTCTGCACGCCGTCCGGCGCACTGATCACAAGAATCGCGTAATCCAGCACCTGCAGCGTCCGTTCCATTTCTGCAGAAAAGTCTACATGGCCCGGCGTATCCAGTAGAGTAACAGAAACCGATTCCTCCTGAGAGCCTGCATCCGCCAGCCTTCCATTTCCAGCTTCCGCCACCGGCCCATTTTCCGCATTTGCCGTTCTTCCATCCAGAACGATCTGCGCCTGTTTCGAAAAAATCGTGATCCCGCGTGCGCGTTCCAGTGCAAAATGATCGAAGTAAGCGTCCTGATGATCCACTCTCCCCAGAGCGCGAATCCGCCCGGTCAGATATAGAATCGCCTCCGCCAGCGTTGTTTTGCCCGCATCTACATGAGCCAGCAGACCAGTACAACAGGTTCGATTTTTATGGCTGCCTTTGCCCGCTGCCCCAGGCGAATGTGCGTGCTGCTGTTCCCTGTCCGTGCCCATAAAAATGCCTCCTCCGGTAAAAAATAAACTTCGTTTATTCTATCATATGTCCGTACTCGCGCAGCGAGTATGGACGCAGGCCGCGCCATTGTGCGAAGCACAATTCTGCATGCGCGGCTTTCATTGTATCACAGGAGAAGGCCATAGTCGAGAGGCTCTTCTGAAATTAAGTATTCTTGCTTTCACACTTTTTTCGGTAATTTCGGGTAAATATGTAAGCTGATTTCGCCTTCAGGAGTTCGATATATTGTGGCTTTTTCCAGAACCATCTTCCACAGCTTGTTCTTTTCAAGAATCGTTAGCTGCTGATAACTATCCAGCAATTTCTGAGCAGCGGGAATAATTTCTTTCTCCGCATTCTGTCCGTCCTCCTTAGATTCTCTTTTTCTTAATAAATCAGCCTCCGAAGCTCGTAAATCCCGCAATTCCCTGCTCAACACATCATTTCGTTTTGTAAACATCTCAACCGTATATATGCCTTTTTCCAAATATTCACAGGCACTGTCCTGTTGTGCCTGCAGCTGCTCAATCTGCTCTCGAACAATTGATAAGGCAGTGTCAATCGGATTTGTCTTTTTAGGCTTGTCTGTTTCTACCTCGATCGTATATTCTTTCAGCCATTCTCTCATCGCCTCAAGAATAGCGTCCTCAGCCAAATCACACTTTATTGCCCGGCAGTTACATCCTCTTGTCGGACAACGATACCAGGGAGCTGTCTTTTGTTTTTTTGATGGGACATTGCGCTTCATGACAGCACCACATTTTTCACAAAATAAAACCGACGCAAATGGATTTCTTATTTCCCGATTAGAATTAACCGAAGTATGGCCTCGCTCTTTCTGTCACCACCGTTCATGATTGCGTCTGCTACTGCACAGGTCATAACAGTATCATCTGTGAAAAAGCAATCATCCCGAAATAGCGGGAAATCCTTTGTTTTAATATTGTTCCATTCGTAGACCGATCCAACGATGTCACCTATAATTGCACCAAGCATTCTGTTCTACCTCCGTTTCCTCATCTATCAAATGAGTCCCGTTTCTTTCTGGAGTCTCTCATATTCCTTCCTGGCATCAACAGCTTTCTTTTCTGCTACATCCAAGTCTGCCTTTGTTTTAATCTCAAGCACTATTTTCTCCATGAGGTCTCCGTCCGGAACAGTGAGGAAACCCTTTTCAATACCAGCGGGATATTGAAAAAGCTTGTCTCCGGACGGGAAAGAAATGTGCAGTTTGCCATCCTGATAGGAGATGACATTTCCAGTTCCGAATTTCTTATGGACAACCTGTGTTCCTGTCATATCGACACAAAATACTTCACGTTGTTTTTCTTCCAAATCACGCTGAGCAGATACCAGATTTGCCTGTGCCTCCTCAAGTGCAGAACGCAGCCGAGCTCTTTTGATACGCTCTTTCGTGGATGTAGTAGCTGCTTTTGCCTGAAGGTAAAAGCCGTATGTATCTGCGCAGTAAATTATGTCATAAACAAGCATGTGCAATTTATCATCGTAGCCCTGAGCTTCTCTGGCAAAGCGCTCAGCATGGAGCTTCATAATAGTCTCATTGTTTTGAACCGCTTCCAGTAGCTCATCGCACATACGGTAGTATTTCTCAAGGGAAAAATCCGCGCCGGACCCAAAGTCATCGCCAAATTCTATGCAGTTGGCCCAGTTTGTGGCTTCTGTCGATTTAAAGATATAATTCTCCCATGGTCTCCACAGATTGAGATAGTAAATCACATCATTTATTTTCTGTGGGTACTTCCATGAGCTGCTTTCATAGTTCTCAATCCGGCTGTTAATCTTATCCATGAATGAGAGAATGCGTCCCTGGCGGGCCACCAAATCGCCGCCGTCATCGGAAAAGAGCTCACGAAAGCACTGGCGCACAAATTCTACTTGCTCCACCTGTTGATTCACCTCCTTCCCAAATCGGATAGAGAACGCGCTTCTCTCTATCCGCCGCGCTGGGCGGAACCGCAAAGCCTCCTTGTCCGCCCGTGCGCATAAAAATAAGCCCGCATGAGCAAATCTCTCATGCGAGCTATGTATCATCATTTTTCATCTGTTTTACTGTAAGCGTTTAGAACCTTTTTTTCAAAAATATATTTCGACGCAATGGGCAATCACGGGCTACTGCTGCCAGATCGGTACCCCGCTCCCCGGCTCCTGCATATTCGGCCAGATGCTTTCCACGAACTCATCCGAGTAATTGGCGTCAATGAATTCTTCCAGCACGTTCTGCGCCTCCATGCCCTCCAGACGGTTCACATATCTCGAAAGCACCGCGCCCGACAGCAAAAGATCTGCAGCCATCACCACAATGACACTCCAGGTAGCGATTACGCCAATCGCAGGAGGGATCTTTTCAATCAGACCGCTGACCAGTGGATACAGGCTCTTTACCCACAATACAGACAAGATGCCCCCAAAGATGCAAAACAAAAGATTTGTTCTGCCGCCGATATTGAACATCATATCGCTGTAATCCCAGAAAGTTCTGCCGAACACAAACTCGGAAATGACGCTGCAGGTGTATTCATAAACGCCCCACAAGACAGCGCCGGAAAAGAACACAAAACGATCTTCCCGGTTCACCAGCTTTTGTGTGACAACCGAAATAATCACCGCGCCAAAGCCCCACACAATAGAAAAAGTGCCATAAATCACGCTGGTACGACTCATCCACACGCCCGTTGTCGCCCACACAAACACTGTCTCAAACAGGTCACCGGCAAACGCCCAGATAATAAAAATCCAGAGCAGCTTATTCAGACAAAGCCCTTTCGCGAAAACGTATTTGCCGGAGCGGATTTCATTCCGTTCACCCATGCCAGGGTAAGCGCGCTCCAAACGTCTCCAGACTGCGTTGCAAAGTCGGTTGCCCATTTTTTCCTCGGACACGACCTGCGTCACATCCATGTGCTTCTTACCCTTCCCGGTCTTTTGACTGCCCTTTTCCCGCCTTTTTTCGAATGTCTCCCTGCGCTGTCTCATTTCTCCTGCATAGACAACCGCGATCATATCCAGCAGCAGGAATCCCAAAAGCATCAACCCCACCACCTGTAAAAACAAAACCGGCAGCAGCCTGACAAAAGTAAAAATAAAGGGATGCAGCAGCTTAATCAGCACCAGGATCACAGCAGATTTCGCGACGGCCACAGTAGTACCCTTGAGTTCCCCGCCAAACAGAGTATCCCTCTCATACTGCGAAAGTCTGTGGTGCAGGATACGGTGAGAGATGTCGCTCGTCACAAAATCCACCACCGACACAACTACCAGCGTGATCACGTACTGCGTGAAAGTATTGAGAAAGCTTAACTCCTCTCCGACCGTCGGCAGCACCACCGCCAGAATATCCGCCATAACTCCATACTTCGGGCAGAGCGGCAGGTTAAAAAAACCTCGGTTACAGAATTTACGTCTGGTTACGGAGGTAATCAAAACCTCACCCACCCATCCCATGAAGCTGTAAATCATAAAATAGATTAAAAGTTCAGTGTATGTGTATTCCATGATGTGTTCCCCTTTGCCTTTTTCAACAAGCTACGTCATATATTTTAATCCTGCCAGCTCAACATTATTTGCAAAGCTTCCAATTTCATCCTCATGCTCTTCAAAAAATGAAAACGAATATCGGCCACCATTTTCAGCATACTCTTGTTTTGTCAATTTGTTTTGATTTAGTTTGGCAGCTACCCTTCTAATATCAATTATGATATCATCCTGATTTATTTCTGTCATCTGGTATCCCTTTCAAATTCCGTAACATCGGTTTGTTTCTTCCCGCTGATGTCTCCATTATATCAGCCCCACTCACTGCAAACAAGAAGAATATCCGCATTTTCGCTATGTAAGCAGCCCGCAGGCTGCCCAGGCTATGCCTGTCCACGAGGAATCATATCAGACTGGCTCATCATCTGCATCGTCTTCGTCAATCTCATAATCCTCGTCGTCGTACTCGTCTTCCGGTTCTTCCCCGGAATAGCCGTATCCACCGAACGGCTCCAGTTCCTCGCTCCTAATCTATGTGGGCTAAATGAAAACAAAAAACTGAGAATATTATCGCAGGTGTAATGTGTTGTCAACAATCAATTTAATCATTTACTGTTTTCAACGCCAGGCACTCAATCTCTCCTTGCTAACTAAAAGCATTTGTGGTAAGCTTTCTACAATTAAAAACGTTTGTTTTCCACCATTTTATAACGAATAAATGAAGGGGGCGGCAGTGTGAATAGGAAGATACTTCCAATAGGAGTTGATAATTTTGCGGATTTTCGCCGGATGAATTATTACTATGTCGATAAGACCGATTTTATAAAAGAACTGCTGACGAACCCGGGCAAGGTAAATCTTTTTACACGCCCGCGCCGGTTTGGGAAAAGCCTAAATATGAGTATGCTCAAGTGTTTTCTTGAAATAGGCGCAGATAAAGAATTGTTTGATAACCTGGCTATCTCCAAGGAAACACAGCTTTGCGAAACATACATGGGACAGTTCCCAGTGATTTCCATCAGTCTGAAAACCGCCCATGGGGACAGCTACGAATTTGCGAGGAATGAACTCTGTACCATTATTGCAAAAGAAGCGCTGAGATTTCGTTTCCTTCTTGACAGCAATAAACTTTATGAGGAAGATAAAAGTCTATACCGCCAGCTTATTCATGTTGATACGTCTTTAAAGGGCACTTTTGCCATGTCTGAATCGACCATCACAAGCAGCCTGAACACGCTGTCCATGCTTCTGGAAAAGCATTATGGACGAAAAGTAATCATTCTGATTGATGAATACGATGTGCCGCTGGCAAAAGCAGCTTCGGGCAGATACTATGATAAAATGATTATCCTGATCCGTAATATGCTGGACGCCGCATTAAAAACAAACGAACATCTGTATTTTGCAGTGATGACCGGATGCCTGAGGGTTTCAAAAGAAAGTATTTTTACCGGTTTAAATAATCCGAAAATATATTCGCTTCTGGATGCGGAATGTGATGAGCGTTTCGGATTTACTGACACGGAGGTTCGTCAAATTCTGGACTACTATCAGCTATCCGAATACTACCATATCACAAAAGAATGGTATGACGGATACCGGATTTCCAATGCATATGTTTATAACCCATGGGACGTCATCAATTGGTGCAACCAATTACTGAAAAGTCCGGACAAAAGGCCAAAAAGCTATTGGAAAAACTCCAGCAGCAATGAAGAAGTCAAAAAATTTCTCTGTCGGATGGGCAATGGTGTGACGAAAGCTCAGATTGAACGGCTGATTTCCGGAGAGACTGTCCAGAAGACAATCGAGGAGCAGCTGACCTATAATACCATGTATGACAATGTTGAAAATATGTGGAGCCTGCTGTTTGCGACTGGTTACCTGACTCCGGGCGAGATGCCTGCCGGCAATCTGGTCCGCCTGAAAATTCCGAATAATGAAGTCCGTGACATTTTCAGCGATTTTATCCTGGAGCTGTTTGAAGAAAAAGTGGCGGAGGATGGAACTTTGGTGACAGAATTCTGCGCAGCTTTGAAAAATGGCGATACGTCTGATGTCGAGCGTGTGTTTATGAAAGCTATGGGAAAAACCATCAGCATCAGAGATACAGCTGTAAGAAAAGAATTCAAGGAAAACTTTTATCATGGTCTGATCCTTGGTATCATGCTCTTTAAAAGTGACTGGGGTGTTACCTCAAACAGAGAGTCAGGAGATGGTTACTATGATCTCCAGATTGAGATTGAGGAGGAAGAAATCGGCATTATCATCGAGGTAAAATATGCAGAGGGCGGGGAGCTTGATGCGGCATGCGCAGATGCCCTTGACCAGATCAATAAGAACAATTACACTGCCGAACTGATAGAAGATGACATGCATAAAATCCTCAAATATGGAATTGCCTGCTATAAAAAACAGTGCAAGGTTGTTTTAGAGCGCGAATCAACCATCTGACCTTTTGTAGAAGCCAGCCGCTCCGGGGGGTCTTCTCAAAACATTTTGACGATTTTTATGAAAAACATCTGTTATTTTTACATGGATTATGCTATACTGACAGGACGAACCGCCGTTCTTCCTTATCTGACTATCTTTTATTCACACAGCTTGCATCAAAGGTTGCATCATGGCGGATATTCTGACTGATTTTTTGCAGCAATTCAGAGCAGTGTCGAAATATTCAGGCATATGCCGTTCTGAATCGTTGTGTTTTTTCGGAGGATAACTTTCGTGAGAAAAAGTAAGAATCTTACCCCCTTTTACGTGGGCAGCTTTTCCGTTTTTCTCGTTTTTGCCATCGTCAGCATAGCGGTCTTCTTCCATTATAACAGGCTGGCCATCCAGCAGAATGCACAGGATACTATTACCACCAGTGTTGACCGTGAGCAGTCCCACTTTGAGACAGTCATAGACCTCCAGTATAAGTTTCTGGAAGGATTGGCTTCGTATCTGGGTGAGAACGAGGAGCTGATCACGGATGAATCTCTTCAGCTTCTGAAGGATGTGGCAGGCAGCAGCAGCCTGGATATGCTTGCCCTGTTTACACGGTCTGGAGATGCTTATTACAGCTCTGGCTCTACAAGTAATGTCGTTGATCGTGAGTATTTTCTGACATGCAGGGATGAAGGAGTAAATACGCTCAGCTCACCGATCGAGAGCAAGGTGGACGGAGAAACCCGCGTCGTCTTATGTGTTCCCATCTTCAGCGCGGAAGATGGGGAGACCGTCATCGGCGTGCTCGGCGGCTCCTACAGCATCAGCAGTCTGGGGGATATGCTCTCCAACAGTCTTTATGGTGGTTCCGGACAGTTCCTCATCGTTACCCAGGAGGGCTCTGTGATTTCCCGGAGCGGCCAGGAGCTTTTTGGTGATTATGAGCTTAGTACGGGCGATTCGCTGTTTACGCTCTACAAATCTTTCCGTTCTGTAGAAATTACCGTGACCGAATGGATCGAGGAATTCGGCAGCGCCAGCACAAACCTGATCAAGCTCAATGCCATTGAGGAATCCTACTATTGCTATTATGAGCCTCTTGAGATCAGTGACTGGATGCTCTGCTATATCGTATCGGTAGATGATGCGCATGCGTCCTATGGAGAGTTTACGCAGAATGAAACGCTGCTTTTCCAGGTGCTGGCGGCAGGACTTCTTGTGATGGTGCTCGTGATTGTCATTGTCACCTTCCGCAAGCAGAGGAATCTTGTCCACTTCGCAGAGACGGATGCGCTGACTGGCGTCTCCAACAAAAAGACTACGGAGGAATATATCAAGCTGTGGCTGGCAGACGAGGCCTGCTTCAGCACGCAGGTCTTTATCATGATGGATATTGATCTCTTCAAAAAGATCAATGACAGATACGGCCACGCGGTAGGCGACGCCGTGCTCGGAGCAGTCGGCGAGGGACTGCGGGAAATCTTCCGCGAGACAGACATCATCGGGCGTCTCGGCGGCGATGAATTCTGTGTCTTTATGAAAAATGCTACTCCGGAGGCCGCGGTGGAAAAGGCAGATGCCATCTGCCAGATGGTGCGCTCCATCCAGATCAAGGGACAGCCGGATCTTACTGTAAGCTGCAGCATCGGTGTCTCGCTCTTCCCGCAGCATGCCAAGAATTTTATGGATCTGTATAAAAAGGCAGATAAAGCGCTCTACATTTCCAAGAACAGTGGCCGTGATCAGTATACGCTCTACGATATCCGTACGATGGAGTAAGGTGTACGGAAAGCTTCATTTATACAGCTTCTGCATATCAGAAAAATCGAGCAGGGAGACTTGTCCCTTGCTCGCTGCGCTGGGCGCGTGTGGTGTAAGCCACAAAACATCTTACGCGCCCTGTGCACTCAGAAAACCCCCGCATTTTCTCATGCGAGGGTTTTTTATGCCATTCATTTGTTCAACGAAAGGGATTTTCATACCATTCATATGTTCAATGCCGCCTTAACCGCAGTGCCAAAAACAGTCCCGCGGTGCGGGATGATCCCACGATGCCAATGGTATGCATTCTGGACCGGTCTGGCCCCAGTGAACCTCTTCCCTTCGTTCCGATCGTCCCTGACGTATATCGCCAGCGCGCCAAACCGTTCTATGCCCCAATTTCCGCAGAAACCGCCGGCGCAGGGATGGGCCGGAGCGAAATGGCGCCCCAGGACACACTGCGCCGGCCAAAACAAAGCTCAGACAAATGCTCCGATGTTTGCACAGGAATAGCTTAATGCCCCGTATGCCTGCATCGGAGTCACCGGAGTCTTTGACTGGCGGGCGTACCTCAGCAGATCTCCGATCCGGACGGCATATCCTTTTCCGGGGTCATCAGCGCAAGATTCCCATCCGGATCCTCCGCGCAGATCAGCATTCCTTCCGACACCAGGCCGGCCATCTTTGCCGGTTTCAGGTTGAGCAGGACCATCACCTTTTTGCCCACCATCTCTTCGGGGCTGTAGGCTCCCTTGATGCCAGAGAGGATCTGGCGCACCTGGTTTCCGATCTTCACCTGAGAGCAGAGCAGCTTTCTCGACTTTTTCACTTCCTCGCAGGCAAGAATTTCACCGACTGCAAACTGCAGCTTCCCAAAGTCCTCGTATGTGATCTCATCCTTCAGAGTGACCTGGATCTCCTGTGCAGAGCCTGCCGCAGCTGCGCCATCTGCCTGTGCGGAAGCTGCCGCCGCATTCGCGGCTGCGCGCGCGTTTTCTGCCTCGAATTCCGCCATCTGTGCGGCGCGAATCTTCTCTGCCTTTGCGAGTACCTCCTTCATATCCAGTCTTGCGAACAGGATCTCCGGCTTTTCCGTCACCCTCATACCGGACTCGCACAGCCCGAAGGTATCCATCTCATCGAGCGCACGTTTTTTCGCGCCCAGCTGTGTGAGAATCCGTCCGGAGGTCTCCGGCATAAAGGATTCCAGCAGCGACGCGCCGATCGTGATGCTCTCGACCAGATTGTAAAGCACCTCTGAGAGGCGGTCTTTTTTCGATTCATCCTTTGCGAGCGCCCATGGCATGGTCTCGTCAATATATTTATTGCAGCGTTTGAACAGGGTGAAAATCTCCGTAATCGCGTCCGCGACACGCAGGTCGTCCATCTTCTTTACGACATTTGCGGGTACGGAAAGTACAGTCGCCTTCAGATCCTCATCCACCGGCTCAGTCACGCCGGTCTTTGTCACCACGCCGCCGAAATATTTGTTGGACATGGAGATCGTCCGGTTTACCAGGTTGCCGAGGGTGTTTGCCAGCTCGGAATTGACGCGTTCAGTCATCAGCTCCCAGGTGATCACGCCGTCATTTTCAAACGGCATCTCGTGCAGCACAAAGAAACGCACTGCATCCACACCGAACACGTCCACCAGGTCGTCTGCGTAGAGTACGTTGCCTTTTGACTTGCTCATCTTCTCCCCGCCCTGCAGCAGCCACGGATGGCCGAACACCTGCTTCGGCAGCGGCAGATCCAGCGCCATCAGAAAAATCGGCCAGTAGATCGTGTGGAAACGGATAATATCCTTTCCGATCAGGTGCAGGTCAGCCGGCCAGAGTCTGTTAAACTGCTCTGAGCTCTCTCCATCTGCGTCGTACCCGATACCGGTGATGTAGTTGGTCAGCGCATCCAGCCAGACGTAAACTACGTGCTTATCATCAAAGTCCACGGGAATGCCCCACTTAAATGAGGTCCTCGAGACACACAGATCCTGCAGACCCGGCAGCAGGAAATTATTCATCATCTCATTTTTGCGCGACACCGGCTGAATAAACTCCGGATGCGTATTGATATGGTCAATCAGGCGGTCCGCGTATTTGCTCATTTTAAAGAAATACGCTTCCTCCTTCGCCGGCTTTACCGGGCGGCCGCAGTCCGGACATTTCCCGTCCACCAGCTGCGACTCTGTCCAGAACGACTCGCAGGGCGTACAGTACATGCCCTCATAAGAACCCTTGTATATATCTCCCTGGTCGTACAGTTTTCTGAAAATCTTCTGCACCTGCGCCTCATGATCCGCATCCGTCGTGCGGATAAATTTGTCATAGGACGTATTCATCAGATCCCAGATCCGGTGAATCTCTCCCGCCACGCCATCCACATATTCCTTTGGCGTCACACCGGCATCGGCCGCCTTCAGCTCGATCTTCTGCCCATGTTCGTCCGTCCCCGTCTGGAAAAACACATCGTAGCCCTGCGCTCTGCGGAACCGTGCGATGCTGTCCGCGAGCACAATCTCGTAGGTGTTCCCGATGTGCGGCTTGCCCGATGTGTAGGCAATCGCGGTGGTCATATAATATTTCTTTTTACTCATGTTTACCCTCCTCGTTTATCTATTATTCTTTTCCCTTTCACAGCGGCAGAAGATTGCTGTCCGACTCCTGTCTGCGCCTCAGAAAGGGGCGTTTCCAATCGAGTAGGAGGCAGTCTTTTCGCCTCCTACTCGCCGCGCCGGCCGCGAGTGGCAAAGCCACTAATTTCCTTTCGCGGCCATGTGCAATCGGATAGGGGGAGTCCTCTTCCCCTATCCGCCGCGCGGGGCGCGGGCAGCAAAGCTGCCAAAATTCCTCTCGCGCCCCTGCGCATCATAAAAAAACCGCCTTCTGTCTGACATCAGAAGACGGGAAATCCGTGGTACCACTTCTGTTCGTCTGCGCCCGCATACGCATGCACAAACCTCATTACCGCTGTAACAGGCGGACCTGTCACGGACTAAAGCCAGCTGACGCTGGCAGCTCATCCGCACCCCTCAGAAGCCATCTTCCGCAGATTTTCCGATATCCCCTCTCACCAGCCGGGGATTCTCTGTGATCATCCTGTCTGCGTACTCTCTTCTTCACCGGGTATTTCTGTTTATAATGATGAAAACGCCGCCCAAATGCGGTGTTGAACACCCACTGGACGTTCGTTCAGCGCCGACAGAAAGGAAACGCAGAGCTTTTCTTTCATGGCGCCGCAACCTTTTTTACTTTAGCACAGCGGTTTCTATCTGTCAAGAGTGCTGCGATATTGAAAAAACTTTTGAAAATTTGATTGCCTGCCACTCCTGTAGAGCAGAAAACATCCTGGATTTGGTCCAGGTGTGACTTGTAACAGGTTTTGCATGGTAAGCGGGGTAATGCAATAAGCTCGCAGGAAAATATGCCGCAGGAAAATATTATATTTATAGATTGCGATTCCATCTTGCACGTGTTATGATACCTTTTAACATAGTCTTCAGGTCTAAATGCATGTGTATGGTACAATGAAAGCTGCGCATTGGAAAATCGCTTCGCGATTGGCGCAGCCTGCGTCCATACCCGCAAGCGGTTATGGACATATGATACAGTTGTCCGCAAAAACAGATCATCCTGTCATACCTTTTATCACCCGAACGGTCTGCTGCGGCAGGGCAGGATCTGTGTTTTATTTCGGGCAGAACGACACTATTGTGAAATCAAGGGAGGAAGAGCAGCTTTTTATGAAAAACATTGCGATTGTGACAGACAGCAACAGCGGCATCACCCAGGCCGAGGCAAAACGGCTGGGCGTTTACGTGATACCGATGCCTTTTTATATCAATGGAAACCTGTTTTATGAGGATATCAATCTGACGCAGGAGGAATTTTATACGCATCTGGAGGAGGGTTCGGAAATCTCGACCTCGGCTCCGGCGGTCAGTGATGTCACAGAGCTGTGGGACTCCCTGCTTAAGGAATACGACGAAATTGTACATATCCCGATGTCCAGCGCCCTGAGCAGCACCTGCGCGACGGCGATGATGCTGGCGCAGAGCTATGAGGGTCGAGTCTTTGTCGTGGATAACAAGCGGATCTCTGTGACGCAGAAGCAGGCAGTCCTGGATGCGCAGCGCATGGCTGCGGCCGGATGGGACGGCTCTTCGATCCGGGAAAAGCTGCTTGCCGACATGTATGAATGCAGCATCTACATCACGCTGGACACGCTTTATTACCTGAAAAAGGGCGGCCGGGTGACGCCGGCGGTGGCGGCGTTCGGTACGCTGCTGCGCATCAAGCCGGTGCTTCAGATTCAGGGGGATAAGCTGGATACCTTCGCCAAGGCGCGAACGAAAAAATCTGCCCGTGGGATTATGCTGGATGCGATCCGCAAGGACGGACAGGTCCGTTTCGGGGCAGGGGCAGCAGCAGGCCGTGCCGGCACACCGTTTGACCAGGCAAAGGCAGCAGGCCGTGCCGACACACCGTTTGACCAGACGAATGCGGCGGACCTGCCGTCGAAGGATCTTATTATCGGCATGGCCTATACCGGTGCTTTCACGGATGAGGCGCAGTCCTGGAAGGAAGAAATCGAGAATACTTTCCCCTCCCACAGAGGAAAGCTTCTGATGGATCCCCTTTCCCTAAGCATCTCCTGCCACATCGGGCCCGGCGCGATCGGGATCGGCTGCATCAAAAAGCTGCGGCTGCCTGAGTGACAGTCCGGCCAGGGCAATCTACGTTTCGCGCTGCCATTCTAAGAGCCACTCTACGCTTCGTTTCGAGCAGTGCTAAACGAACGTCCGCCGGGGCTCCACTACGTTTCGAGCGGTGCTAAACGAACGTCCGCCGGAGCTTCACTCCAGTCCGTTCTAAACGCGTGCCACTGGCACGCTGAACCGTCCAGCACCGCATATAGGCGGCGCTTCAGGATAATTTTTTCAGGCACTGCTCTTCCAGAATCGCAAACGGCGCGGGTCCGGTCTCAAGGACTGCCTGATGAAATTTTTTCAGGGAAAATCCGTCCACACTTTCTTCGAGGCGATCCCGCAGGGACCAGAAGTTCAGACAGCCGACATAATACTGCAGATAATTTGCCGGGGACTCCAGGATGGCTTCGTAAAGTACGTCCGCCGTACTTTCTGAAAATCCCAGCCTGGCAAGGAACTCCGAAACCTCCCCGGACGTATACCCCCGGTAATGGATCCCGATATCCAGAAGGGACGCGATTCCCAGTGTAAAGGAACGATTCAGCCGGCCAAGAGCAGCTTCCGTGCCGTCAGCATCATCGCCGTCATAGAGCGAGTACGCATACATTTCCACATAAGTCGCCCAGCCCTCCGTGTAGCCTCCGACGTCCAGGAGAAACCGCAGCAGATCTGGCGACTGCGAGGCAAAATACACCGACTGGTACAGATGCCCTGGATACCCTTCATGAGCCAGGGTCGTATAGAGCTCCAGGCCGGAATAACCACTCGCGGGATTGATGTAAATCACGTTATCCGTATAGCTGTCAATCGCCGGCGTCAGATAAAAGGCCGGGCTCAGGTAATCCTGCAGCGATTCATCGACGTATTTGATTTCATATGACACACTGGAAAGCAGCGGAAAATCGTTGGTAATCTTGCTTCTCAGATCTTCCAGAAGGGTATGCTCTATCCCTTTCGTTTGCTCTGTCGCTTCCATTTCATCTGTCTGCTCTGCCCCGTTCATTTGATCTTTCGGTTCCATTTGCTCTGCCCCCTCTATCTGCTCTGCTTCCTCCATCTGCTTTGCATCCTCTATCTGCTCTGCTTCCTCCATCTGCTTTGCATCCTCTATCTGCTCTGCTTC
>JAJQFO010000209.1:46222-58923 GCA_021201095.1 Lachnospiraceae bacterium
CTCTATCTGCTCTGCTTCCTCTATCTGCTCTGCTTCCTCTATCTGACCCGTAAGCAATTCCTGCATGGCCGCATAGTCCGAGACAACCTGTGTCTTGATTGCCTCTTCGATTTCTTCAATCGGACGCTCGTCGCCTACCATACTTTTCACCAGATACTCATAGTACGTGCGGCCCTCCGGATAATAATACAGCCCCATCTCGTTGACGCCCGAGCCTTCCAGCTCTGCCAGAGAAGCTGCCAGTGCCTGATACGCCGGGAACACGTAGCCGGTCAGCACGGATTTATTTCTCGCCTTATAGGCAATTTTTTCGTCCGCCGTCAGATTGCTGACTGCATCAATTTTCTCATTAAAGGTCTCTATCAGATAATGGTTTTCCGTGTCTGCCAGAAAATCCAGGCACTGTTCTATGACAGCCATTGCGCAATCGCTGCTCATAAAGAGGCCTGCTTCTGATTTGTCCTGCTCAAAGGACAGAATAGATTCAAAATAATCCGGGATCTGTGAAAGAAGCGTCAGATAATCCTCGATATCTCCCTTTGTCCGGAACGCGTACTCCGCAAGCAGGACCGGCAGCTGCGCCTGGACGCCAAGCGTGGGGCCAAGCGGCTCATCATATAATACAAGATCGGAGGCTCCCAGCTCCGTGTCCAGATAGTCCAGAAACACATCGTAGGTAAGCTTTCTCTGGTCCGAAAGCTCCTCATAATCAAATTCCAGCAGAGCGGCACGGTAGTTCTCCATCTGCGCATACGCTTCCTTCACCGACGCAGTTGAAGCGCTGCCGATGGACACTTCGCAATCTTCCAGCCCATACGCAGCCGGATTTGCGACCAGGTAATGCAGGTTCAGGGTATTTCCTGAGAGCTCATCGCGGAACACCTCTTCAGTAAATGCCACGAATTTCTGCTCTTCCGATAAAAAAATTGCCGGCGGATTCGTGATAAAATGACAAATACAGACAGCAAGCACCGCGGCCAGAATTGCCGGAAGAAACAGGCGCAGTGGATGCGGCCTTCCATCACCTTTCGAGGCGCCGGGTGCTTCGCTGCCGGAAGCTTCCATCACTTCTTCCGTCCGGGTATCCGGTCTGCGGCTGTCACTGTATTTTTTCTGCCTTCTGGAAACAGACTGCATAAATACTCTCCGAAAAAAATCCTTGGAACAATCTATGCAGACAGTGGGACTGATATGCTAATGAATCGGACAGGGAATCTTTCCCTCTATTCGTCCGGCGCAGCCGCTGTGTGCCGGGTGGCACCCCACGCCTCGCATAGGATATATTTTGCCCGATCCTGTATCTTGCCCGATCCTGCGCATTATACCATCCGTCGCGCCAGCCAGACGCAGGCGGCAGTCCCCGCTAAAAGAGCAATTAAGGCGCCGCACAGAGTGTAGCGTGTTCTTTTGATGCCTATAGACGTATAGTAAACACTCATGGTATAGAAAACCGTCTCCGTGCAGCACATCAGCAGCGAGGCGGTCAGTCCGGTCAGCGAATCCGTTCCATACTGGCTGTAAATATCCAGCAGCAGGCCATTCGCCGCTCCAGAGGAGAAAATCCGGACAATCGCCAGCGGCACCAGCGCAGACGGAAACATCTCATTTGGGAAAATCCGCCCTATCACATCCGCAGCCGCATCCAGAAAACCGGAGGCACGCAGTACACCGGTCGCCGTCATAAGGCCAATCAAGGTAGGCGCCAGCCGGACGACCGTATCCAGTCCGCCCTTCGCCCCTCTGACAAAGCTGTCATAGACCGGTACCTTCGCCAGCATCCCGCATCCAATAATATAAAACACAGTAAAGGGAATCATGATTCCTGACAGATATAATAAAAATTTCACTTTTCTCTTACCACCATCCCGCTCTCTTATTATTTTATTTGTGAAAATGCCTGGGTAGAACGTGCGCTCGCCAGAAACACTGAAAAACCCCCACACTTTTTTGGTGCAGGGGTTTTTAACTGTTTCAAAATATTTTATTGATACTGCGGGAGTAACTGAGTATACAATCCGTAAAGAGGCCAGGCCAATCTGCTTAAAATGCCTCGCGCTCTAATACCACCTTTACCAGACTCGGATTTCATTTAACTGCACTTTTTTCAGCGACAGCTGCACCTTCTCCGGATGCCTGCGCCAAAGAGGATCATCGCCGCTCCCATCAGCAGCACATAGCCCAGCAGCGGGGTATCGTCGCCTGTCTGGACGGAGCTCAACTCACCCGAAACAGAGCCGTTGTCGTCCACCGTATAATAGGAAGAATCCGACAACAAATCTGAAGATGCCGAGTTTATAATGCTCTCCCAGTCATCGTCCGAGGTAGAACCATACACGCTGTTCATAATGATCGTCTGAATCGTCAGATTGTCCTGCGTAAATTCGGCTGTCGCATTGATCACCTTAATCTGGTAGCCGAAGGAACGCTGATTGGTGATCACGCTGCCGTCCTGATCCACCTCCGCAATATAAATGGTAACGCCGGAGGCAGTTCCCAGGTTCAGAGTCAATTTCAGCGTCAGCTCGCTCGCATTATCCAGAGTCATCGCGATCGGATCGGCATACAGCGTCGTCAGCTCCGCATCCTTAAACAGACCTACGTAAAAGGTTTCGCTCACCGCTTTCAGAGAGGTGCCTTCGTACACACGCTTTGTAAGGTATAGGGTCGCCTTGGTCGCCTTCAGTTTGTTTGTAACTGTCACGGTCTGATTCGCACCCTTTGCGATGGTCACAGTCGGTTTATCCACTGTTACCACGTAAGAAAAATCAGAAGAATCCGTGATCCGATTGCCGCTGGCGTCAACCTCTGCAATGTAATAGGTCATATCATTTTCTCCGGAGAGCAGGATTCGTCTGCGCACGGATACGCTGGAAGCATTCTGAAGATCCATCTTCACAATCGTAGGCGTGTCGCTGTAATCTGCGTTCCGGTAAATGCCGATGTAAAAGGTATTTGTCACCGCCTCAGCCGTTCCGGAGGAATCCGTGGTATTCAGCGTGAGTGTCAGTGTCCCTGTATAGCGGTAGCCGTCCGGCAGGGATGCGTATACATTCTGCACCACCATGCTGGAGGCTTTTTGTGAGAGCTGCACCTGGCCGCTATTCGTATAGCGCACGGTAAGCGCATCCGAGGAAGATACCACTACACCATATTCATCTGTCTCTGACAGATAGTAAATGCCATTGGCTGTCAGATTGGAAAACGTCACCGTACCGGTAAATCCACTCACATCAAGGGAAACCACGTTGCTGACTTTATTTTTGCGGCCTGCGTCCGAAAACAGAGCTACATAATAGGTATACGCACCGCTCTCTTTGTAGGAGCCGGTCGTCGTGTCGTATGCGTAAACCTGATAGTCCCCAGCGTAGACCTCCTTCGTCACGGTAAGCGCGTAATCGGACTCCACTATTTTCGCATTAGCCAGTGTCACTTCGGTCGTACAGCCGCGGATCACCGTGAATTCCACATCCGGGATTGGCGTATAGCCATCCGGGGCAGTAATTTCGGTCAGATAATAGGTCTCACCGTCTGTCAGTGCGTTGGTCCATACCAGCTGTGCCGTACCGGAAGAAAAGGTCTTGCTTCCGACCGTTTCGACCTCCAGAATATTGCCGGAGCTGTCTTTCACCGCCAGAACAGCTCCTGACAGAAGGGTTCCGTCCGAAGCATCCTCGACCTGAATTGTAATGGTCGAATCGTTAAGCTTATTCTGAATTGTCACGGCTGCCTCCGTGTCCCCGCACTCCACGGTCACTGCGTCGGAATCTGCAAAGGAGACCATGTAAGCAAACCCGTCCTCACCGGTGGTCACCAGATTGCCGTCGCTGTCAGTCTCTGCCAGATAGAAGGTCTGGCTGGGACTGGTGGCCTTCAGAGTGTATGTACAGGTCTTCGCGCTTTCACCGCCCATGGAAAATGTGATTGGGGTCTCTGCTGCCGCCGTCGTATGTGCCGCATCCTCATAAATACTGACGTAAAATACTTCTGTTCCGGAGAGTGCACTTCCGTCCCGGTCAACTACGTCCAGCGTAAGCGACAGCTCCACTGTATAGCTAAATGCGCCTTCCGGCCAGGATTCCGTATACTGATATTCCAGAATGACCGTTTCCGCCGTCACAGCATCGGTCAGTGTCACTTCCACTGCCGAAGCCTGCGGGGATGTCTGCGAGGTACTCGTTTCCGAAAGAAGATTTCCTTCCGCATCCGTCGCCGCCACATAATAAGTTCCTGCGGTTAAACCATCAAATGTCACAGACTCGCCTGACGTGCTGCCAGACTGAATTGTCAGAGCCTGCACATCGCTGACCTGTATCAGTGAGGTGCCCGTCGCTGAGGAGATCGTCGATGCGTTGATCCCGGCGGCTGTTTCGCTTTGAGATGTTCTGCTTTGAGAGATCCCGGCTGCAGTCTCGTCCGTGCTGTAGGCGAAAAGCGCCGCATAATAAGTAATATCCTTCTCCGCTGTCAGTACAGTTTCTCCATACAGTGCCTGCGCGGAAACCGTAATGGACTTATCCGCCGCTGTCTCTGTCGAAGCCGTATCATCCAGACTGGCCGCCTTCGCATCTGATTCCGTTTCCGTATCTGATTCTGATTCCGTTTCTGATACCGCAGACACTCCCTGACTGGCATCCGCCGAAGAAAGGATCCCCGCATTTCCCCGATTTCCTGAGTTTGTTTCTGGCTCGGTTTCGGTCTCTGTTTCCGCTTCGGTCTCGGTTTCGGTCTCCGTTTCGGACTCCGTGTCTGCCTCTGGCTCGGTTTCGGCTTCGCTCTCTGTTTCCGTCTCGGTCTCGATTTCAGTCTTTGTTTCCGCCTCGGTCTCGATTTCAGTCTCCGTTTCGGCTTCGCTCTCCGCTTCCGTCTCATCTTCACCAACAGAGTATATAATACGCAATAGCTTTGCGTTTTCATTCTTTACCGTCACTGCTTCGGCATATACCGCGCCTGCCAGATTTCCGTCGATCTCCACGCTCGCTTTCGGCGCGAGGAACGTTCCCTGCAGGTCATCTGAAAGCTTCAGCGTACCTTCATAACTGACATAAGCATCATCCTCGAGTGCGACAAAGTTGTACAGGACACTGCCCGCCTCTGCCTCATCTGTATAGTCTGCGATTTTGCCGGAGCTTTTCATCGCATATCCGGCAAACTCTATCTCCTGATCCTTTGCATCCGCAACAATATTAATGATATAAATCATGTCCGTCACGTCCAGGATTTTATCCGAATACAAGTCCTCCAGCTGGGTCTCATCCAGATTGCCTTCCGCATCCATGTAAAGATTCAGAACCGTGACATCTTTTGTGGACTGTGCATCTGCAAGACTAATGGCAACCTTCTCCAGATCAGCCAGTGCCAATGCTGCCTCATTCCCGCTTAAAATAAGCGCGTCCATGATGGATTCGTCTTCAGCTAAAGCAGCAGCCGCATTGGTTTCCAATGCTTCTTCTGCTTCGTCACTGAATGTTCTTTCTGTGGCATCTGCCGTTTTGTCACTGAACGCTTCTTCTGTGGCATCTGCTGTTTCGTCACTGAACGCTTCTTCTGTGGCATCTGCCGATGCCGCTGACGCTGCGTCCTCCGCGGTATCATTTTCGCTATCCTTTTCTTTCAGCAAAAGAGCCGCTTCCACCTTTTGGGGAATCGACACATTTTTTGCCACAAAAAGATACTGCGACACGTCCGCAAGCTGTTTTTCGAGTGCTTTCCGTTTTATCTCTTTTCCGGAGTTGACCCGGGCGGAACGTTCTGTTTCAGACTCGGTTTCCGTTTCTGCCCCGGTCTCACTTTCTGCCGCACTCTCGCTTTCCATCTCTGACTGAGCTGATTCCTTTTCCGTCTGGGCTGCTTCTTTATCGGTTTCCGTATCCTGCGCCTTTGTTTCCGCTTCACTCGTCTGGGACTCCGTGGAAGTTTCCCCTTCTGTCTGGCCTGTTGAAGAATCGGACTGTGCTTCTGTCTGCGCGTCCGTCTGGGCAGACGTCTCTGGCGCAGCTGTCTCTGTCTGCGCTGAGGTCTCTGACGCAGCTGTCTCCGTCTGGGCAGACGCCTCCGATGCATCTGTCTCTGTCTGCGCGGACGTCTCCGGGGCAGCCGTCTCCGTCTGGGCGGAGGTCTCCGGGGCTGTCGTCTCAGTTGTCACAGTCTCTGTCTGGGCGGTGCTTTCCTGAGCTGCCTCCGTTGCCTGCGCCTCCGTGGAAACACTGTCCGTCTGCGTCTGTGTTTCCGCAGCCGCAGTCTCAGTCTGCGTATCCGCCGATACCTGCGTTTCAGCCTCCGCTACGGTCTGTGCTTCCTGACCGGTCTCTGCCGCAATACCGGCAATGCTGCACTGCTGCACCATCATCGCAGCCGTCAGAAAAACTGCAGCCATCTTTCTGATCTTTCTCAAATATCTTCCCTTCATAATTACAACCCCTCCCGGAACAGCCGCTCTGTAAATATGGCTGAATTAGCTGGATAAATGTCCCACCCTACGTGCAGATTATCCGCCGCGCGCAGACGATGGGGCACTTCCACCATTTTTTATTTATTTCGTCCCGAAAATACGGTCTCCGGCGTCTCCGAGTCCCGGCACGATATATCCATGCTCGTTCAGATGACTGTCCAATGCACCTATGTACATATCCACATCCGGATGATTTCTCTTCATCGCTTCAATCCCCTCTGGTGCGGCGATGATGCACATAAAGCGGATGTTTTTGCATCCCTTGTCCTTCAGCATCTGGATCGCCGCCACAGCGGAACCGCCTGTCGCGAGCATTGGATCCACCACAAAAACCTCTCTCTCATCGCAGTCTGCCGGAAGCTTGCAATAGTATTCTACCGGCTTTAAGGTCTCCGGATCGCGGTAGAGACCGATATGGCCGACCTTTGCCGCCGGAATCATTGCCAGCATCCCCTCTACCATGCCAAGTCCCGCACGAAGAATCGGCACGACTGCCAGCTTTTTCCCGCTCAGCTCCATCACGGTCGTCTTCGCGATCGGGGTCTCGATCTCAACCTCCTCAAGCTTCAGATCGCGTGTCGCCTCATAACACATGTACATGGCAATTTCGCCGATCATCGCGCGAAAATCGCGGGATCCGGTCTCTTTTCTCCGAATCATGCCAATCTTGTGCTGAATTACCGGGTGATCCATAATCATAATTTTCTGCATAATTTCTCCCTCTGCCGCTGCTCGTCAATATTTCCGCAGGTCTTCCTACGCAGTTTATGCGGCTTTATTATTTCCCGCGCCATTGTCAGCGCGATGTTTTTCGTTATCTGCAATGCTTGCAGGATATTTTTCTCATTTTCTGTAATACTTACAAGGTGCTTTTCTCGTTTTCTGCAGTGCTTACACGTTGTTTTGCTTTTCTCGTTTTCTGCGCTGCTTACAGGGTGCTTTCCTCATTTCCTGCGCTGCTATATAATGAGTTCCGTTCTGTACGCGTACAGCGCACTTTTTCTGCATGATAGCACAGTTTCCGGCATAAATCTTTGTTATATTCTTAAGATTTGACTTACGATGCGTTTTCATACGGTCTTCGCAGCAAGTGCGAAAACCTGTCCTGCGTAACTGCAGCCTTACAATTCCTCATCAATCAGATGCACTCTGCGGGCATGGCGTTCTGCACCGGAAAATGGAGTATTCAGAAATGTCTCCGTGATTTTTACGGCCAGGCCTGGGCCTGTCACACGCGCCCCCATGCACAGAATATTCGCATCATTATGGAGCCGTGTCGCCTCCGCGCTGAAGCAGTCCCCGCACAGAGCCGCGCGGATTCCCTTATAGCGGTTTGCCGTCATGGACATGCCGATCCCTGTGCCGCAGATCAGAATCCCCCTGTCCGCGTTTCCGGAAAGGATCTCCTTTACCACAGCCTTTGCATAAACAGGATAATCTACCGCGTCCTCTGACCAGGTGCCGCAATCCTTATATTCGACCCCTTTTTCTTCCAGATATTTTTTAATTTCCTCCTTCAGGACAAATCCCGCCTGATCACAACCAATCGCTAACATAATAGCTCCTCCTCATTCAGCTGTACTACCAGCCTGTTTATCATGGACTCCAGTTCCTCATAACATTGTCCGTAATCTGCCAGTGAACCCCCATATGGGTTTTTCAGCTCCGCCGGCGCGCCGACGTACTGATGCAGCACCCGAACGAGATCCTCCCGCTCCGGCGCAAATGTTTCCAGCAGCATCTCCCGGGTTTCCTCGGTAAAGGTGATGATCAGGGTCCTGTCGTCAAAATCCTCCCGCACGAGCGGATCGCTCATGTGGTCTTTCATCGTCAGTCCATTGCTCACGAGTACCGCCTCGGCCTTCGGGTTGATTGGCTCCGGAAACAGCACAACGAGTCCCCTGGAGGCCACGATAAGCTCGTCCAACAGGTACTTGCTCTGCAGGATCGCCTCCGCCATCGGCCCGGCGACCGTGTCGCCTTTGCTTACAAAAATCAGCCTGTCATACTTTTTCAATGTTTTTCCCCCTTGCGCGGCAGTTATACCTCGATCACCTGGTGCCCTGCCGCCTTCATCAGCCGGTTCATAATCGCCGCTCCCAGCTGCGGCATTTCAAACGCCTCTGAATAAATGACGGAGACATCCATAAGGTCAAATTCCCGGAGGATCGCATACAGGTGCTGCGCGATGCTCAGCTCCTCCGTGCGGGATCCAATGGATTTCACTGCCGCGTGTTCATAAAAACCCAGTGACTCGTCCGTAGCGATCACGCCCGCAAGATGTCCGCGCTCATGCTCTGCTACAGTCAGCTCATTAATTTTCTGCCGCACACGCCCTGCCTCGCCTTCTACAATAAAGAGCGGAGCTTTCGGCGCGTAATGACGGTACTTCATCCCAGGTGCCTTCGGATGGACGGCGGGATCCTGCGAAGACAGTCCCCGATCCATCTCAACCGGCCCGATGACTCCGCGCAGCATTTCCTGGCTGATAAACCCCGGACGCAGGATCACCGGCACCTCCCCGGTCAGATCCACAATCGTCGACTCCAGTCCGATCTGCACCGGTCCTCCGTCGATAATCATATCAATGACTCCATCCATATCCTCGAGGACATGCCCGGCCGTGGTCGGACTGGGCCTGCCGGACGTGTTTGCACTCGGAGCAGCCACATATCCGCCCCCGGCCCGGATCAGTGCAAGGGCGACTGCGTTGTCCGGCATGCGCACGGCCACCGTATCCAGTCCCCCCGTCGTTGCCCGGGGCACCGCCGCGGATTTTTTCAGAATCATGGTGAGCGGCCCCGGCCAGAACGTGTCCGCAAGCAGCTTTGCCTGGGGCGGAAGCTCTTCGGTGATCTTATGAATCGCTTCCCAGTCGGCGATATGCACAATCAGAGGGTTGTCCGATGGCCTGCCCTTTGCCTGGTAAATTTTCCGGGCTGCCTCCTGATCCAGCGCATCCGCGCCAAGTCCGTAGACCGTCTCTGTCGGAAAGGCCACCAGACCGCCTCCGCGCAGGATCTCTCCCGCGCGGAGGATTCCGTCCTCATCCACGCCGTCTGTCATCGTTTCCACAACCGTTTTCATGTCCTTATTTCTCTCCTGCCATTGCCGCTTTTCGCAAATTCTCCGTGCCGCTTCTCCATCATTGCCGCTTTTCGCAAAATCTCCGTGCTGACTCTCAACCATTGCCGCTTCTGCCGGATCACATCACCCATTCCGTATCGCTGCGCGGCAGGCGATGCTCCGGACCCGGCTCAAAAATGGCGCAGAAATGCCGCCGCTTTTTCCAGATAGTATAGCACTATAATGTTTTTTTTGAAACTCTTTTTAATAATTTTGTTGATTTTCTTTGTCTTTTTAGTGTTCAAAAGCCAAAAGCTGTGATAGAATAGGCTTCATCAGGCCGTCGAAAAGATCGGCAAATGTCAGGAAAGGAACGAATCCATTATGAGTGAAGAAAATGTAATTGCACAGGAAACGGAAGAGAGGGAGGCTGTGAACGCAGAAGCCTCTGCGGCCGCAGCAGCTGAAGTCACAACAGAGTCTGCTTCTGAAGCAGCAGCTGCAGAAGCGGCACCGGAAGCAAAAGCTGTAGCCGAGGCAGTTCCCGAGGCAGAAGAAGCAACAGCTGCGGCGGAAACAGCTCCCGAGGCAGAGCCAGCAGCGGAGGCCGCATCGGAAGCGACCCCAGAAGCAGCAGAAACGAGTACTTCTGAGCCTGCAGCCATAGCAGCAGAGACGAATGCTTCCGAGGCTACAGCCGAAGCAGCCGCCCCGGCTCCCGCGCAGCCTGCTGAGACTATGGCGGACTACGATGCAGCCATCACAGCATCCATGAAGCCAATCCACGAGGGAGACATCCTCACGGGAACGGTCATCGGTGTCTCTGATGAGGAGCTGATCATTGATCTCGGCATCTATACAGATGGCGTTATTCGTGCGGAAGACGCCAGTGATGATCCTGCTTTTTCTCTTAAAACCTTCTCTATCGGCCAGGAAGTCTCCGCCACCGTTATCCGCCGCGACAACGCGCAGGGGCGCATCCAGCTCTCCCTGAAAGCCGCTGCCGCAGTTCTCGGATGGGAGCGCCTGCAGCAATTGCAGAAGGATCAGTCCAATATCACAGTAAAAATCACTGAGGCTGTAAAAGCCGGAGTGACCTGCTACGTGGAAGGCATCCGCGGCTTTATCCCCGCCTCCAAGCTTGCCCTGTCCTATGTAGAAAATCTGGACGAGTACGTCGGCCGCGAGATCGAGGTCCGCGTCATCACGGCCGAGCCGGAAGGCAAGCGCCTGGTGCTCTCCGCCCGCGATATTCTCCGTGAAAAAGAGCGCGAGGAGCGCAAGCAGCGCATTTCCAATATCGAAGTCGGATTTGTCACCGAAGGTACGGTGGAAACCCTCAAGGATTACGGCGCTTTCATCAATCTCGGGAAAGGCATCAGCGGCATGGTACATGTCTCCCAGATCAGCCGGGAGCGCGTAAAATACCCGGGCGATGTTCTCAAGGAAGGCCAGACCGTCAAGGTAAAGGTCATCGGTGTAAAAGACGGCAAGATCAGCCTCAGCATGAAGGCTCTCGAGGATGCCGCTCCGCAGCCAGCCGAGGAAGAAACCTACAAAATGCCGAAGGCAGAGGAGGCAACCACCTCTCTCGCATCCCTGTTTAAAAATATCAAGCTTTGATTGGACAGGAAGGGCAAAGCCGCTGAGTTCTGAGTTCTTTCAACCGCGTATATCCATATCAGGCAGGAAGGCGCATACAGTATACATTGTATGTGCCTTCTTTTTACGCTCGGATTATGCACAAAGTCACGCATGAATTTTGCGGATTATGCACAAGGCCACTCATGAAATTTTGCGGCTTATGCACAAAACCACGCATGAAATTTTGCGGCTTATGCAACGCCCGGCTCATGCACTCCATTTACACTCCGCCCTGGATATAATCCAGTATTCCGTCGCAGATCGCCTGCGCCACCTGATCCTGATAGGCTTCCTCCTGAAGCAGTGCTTCTTCCTCCGGATTTGTCAGAAATCCGCACTCTACGATCACCGTCGTACTGACCGACCTTTTTAATATGTAGTAAGTCGTATTCCCCTTCTGTGTACGCGGCCGTTCGATGGCGAGTTCCTCATTCAGGCTGTCCTGAATCGCCGCCGCCAGCTTTTCCCCTTCTGCCGACTGCCCGAAATAAAACACCTGCGGTCCCTTTACAGAAGGATCCTCCGGATAGCTGTTCTGATGGATGCTCACCGTCAGTAATGGATCCTCCTCAGCTATGATCGCCACCCGCCGCTCCATGTCCTGCGCCTTTTTATTCGATGCATCTGTGTCGTACAGACCGTCCTCCGTCTCCCGCGTCAGCACCGCCTCATAGCCTTCCGCCTCCAGCAGCGCTGCCAGCTTTTTTGCATAAATCAGGTTCAGCACCTTCTCGCTTGCACCGCTCTCCCCGACCATGCCGGAATCCATCCCGCCATGCCCCGGGTCGATGACAATCTTTCCGGCGGTTTCATTTTCTGCCGTTCCGCTTCCGGAACCATCAGCCTCCTCAGTTCCGTTTTCGGCGGTCTCATACTCCGCCGGCTCGCTTTCGGAAGCTTCACCTCCTGCGGTCTTTTCCGCCTCTCGTTTTGCGCCATACGCGGGCAGAAAAAGTGCCGCAGCAAACAAAATCAAGAGCATAAAATACTGGAGTAATTTTAAAAATCTCTTTCCCTTTATTTCCACGCTTCGCACACACTGACTGCTTTTTCTCTATATTATGCCGTATCTGTGCGATTTGTGAAATATCCGGATTTCTTTTTTATAATCTTGTAAAAGGCTGCTAAATGCAAGCTCGCTCATTATTTTCCCACATGTACAGCATCGTTCTTCGAGAGCAAATACACACAGTATTGGTTCATGCTAATTCCTTCTCTTCTGGAATGTTCCGCCAGTGACTTATGCAGGCTGCGCGGAATTCGCAATTTAAACTGACCGGAATAACCCTCCAATGAGTCTGGCTCTGGAATTTCCAATCCTTCCTCCAAAGCCGCCTCGAGCCATGCTTTCTTTGCGTCCTTAGCGTTGCTCACTGCTGATTCCACTGTTTCACCACAAGTAAAGCATCCTGGAAGATCAGGAAAAGACACCACATATCCGCCTTCATCCATGTCCTCTACGATTTCCATACGATAAGGCATCTCCATATATTCATTCAGCGTCTTCATCATTCTTCGCCTCACTCTCTACAATCTGTTTTAC
>JAJQFO010000179.1 GCA_021201095.1 Lachnospiraceae bacterium
ACATAATTTCCAATAGTCGCTGCATGATTATGTAGATACTTGCAATTTGTAAGCAGCCCCATTTTAATACCACTATTTTCGAATTTTTTTCCTAAAATATTCTCTTCATAATATAAAAATGTATTTTCATCAAACATTCCTATATCTAAGAAACTGCTAGTACGGACAGCAAATAAACTTCCCGGAAGAGCTTTAACAATATTGATTTTCTTCTGATAATCTACATGTATCTTTTTATCCAAATAATTATCAACAATTATCCTTCCTACTGCAAAACAATTCATTAAATCTTCCCAATAATTGGGCAACAGCAAATACTGCCTGCTATCCTGTCTTCCATCTGGAAAACACATTAATCCTGTAAACGCAGCATAATTTGGGTTTTCTTCAAAAGCCTGACACACATTCAAAACATAATCTTCATCGAAAAGAACATCTGGATTTGAAATTATTATGATTTCAGGATTATAATTATCAATCAAATATCTACATCCAACGTTATTACCTGATGCATAGCCTCCATTGAATGCTGTTTTTATCAACTCAACATTACCAAAGCATATCTTTTGCAATACTTCACAAGAATTATTTGTAGAGCAATTATCAACAATGATAATGTTACTGATATTTTCAAAATTTCTAATGTGCTCTACCAATTTCTGCGTCAACCCATAGCTATTATAGTTTAGAATTACAATTCCAACTTTCATAGGACTTCCCCTTTATCTGTTATTAGTATCCATGATTTTTCATATAATGAGATATTATCTATCTTTTTGTGCCATTTACTTGGTGCTATCACAATTTTATTTCTATCACTTAGGTGCTGTCCCCACCACGAGAAAGTACTATTTGAAATAATAAAATTATGGCATAATGACATTAAATACATGTCTTGATATCCCTTATATCCTTCATCTATATAATTAATGTTCTCAGAACATTTAATATTTTTTTTCGTCCATTCCATATCATCGGAAAACACAAAGATTTCAGGCTTTTTTAACTTGGCACAAATATACTTAATCCCTGCTTCATAATATTTGATAGTACATACTTCATAAGGTGTTCCTACATAGTCCCCTCTGCGAATATGTAAGCATACAGAATCTTCAACATTAGATATAATGCTTTCCCATTTTTTCACTTCCTCTCGATATTGAGATTGCAATGTGAAATCAAGCCTTAATTCTTCAATTATATCGTTCGAATACTCTCCCATTTGCCAATATCCGCCAATATATATATCTTTATCCTTATTAAATAGAGGGATAGATATTTTCTTCTCTCCATACCATACGCACGAATTATGTAATAAACCAATGCTAAACATTACCCTTTCGGAAAATTTTCTTATCACCTTCCCTACTATGCTTCTCCGATGCACATACCATGGTGGTTTTTGGCCACTTATCTTTACGTGGTTCACTAAATCAAACTTATCTAATTCAAATCGTCTTTTATTATCATATTTCTGCAATTCAAAGATATTAAGTGTAATATTTTGATCGGTTTCCCTTTGAATTTTTCTTGCAAATGCATACTGAAATAACTGATTGCCTAAACCGCCAGTAATATTTACATATATCATTTCTATTCCTCTTCTCCAAGGATTCGTCACGAATCATATTATTAATTAATACAAATAAATATGCTTCTATCCTTGTTTCTCAAATATTGTGCTTGCATATTGCATTCAATTGACCATGTTCTGCTTCAGACATTACACATTTTTTGCCTTTAAAACAATTTTATTTTCTCCGTAATTGAATCTGTCTCATTGCTCCCAAAACACTAAGTCCCCAAAAACAATTATGTTCCACCAAATACACAACTATTTTTCTTTGCCTATTGAGTCCTTCACGGGTACTCTCTTGTAAAGATTTCTTTATTAAGTCCTGATTCAAAAACAACTTAAATTTTCTTTTTTTCTCAGAGTATTTTTCCAAATTAAACGGATTAAAATATCCAGATATGCCAGTAGTCACTATCACATAAAGTATTCTATTTAAAAGCATCTCTTCTAGTTCATTTTGTCTTTCACAATTCTTTATATAATTCTCAACATACTCAAAACACTTAATTATTTGATAATAATTATTTTCATTAGGCGTATGCGTAATTGAGTTTTCATTATAGACGTAATGTAAAAGATACTCTGGTAAATAATATGCTGATTCCAAATAATTAAACAATTGAATATTAAAGACAAAGCCTTCAGCCCCTTGGCTGAGATGGTCAACATGGCGAATATTATTATCCTGTAAAAACTCCCGTCTTATCAATTTTGAAAAAACCTGCGCTATTTTACCATTAAAATCAAGGACTCGTACTTGTAAATCCCTACATCCTTTGCTGCTGAATCTAATCGGTTTTTTCCCCATAGTCTCTATTTTTTCTGTCCGATTAGAATATTCTGTACATTGGTTCCAGAACACCATTTGAACATTCTGTTCCTTAGCTGTTTCAAATGCTCTTTCACAGGCATTTGTTTCCAAGAAATCGTCACCATCTAAAAATGTTATATATTCACCAACAGCAGCATCGAATGCGCTGTTTCTTGCAGCTGCCAAACCACCATTAGGCTTATGAATCACCTTAATTCTTGGATCTTTTATTGCATATTCATCGCAAATTCTTCCACAATTATCGGGAGAGCCATCATCTACTAGAATAATCTCTATATTCCTCAAAGTTTGTGAAGTTGCACTTTCTATGCACCTTCTTAAGTAATTTTCAGGAACCTTATATATCGGAATAAGTATACTTACGCATGGTTTCATTTAATTGGCTCCTCATTATGAAATTCATATTCCTTTGTGTGTTTAATTGCTTTCCCTATATATAAAAGAGACATTGCAACACAGGATAGTCCAAAATAGAGAAAGCAATATATCACGACTAAGTCCAATATATTAAATATAGAGGCAATAAGAATGGCAATTGGTAAAATCCCTCCTATCCCAAATTCAGCCTCTACACGAACACGAAAAGATCCTACATTGTTATGATCAGTACGCTTGTCTTCCTCCTTTTCGATCTTTCCTTCCTTTACCATATCTGCAGCTATAGCTTTATATTTCTGATATATCAATCTCATCATAGTATCCGAAGATGAGGCTAATGCCCCTATCATAATTATCCATGGGCACCCTTCTTCAAATAGCATTCCACCTGTTTGATATACAGAAAAGCCCATACATGTACACATAAAGCCAACAAGAATATAGCTACTGATGGCATCGGCGAATTCTCCAAACGGTTGTTTCTTCACACTTCTTGCAAGGTTACCATCTATGCAATCCATAACAAGCCATATATTGATTAATACGGCTCCTGTGATTATCATGACGTGACTTTTGAACAAAAAGCAAAAACACGCTATAAGTGCTATAATTACCGATGCGTATGAAACCGTATTTGCATCTATACCAAGATTGGCGCACAAAGACGCGCCCAGAAAAGCCACCTTGCGATAAAATATTTTTGACAAAATGGGATCTTTTTTGCGTTTCCACTCTGGCATACCATCTTTAAAATAGCTATAATTGTATTTCATTTCTTTATCCTCATACATAAAAAAGTTTATAATTTAAAAATTTCTTTTTACTACCAGCAAATGCTCATCCTTATCGCCTGAAATTTAGGGTTTCGTCACTTTCTAACTTATAATCATCAATCTAAGCCATGTTTTTTCTTCCCAACATTATAGGGGCAATCAATCTCGGCTCTCCGAACCGTTATATGCCATACCGCTTTCATCTTTTGCTTTATTAAAAGCATCACATTTATAGCAACTCTCTTCTGTTTCAGTTAGACAGCATGAGAATTTCACGTGCTATTTTCTTGAAAACAGGAAATGATTTTTTTCTGACAGTTCTATGTCATGCCCTTTACGGAGCTCTCACTGATGTAACGTAAATCCACAACTCGCTATTTTTTATTTAAATCTAGCTTAATCTGAGTAGTGCTAATTTCTGGAGTCCGCGGCAGATAAACAACTTCAACTCCTTCCTCTTTCAGGAAATCAAACTTTCCTTCCCAATCATCACCCATAACAAACATGTCAATGTGATACTCATGAACATCAATTTTCTTCTGCTTCCAATTCGTTTCCGGAATAACAAGATCCACATAGCGTATGCTCTCCAGTAACGCTTTTCGCTGCTCGTATGTGAAATAACATTTCTTATGTTTCTCATTCCAATTGAATTCATCGGAGGACAACGCCACCACTAAATAATCCCCCAAAGCTTTCGCTCTTTTCAAAAGATTTATATGTCCATAGTGAAGCAAATCGAATGTCCCGTAAGTTATAACTCTCTTCATATTTAATCCTTCTCTATTCTTTATAACTGTATGTTCAAAGTTCAAATTCAAAGCTGACTTTGGCAATTCAGACTTCTTAGATCTCTTCATTAGTGAAGAAACCGTTTTCCTCACATCTGCTTCTTCATAAATCACAGCATTGACAGCTTCAATAATCGGCATCTCAACACCATACTTTGAAGCCAAATGCATAGCACCAGGAATCGCATTGATTCCTTCCACCACCATGCCAACTTCTTTCACGGCTTGCTCCGGCTTCATACCCGTTCCAATCAGGTAACCTGCCCTATAGTTCCTGCTATGCTTGCTTGTCGCTGTGACAATTAAATCACCAATTCCAGCAAGCCCGGAGAATGTTTCTTCCAAACACCCCATTGCCACTCCAAGGCGAGTAATTTCAGCTAACCCTCTCGTAATAAGCGCAGCCTTGGTGTTGTCGCCGTAACCAAACCCAACGGCAATCCCGGCAGCCAAAGCTATAATATTCTTCAACGCACCACATAATTCAACTCCAAGGACATCCTGGTTTGTGTAAACCCTCATGCATGTATTCATAAACACATTCTGGATTCTTTCTGCGGTCTCAAGATTCTGGCAGGCAGCAACAACAGTCGTTGGTAAATCCAACGCCACTTCTTCCGCATGAGTAGGACCAGACAGCGCAACTATCTGTGGATACCTGTGCATTTCAAACATCTGTTTTTCAATAATCTGCGTCATTGTAAAAAGCGTTTCTGACTCTATGCCTTTCGCTACGTCTACGATTATTTGACTGTTATCAATATATTTTGCCACCTTAATAGCGGTACTTCTTACAAATACAGACGGTACAGCAAATAGAACTATGTCTTTATCCACACAAGCCGATTTGATATCTACTGTAAAATCTATCTGTTCCGGTATCTTCACACCTGGCAGATTCGGATGTCGCCTTGTTCGGGAATACTCCTCCACTTCTAATTCAATTGCAGACCATATAACTACATCATTTCCTGTATTCGACAGCATTCTCGCAAGTGCTGTCCCCCAAGTACCAGCGCCTAATATTCCAATCTTCATTCTTGTTTCCTCACTACCTTATCGTGGGTTCCTCTTTCATTATAATTCATCCGATTTTTCCAGTTGATTCACCTTGTTTCATAGAACTTCTTCCGATTTCATCCCCAATTCATCGTTAAGATCCTTAGCTTGTATCTATTAGATATTATTTTGCAATCCCGCACCTTGTAATTACTGGCTCTAGTTTTTATTTCGATATCTTTCTGTAGGTAATATATCCGCAAATCCGCTCCTTCTTTCTTATACGGCGAAGTTATGAATACGTCCAGAATCTTTGCATACCCATCGTTGAAAACATATGCACTGTTAAGATTTTACCCATCCCAGACCACATTTCTTTAAAAAAGATATCATAGCCATCTATGGAATATACAAAAAGCGTTCAAAATTCAATTTGGTAAAAAATTTCCAGTATTCTCGCAAGCCTTGTCATAAATAGCTGAATATTTCTCAACCATTACCTTTGTGTTATATTTATTTAAAATATCTTTATGTGCCTCATCTACCAGCTTGGTGCTATTTCCAGATTTCACCTCACCTATAGCATTCACATAATCAGATATTTCATTGCAAACATATCCATTATTACCGTTGTGAATAATATCATGATTTCCTATAACATCACTGACTACACAAGGTTTCATCATGAACATTGCTTCAAGAAGCGATATAGGTGCCCCTTCCCATAGAGATGTTAAAATGAACACATCACCGGACAGCGAATATGAAAGTGCATCTTTTCTGTCCATCCAGCCTGTAATCTCTATATTTGGTGCGTTTAGCTCCCCTCTTAACTCGCCATCACCAATCCAAAGGAAACGAACTTCCGGCAATTTCTCCGCTATCTTATTAAAAAGAGTGGGATTCTTTTGAGCACATATTCTTCCAAGCGTGAACACGGTAAACTGATCGGATGAAGTTCGCCGGACGGAATCCAACGCTTTCTCCAAATCGATTATATTGATCCCATTCTCTACACAAATAGCTCTCTTAGTCAGTTTCAAAGTTTCCTGGTGCTCGCCTTCGCCGCAACTAATGGTTGTGCAATGCCGTCTTCCACTTACAGTCTCGATCATCTTATAAGCAAACCTCTTCACAGCACTATGATTCTTCATCAGGAAACTATATCCATGCGGTGTATAGAAAACTGACGTTTTTCTACCACTAAAAGCCCAGCGACCTAGGGCACCCGCTTTGGAAGAATGGAGATGAATTATATCTGGTTTAACTTCTTTAGCGATTTTGCGAATCTCAAAAAAAGCCAAAATATCCTTCCTAGCTTGAATTGTTCTCGTCAAATTTTTCATTTTTATCAAATAAACATTTTTATTAAAGTATTCTCTAACATTTTGTGGAGTATGTGGACGTACAGCATAAGCAATGTAAATATCATATCTATCAGTTAACCCATTCACCAGATCAACCAAATACGAAAACACTCCACCTTCAAAGGCTTCACAAACCATTAATATTTTTTTCATTCTCCTCGTCCCATTCGTATGGTTAGTGCATCAATATGCTCCATCTCCTAATAGTACAGCTTTTACAGTCATCAATATAATTTTTATATCCGTCCAAAGACTCGCTTCTTTAATATATTTCAAATCCATCTCAATCCACTCATCAAATTCGATATCATTCCGCCCACTACACTGCCAGTAACAGGTCAAACCAGGTTTTACCAAAAGTCTCTGATTCTGGTATTCATTGCATTCTGCCGTCTCATATGTAGGAAGCGGACGCGGTCCCACGATACTCATATCACCTTTTATGATATTGATAAGCTGCGGTAGCTCATCAATGCTTGTCTTCCGAATGAATTTCCCTATCTTTGTAATTCTGGGATCATCTTTCATTTTGAAAGCAGGTCCGTCGAGTTCATTTTCCTTGATCAGTTCTTTATGTAATTCCGGCGCGTTTTTACACATACTGCGGAATTTGTACATGCGAAATACTTTTCCGTTTAACCCGTTACGTTCCTGTACGAAAAAAATTGGCCGTCCATCTTCTTTGGCAACCAAAATAGAGACAATTGCGAATACGATAGATAGTGGAATCATAGCCACGCAGCAAAGCACGATATCGAAGAACCGTTTCCAAAACCGATACCACAGACTTTTACCTTCAGCAATCTCTGCGTAGGACAGTCCCGTGTCTGATGCTTTTTTCCCCAATGTCTTGCTTGATTTGTTTGCTCTATCACCTGCCGCATTTTCCGTATCCACTGTATTTGCCATGTTTGCTGTGTCTTTGGTCTTTGCAGATTTTACCTGTATGTGATCTCCCGGTTTTGCGATATTCTTCTCTGCCAGATTTCCATCAACCGTTCCTGCTTCTGTATCAATCATTTCTTTTCCTTCCCTTTGGTGCAAAGCTCATACTACGTACTGTCGGAAGTATGCGATGCTTTTCTCCAATCCCTCATCTAACGTGATTTTCGGTTCCCAGCCGTTCAGTTCTCGCTTTGCGACTTCAATACTGGCCCTGCGCCTGGTCGGGTCATCACTGGGTAATGGACAGTAAGTCAGCTGGCTCTTACTGCCAGTCAAAGCCAGCACTTTTTCAGCCAGCTCCAGCATTGTGAATTCGCCCGGGTTTCCAAGGTTCACTGGGCCGTAGAAGTCTTCGCGGCTGTCGTTCATCATGCGGATGATGCCTTCTATGAGGTCGTCCACGTACTGAAAGCTCCTCGTCTGGGAACCATCGCCATAGATGGTGATGTTTTCGCCGCGCAGAGCCTGCATAATGAAGTTGCTGATCACGCGGCCATCATTTGGATCCATGTATCGGCCGTAGGTGTTGAAGATGCGGATTGCTTTGATTTTGGTGCCGAATTCGCGGTTGTAATCGAAACAGAGGGATTCGGCGACGCGTTTTCCCTCGTCGTAGCAGCTGCGGATGCCGTCAGGATTGACACTGCCGCGGTAATTCTCGACCTGAGGATGTACTTCCGGATCGCCGTAAACCTCGCTCGTGGAAAACTGCATCATGGTTGCGTCATAACGTTTGGCAAGCTCCAGCATATTGATTGCGCCAAGTACGCAGGTTTTTGTCGTGTTGGTGGGGCTAGCCTGATAAGCGGGCGGACTGGCCGGACAGGCTGCGTTATAGATCTGATCGACCTGGATATCAATCTTTTCCTGGACATCCGCACGGATAAATGCAAAGTTCTCATGCTTTTTACATTCTTTCAGATTCTGCAGTCGCCCGGTAAACAGGTTGTCCAATGCAATCACATAATTATTCGGATCCAGCACCAAGCGTTCGCAAAGATTGGCGCCGACAAATCCGGCACCGCCAGTTACAAGTATTCGTTTCATAACTCTCCTAGTTTTCATGGAATATATCTCGTGTGTATACTTTTTCCTTCACATCATCCAAACAGGATTCATATCGATTTGCAATGATGACACTGCATTCTGTCTTGAATTTTTCCAGGTTGTTTTCTACTTTGCTGCCGTAGAACAGCTCTCCATTCGGAAGGGTCGGCTCATAGATGATGACGTTGCAGCCTTTGGATTTCACTCGCTTCATAATGCTCTGGATGGAGCTACGGCGGAAATTATCGCTATTGCTCTTCATGACAAGGCGATAGACACCGATCGTTGCCGGAGTCTTTGTGCTGTTTTCGAGGCTGATGTCCTCATCCATTCCGTTATAGCCAGCCTTGCGCAGAACCTCCGCAGCAATAAAATCTTTTCTTTCATAATTACTTTCTATCGCCGCGTCTACTACTCTGCCAGGCACATGCGCTTCTACGAAATTTGCGCGGAGCTGTTTTGTATCTTTTGGCAGGCAATAGCCGCCATAGCCAAAGCTTGGATTGTTGTAATGGGTGCCGATACGAGGATCCAGGCAGACGCCATTGATAATATCCCGGGTATTAAGACCTTTTTGAATCGCATAGCTGTCGATTTCATTGAAATAAGCTACGCGTACCGCCAGATAAGTGTTGGCAAAAAGTTTTACTGCCTCCGCTTCTGTAAAGCCCATAATAAGCGTGTCGATGTTCTCCTTGATCGCAGCCTCCTGCAGAAGCCCCGCAAAAGTATTCGCGGTCTTTACCAGACGCTCGTCATTCAAATCCGTGCCAACGATGATGCGGCTCGGATAAAGATTATCGTATAAGGCTTTGGATTCCCGCAAAAATTCCGGACTAAAAATAATGTTTTTGCTGCCGGTCTTTTCACGAATAGATGTGGTATAGCCAACTGGGATGGTAGACTTAATAACCATAATTGCGTTTGGATTGCATGACATTACCAGGTTGATGACTGTCTCTACCGCAGATGTATCAAAAAAATTTTTGTTTGTGTCATAGTTGGTCGGCGCAGCGATAATGACAAAATCCGCCTCAGAGTAGGCTGCTTCTGCGTCCAGCGTTGCGGTCAAATCCAAGTCTTTTTCCGCTAAATATTTTTCTATGTATTCATCCTGAATGGGAGATTGACGATGATTGATCTTATCCACTTTCTCCGGAATGATATCTACCGCTGTTACTTTGTTGTGCTGTGCAAGAAGTGTTGCCATCGACAGGCCCACATATCCCGTTCCTGCCACGGCAATGTTCATTTTACCCATTTTCTTTATCCTTTCCTAATAAAATTGTAATCAAGTATTTTTTCTGCTGCCATTGGTTTATTGCTATGGCATGAATGCATTCATTTTCGTCTCATCAAATTCATGCTCACAGCACCAGCAGATCATCCGTCCCTCCGGCACCGGTTTTCCACAGCAGACGCAAATATCCGGCCAGGTTTCTTTCCAGCCAGGATTTGGCTCTGTTATTTTGAGTTCTGTTATTTTGAGTTCTGTTAGCTCTGATTCTTCTTTGCTTCTGTCTGCCGTCGTTGTAATATTTGTTGTCGTATTTTTCATATCATCTGTCATCCGCTCCCCCTGCACCATAAATTGCACCGTCGGCTTCAGAGGGGCGCTTCTTCTCACCATTCGGTAATCTTTTCTTTGACCCTTTCGTTTTTCTTTTTACTTTTGTTTTTTGTTATTCTTTTCCCTTTTCTTGTCCCTGCTCACGCAGCGCATCTGCTCGTCATCCAGCTTCTGCTGGTACCGCTCCGATCTGCCGGAGGACGCGCCATGAATGAACAGAAGATACAAGATAAAGATAAGGATAAAAATAACTGCTACAATCCAGCCCATTTTCCTCGTCCTGCTTTAGGCATAGCTTCGCCATACCGCCCTCGTAATGTCAGAATGTTCCGCTCCTGTCATTGGAGCGGCATTCTGTCTTTCCATCTTCTGCGCGATTCTTACTCTTTTCATTATGACGTCCGGGCTTGTCCGCGGCGGCGATGCGTCACGCGTCCAGGAGTCCGGATTTTAGTCTTAATCGAGCGGGGGCAGCCCTGTGTATAATCTTTAGGTGGTCACGGCTTATCTGCCAGCTCCTGGCTTCCTGTCTCCCTGCTCCTTGTTTGTTTAATGACCTGCCGGTGTCTTTTTTCTGACCTTTCAGTTCAAGCACCGTACAAAATGCAAAATCTATGAATTTTTCACAAATTTTTCTATACATTTTGGGTTTTTTAGTGTACAATAACATGTGTAATACCCTCGTCAGGATTTCTGGCGGCAGGGAACCTGCATGATGTACGCGCCGAGGTAAGCCGTGAGTTTAACAAAAAGGGATAAGTTCTGGTCGTTTTTGTTGTAATAACGGCCTTTTTTTGTTGGTTTTGACCACGATTTTGACCACGGGCGATGAGTTCTGTTTTTGATTTTGTGCCGACAGGATAGGGCTCTATAAAAAGCTTCATGAGATGTTTGATAGAAAAGTAAGAGGAATCTTTGAGCAGACGAAACGAGATAAACCGTTTCTGTTATTTTTGCGCACAATTTCCCAGGAGTTGCCGTAAGCTTTGGCGACAGCTCCTGGGGTGCTTTTTGCTGCAGAGTTTTCGCTATAAAATATAGAAGAAGTTAAACCTGACTGTTGTTTATCGATTTGCAAATGTTTTCAGTTTATTTATCTGTTCTTTTTTCAATGCCATGGAGGGGTGCACGTACCGCGCCAGTGTGATGGAGACGTCGGAGTGTCCGAGGATCTCGCTGAGGGCTTTCACGTTCATGCCCTGTTCCACGCAATTCGTCGCGAAGGTATGGCGGAGGGTGTGAAACGTGTGGTGCTTTACTCCGGCTCTTTTCAGGAAGCGAGTGTAGCGGGCGCGGCAGACACGCGGCTCCATAAATTTTGCTCTTCCAGTGAGTACGTAATGTGAGGGAGCTCCGGCGTGCGCTTTGAAATAGGCCAGGACACTATGCGGAATCGGTACGATGCGGTTGGAGCTCTCGGTCTTCGGCGAACCAATCACAAGATGCGTTTTTGCACCGGAGATACCGTTGACGTCATTGACGCGGGCTATGGTCTTACTGATGTGAATCGTGCCGTTGGCCCAATCGAAATCCTCCCATTTCAGGGCGCACAGCTCACCTATACGGAGCCCGGTGTATACGGTAAGAAGCAGACCGACGGCAAAAGGTGTTTCTTCTTCCTGCGCTCTGTTTTCAATGAGAATTATTTCCTGCTCGGTAAACACAGAGGTTGCCTTCTGTTTTACAGTAACCGGCGCAGATTCGGGCACCTCGCCGATCAAATGCAGAGATTTTGCATATTTCAGAATCCGGGTCAGGATGGATTTGATTTCGGATAAGGTCTTATCAGCGAGCGGTCCCTGGGTCTTCACATGCCCGCTTTTCTTTTGGGCAGACAGGAAGGTATTGATCCGCTCAGAGTCGATCTCTCTGACGGCAAGCTTTCCAAAATCCGGAAGCAAATGCTTCTCGATCATGATAGAATAAAAGGCGTAGGAGGACTCTTTCAGCGATAATTTTTTGTAAGCAAGCCACCGCATGGCGACATCCGAAAAAGGAGTCGCCCCTTCGGAAGCGGAAGACTCGGATGGAGATTGCAGGACTGGTTGTACGAAAGGCTGCACACCATTCAAAAAACTGATATGTAATGACTTTTGTCAAGACACAAATTTGATGTTTTTGTAAC
>JAJQFO010000268.1 GCA_021201095.1 Lachnospiraceae bacterium
AAACAATGAAGCAGGGCGAGGTCATGGCGGACGCGATTTTAAAGAGCGTCAGGCAATTTGATGGTAACTATGAATACGCCAGGAATAATCTGGACGGATTTATTGACAAGTTTCAGAAAGAAATCAACGAGGATAAGTCACCGGCGGAGCGCTGTACATTCTGGCTGAAGTTTGCTGCGTCCATTACGGCCATAACAGCGGCATTTGACGAGGAGGGAGCGGTCAGCGACGAGCGGAGAGCGGAAATAGAGACACAGATTGAAGGTCTTTCCGTGTCAGAGGAGGAAGCGACGGAAATCTATGAGAGGGAACTGATGGCACAGGCGAAGGAAGCCATGCTCAATTCCAATATTCTTCTGGGTGGCCTGATGCATTCAGCTGACGAACTTAAGAATATTTCGGATGCGGATGCGGCGGCAGAACTTCTGATTGATTTCGGCTCAAAAGAATTTGAATCCAGAGGAATTATGGCAATGCTGGCCTATACAAAAATTAAAAGCGGTGAATATACGAATTTTTCCGCTGAGGTTACAGCGGAGCAGGTGGCGACCATGGTATGCGCACAGATGGAAGAAACCCGGATTTTGGAAGCTGTTGCCAATGGAAGTATGACCGAGCGTATGGCTGCAAAGCTGTTCCATATCCTTGGTATTTTGGTGATTGCATCGCTGGCAGGCCTTTCCTGCACGGTGGGTGTTGTTTTCCTTGGAGCTCTTTTTGCACCGCTGTGTCCTTTGGACTGGATTGTGACAGCTGGTTTTACCTATGGTTCATGGAAGCTTTTTACAAAGGCGTTTAATGACTGGGAGGCAGTCCATGTAAAAGCCTTTAATAAAGTAAAAGCCAGTGTCAGGGCAATTGCCGATGGCTGCCGTCTGGTTGCTGCCTATGCGTCTGAACATATCATTGTGCCGGCTATAAAGATAGCAAAGTCTCTGTGGAGGAAGCTTGCTGGCGCAAAGGGTCAGGACGCAGCGGATGGAAATCCTGAAACCACAATGGATGAGGAAGAATTTTCACAGATGGCAGCGGATGATACGGTCTATGCGTAAATGAATCAAAAATTATAAGTGGAGAAATGCATGAGAAAGATTTTAAAATTAAATGGAGAAAGCATCTTAAACTTTACTGAACTTAAAAAACACTTCTCCATATGGGATATCTACAGGGAACGCACAACGTTCGTCGAATTTGCGAAGGTGCATTGTGTGCCGCTTCCGACACCTTATAAAAGGCCGGAAGCAGAGAAGGTGCCGACGGAGCAGACAGAGGATTGGAGACTTGATGAGAAGTTTACCATGGAATACCTGGATAAGGAGTTCTGGCTTGAGTTGCTTACCCGTACGGAGGAATGGCCGAAATGCATTGGGGCAGAAGAAACTTTAAAAGCAATCATCCAGGAAGAGCTGACTTCTGCGGCAGAAAGCATCCAGACGGCAGAGACAGAAGCAGACGCGATTAAGGCGGAGTGTGCCTCACTGAAGCTTGATGATAAGATTGCTCATATAAAGGAATCCGGTGGCTTTTCGGATTCCGCGGAGGATACGAAAACAGTGCTTGTTTTTCTTGCCATCTGTGAGATTTCGGAGATGGACGCGCTGGAGATATCCTTTGAGCGTCAGGAGCAAAAGGAGGAAGAGAAGGAAGAAGAGATCCGGGTTCTTTCCGGTATTGGAAGCGTCTTATATCTGAAAACCAGGGAAAAACCCTATCGTTTCTGGTATTATTCATCAGATACGATAACGGAACGGGACAAAATCAATACGATACGTGTCGAGGCGCGGTCGGGCGGAAATCGTTACGAGACGGTAAAGATTGAGTTGTACAGCGATGCGGATGGCAGTCTGATTTACAGATGCAGCCTTTCTGTAAAGGAATACCGTTACTGTAATGTGACTGCGGGCAGGATTATAAAATTTCTGCCTGCGGTCAGTATCAGCGATAATCTTGCCCTGATTCGTGAAAACTACGCGAAAAGCGATATTTCTGTATATTCTCCGGATGCGGACAGGTGGACGCTGAGCGAGGATTTTTCCTGCTTTGCTGCCGGAACGGGGAATAATGGATTCCTTGGTATTTCATCCGGAAAAGTAAATGCCTCTTACTATCAGGCACTGAAGGATTATATGGCAAAATTAAAGCTGGATATGATTATGACGCCCATCGTTGAGGCTCGCATCGGAGCAAATGGATATGAGCTGCTGACGGAGGATGGCTCAGTTATTGCTGAAAAAGCACCCAAAGCAGAAAGAAAGCGTATCGTATCACTGGACCCATACAGCAGATTTCCGTCTCCGAAGAAACCGGATAACAGGGATGCCCTTGAAAGTGCAGTCAGTATTTCCGGAAAGAGCGAAATCAGGCACCATGGGACTGGGCAAAGAGCATATATTCATTTTGGAGGACAATAGATTATATGGGATTAAATGAAATTCTGACAAGAGGGATAGGCCTGGGAGAAGCGACTGCCGAGCATGTGAAAAAAAAGGCTGTTTTATCCATGAAATGGGAGAGCTGTGCACGTGAATTGAAACAAATGAATTGTTTTCTGGATATAATCGGAGGCAGCGAAAAAGCTTTTAAACATGAGAATACAGCCAGAAGGATGGCATTCGCGAAAGATCTTGCTCCATGCTATAAAAACTGGCGGTCATGGAGGGATGAACGACCGGTCTATGATCGTTCGGGACAGGTGCTGAGGATGTATTACCAGAAAGACGGGATTCTGGATTATTTGCTGAAAATTGAAAACTTTGCGAATATGATTGAACCGACGGATGATCCGGAGCTTCTGGTGTTAAAGGGATATAACAACTATATCTTCTTTCTGGGCAGCTTTATTAAAAAAATGAAGACGGAGTGGGAAACAACATCCGGGAAGAAAGCTGAGAATGCTGGTTCTGAGAGAAATGCCATCTGTAATTTCCTGACTGAGGAGTGTCAGGAGATTGGGCTGCTCGGTATGATTCCCGGTATTCGTACCAGAATGGAAAAATATCAGAAAAAATATCTGCCGGAGGACATCGTAAGGACAGAGGACTACGATGACATTCGTAAGCTGCTGCTGGAATGCGATGAGTGGAAGAATTCTTTAGAGGGGGAGTCGGGAAAAGCGGCAAAAGAAAATATAGCGCTTTTATTGAAATCTCTTGAGGAGCGGACTTTGAGGTACTCACGGGATATCGAGGAAGGCACGAACCTGTACAGGGTGCTGACAGAGCTTCTGACGCCTGAGTGGATGGGGCAATTTGATCCTGACGCTGAGGGCAGTCCTCTTGGAGAAATGAATGCCCTGGAAATTCAGGCATTTTATCAGAAAGAAATGAAGGAAATAGAAGAAAAGCTGCTGAAGGTCTATATGCGGAAATAAGTGCAGTGAGTCATGGATTGACCGGCGAAACAACGGCAGAAAAGCAGACTCATAAAAGCAAATGCATAAAAACGGATTCATAAAAACAGGAGGATAAGATGGGTAAGATAATAGGAATTGATTTGGGGCATTGTGAAACGGCGGCGGCCTATCTTCTGCGTACAGACACAGAACAGGGAGATGCCTTTGAAGTGCGTCGGCTGGCTGCATCTTCGGACAGGGACCTGGTGGTTCTTACTCAAATGATATTGACAGAAGAACAGATGCGTACGTTACAGAATATCAAACAGCCAAGCTACAGCCATTTGAAACAGCTGGGGACAATTCAGATTGGGAACCATCTTCCTTATTATATAGAGAGTGGCGAAAGGCTTATGTATTTTAAGGCGTCTCCAGAGCATTTCGATGAATTGTGCAGTGATTCAGAATTGGTAAAGGAGACCGGTTTTACGCATGGAATGGCGATGGCTTGTTATTTATATGCATTGATCAACAATATTCTGGAATACAGTGGAGATTTTACGCAGCAGGATCGCGGCAGCCTGGAATTGCTGATCGGCTGTCCAACGACAAGCGCGTGGACGAGCAGTAAAATGCAGCGGCGTTACGCGGATCTGGCCAAAAGGGCGACCGGTGTAAAATCCGTCAGGATTGTTCCAGAATCAAGAGCCGCCATGTACAGCTGCCTCGGAAAAGGTTCTAAGACGAAACGGGTGTCGGCGGCGAATGGAGCGGCGGTCTTTGACTTTGGTTCTTCTACAGCGGATTTTACCTACATGCACCTTGGGAAAACCCTGATTGAGTTCAGCTGGACACTTGGCGCTTACATAATCGAACGCAATATGACGCTTCGCGCCTTAAAAAAAGCAATGCAGCTTTCTGGAAACATGGCTTTACAGCCGGATGAAGAATCCATGGTAAAAAATGAGAATGATCTTCGCGCTGCCAAAGAAGCATATTTTAATAACGAATACGGACCCAAAGGACACCGGATGGTGTGCAGCTTTGAGGACAGGTCATCCGGGGAGGAGACGGATGCGGTTCTCAGAGTGGATAGCGGACTGATGAAGAGCGTGATTTCTGAAGATACATTTCAGATTGCGGAAGGAAGCAGGCGAACCAGTGTAGAGACATGGGAAGAAGCCTGCCGCAGCTTCTTTCAGGAGGCAAAGGCCGCAATCGACAGACAGAAAGAGCCGCTTGGGACGATCGTACTGACAGGCGGTGCCTGCAAAATGGACTTCATTGTATCGCTGTGTCACGAGGTATTCCCGGAAATAATGGTGCTGAGGGACAATAATCCCGCTTATTCTGTATCAAACGGACTGGCATGGGTGGCGGCTACGGATGAAAAGGTATCGGAGTGTCAATCGGCTGCCAAAGCTGAGGTAAAAAAGCAGTTAACCGCTTCCGTGAAAAAATTTAAGAACGAAGTTATGGATGCGATTTATGAGGAGATCACGAAAAAATCGCTGGAGTGTGTCAACACATGGGCATTCAAGGATAATGATACGGAAACAGTCCGCAACCTTCAAAAAAGCATGGAGGAGGAGATTCAGAAAGAAGCATTTCAGAAGGTGCTGACGGATATCTGTGATGAAAAAATCGCTGCTTTTAAGGAAGAACTTTCCGGTATTTATGAAAAGGCGATCAACACGCAGGTCGCGAGACTCTATTCTGAAGAGATAGCGGGAGCGCTGATGCTTCCAAAGGACGTATTAAGGGAGGTTTCCTCAGACGCAATTTTCAAGGACGGAAAGCTGGATACCGCAACGTTTGTGAACAGCATTGATATGACGCCGCTGGTAAGAAAGACGCTGGGATATGTTTTAATGACGGTGATTGTGATCGCAGGTGCGGCGATAGGACAGCTTATTGGTGCAATCATTGGCGTGATTCTGGCGGCATTTGCCGATGCATTCATAAAGGATGATGATCTGGATAAACCGAGAAAAAAATATGTCCGGCAAAAGGCGGCAAAGCAATTACAGGGTGCCATGAAGGACGTTCAGATAAAATCCAAAATCATGGGAAGCTTTGCCACAAACATCGACAAGTCAATGGAAAACTATGAAACGCGGTCCGAGGAGATTATCGACCGGGCGTTTGCTGTAATGATGATGACCTATTTTGAAAATAAGATTGAAAGCTGAGGGGGAATGGATTTGGCTGCGGAAGGTGTTTTGAAACAAATTCTGAAAAAAGCGCGCTCTGCCATGATGGGCGGCATTCCGATCCTTTACATCAAAACAGATTCAGACATACTGATTCAGAAAATTGTGGAAGAGAAAGAGTCGCCTCTTGTTGTTCTGCTCAACGGAGAGTCAAGCGGGAAATATTATAAAAGACCGCTTTTTGAGCGCCGGGAGGAGGAACAGGTGCAGGCTCTTAAGGATCATCGGGAGCCAAATGTTTTTCCTGCGGAGGACTGCCTGAACTATGTCAGGGATAATTATCCGACGTCCCGGACAATGGGGGCGATGACAGTTCCTGTGATCTGGACCTATAAGATGTGGAATCAGCAGGAAGAGAGCCGCAGAAAGATTTATCAGGAGCTGGAGAGATACGTGCTTGCCCACGAAGACCGCAATCATGAGAATTATATGATTCTCCAGAGCAGTATAGTGATTTTATATGGTTCTGAGGTCTTTCTTTCTCCGCTGCTGGCGAATTACACGGAAGTCATTGATGTGGGTTATCCCGATGAGGAAGAAATACGCAGCATTCTGCTCATGGAAACCGGCGCGGATCCGAAGCTTACGGAGAATAAGTCTTACCTGTCAGCGCTTTGCACAAATTTTATGGGTTTTTCGGAGGAAGAGATCGTGCTGACTCTCCAGAAAATCCAGGCGACAACTTCGCTGGAGGAAGCGGATACCGTAGAAAAAATTATCGCTGAACGGAAAGCCCAGAAGATGGAGGGCGGTATCCTGGAGGAGTGCGAGAAGGACGGAGATATCGGCGGTATGGAGGGTTTTAAGGCATGGCTGATGAATCAGAAGCAGGCTTTAAAGAATTCCAACGATTATAAGCGCGAGGTCGGAACGCTTCCGCCGAAGGGCGTACTGCTGTGCGGCATCCCAGGCTGCGGAAAGTCCGAGGCTGCGAAGTTCGCGGCGCGCCAGCTGGATCTTCCCCTGCTTAAAATGGATATCGGAAGTCTTATGGACAAATACCAGGGTGTATCCGAGCAGCGGATGCGCGACGCACTTAAGCTGGCGGAGTCCATGTCTCCCTGCGTCTTATTTATAGACGAGCTTGAGAAGGGCTTTTCCGGCGCGGGCGGATCGGATGGAGATGACGGTTCGGGTGCTTTCAAGCGCATGTTCGGCTATATGCTTGGCTGGATGCAGTCGAATAAAAAGCCGTGCTTTCTGTTTGCGACCGCGAATAATATCGGCGCTTTGCCGAAGGAGTTTTTCAGGAGCGGCCGTTTTGATGCTTTGTATGCTGTGTATCTTCCGACCGAGGAAGAATGCGTGAAGATTTTTCAGAGCTCCATGATGCGTGCGCGTCACACGATTGCCGGAGCAAAGCGCATTCAGGAAGATGAGGTTGAGCTTTTTGAACCGGGCTGTATGGACGAGAAGCTTCTGCAGCGGATTATCCAGAAAACACTGGCTGCGGATCCGAACCATCCGCGCATAGCCATTGGCTCGGATATTCAAAAGGTCGTCAATGTTGCTCTGCGAAACCTTAAGGGGCGGGGGGCAATCACGCCGAGGCTTTGGGAAGAGGAGCTTATCCGCGCGATCAATGAGAGCAGCCTTTATGGTGATGGAACGGAAAATCTTGACAGCATCGCGGTATCTTATTGCAGAATGCTGAGGAAAGCATTTACGCCGACCGCGGACAGGGTATTGTTTCAGAATACGGATTACCATCCGGAGCATCTGGATGCGTACAGCCGTCTGAGACAGAAAAACGCCGCCATGATGCGTGAGGATGAGAGGAAAGCGTGGGAAAAAGATCTTGAAGAGAACGCCTTGCTGTGTTGTAATCGTACATTTTCCAGCGCGTATGATCAGGCTGTGTATCAGATACTTAAAAAGCGTATCAATGATATCGCGCCGATGGTTGAACAGCAAGAAAGAAACCTGATGATAAGGAGATAGATTATGGGATTAGTATTGACGGAAAATCAGATAAGAATGATCGTTATTTTATTATCAACGAAAGTAGCACCATGGCTTTGGGGAATAATCAAAACCTGGATGGACGGCAGGAAAAAGCAGCCTGAGGTTCCCCGGGAATCAAGGTCTGAAATGAGTAAAACAGATAAAGAAAAAGTCAATGAGACAAGGGAGATTATAAAAAAACATTTTACAGAGGATCCCGCTGAGGCGATCGGTAATATGAGCAATATAGATCGCGTTCAGGCCACTTCGGATTTTGTTAAGGATTTAGCGAAAGCCTATGGATTGGATATAGATATTGATGTGGCCCTCATGGACAGCGGAATGTGGGGATTTTATAATTTTGGCAGTAAGAAGGCCGTGTTTAATGTCTCGTATCTTATGGTCGATAAGGACAATGAAAAGTTTAAGTATATTGTAAAGGAATTTCTGGATACAATTGTTCATGAGCTTCGTCACGCGGTGCAGCACCGGGCTGTTGAGGAGCCTGGCTTCTGGGATGTCAGCGATGAGCGCCGCGCCGAGTGGGCGTATAATATGCAGCACTATATTAAGGCAGAAACAGATATTAAAGCATACGCAAAACAGCCGATTGAGAATGACGCTGCCAGCTTTGCAGCGATGGCATTGGAAGGGATGGTATAAAAATGAGAAATAAAATGAAAGTTAAAATCGGATATAAGACATTTTACAGCTTTTTGAAGAAAAGTGATTACGGATATACAGAGGAAGAAATCAAGAATTTGTTTCTGTCGGTAAGGGCGATGGATGAGGAGAGCAGAGGCTGGGTCATTAATTGGATTAATGGCAAAGGACTCCCCAGGACGATTGTGGAAGATGTTACTGCGGATTTTCTGGTAAATGAAGTCGGTATGCAGCCAATTAATGCTCTGATTGCCCTGGATTGGCTTAAGCATGAACCAGAAATGGCAAAGTATTATATTATGAAACTGGCAAAGGATAATTCTGAGAAGGATGCTGCAGAAGCGGATATGAGAAAGATTGCAGAGGAATTTCGTGAAAAAGAGAAGGACTCTGAGGATGGCTCGGAAGATAAAAAGAAAACACTGGAAGCTATAGAGGAAGAAAAAAAAGAGGCACTAAAGGATGTGGAAGAATTGACCCTGGAAGGTGTGATTTGATGACGATACCAGTGGATCAGGAGTTAAAGAAGCCTGAAAAAAAGATTCCAGATGAACTGTATTACAAGATAGAGGAGCGCGTGAACGCACGCAGACTGATGCTTAAAAAAATTTCGTATCTTGAAAAGAATTCGGATACAGAGAAAAACACGGCGTCATAATGATCGATAAGAAGGGATAGGAAAATGGAACCCTTAGAGCATGTTCGGCAGGGATTGCAGCTTGTCAGGAGAATTGCCGACTCATCTGTATTGAGCGAAAAGGCAACGAAGACGATCGAAGCGTCTTACGATCAGGTTTTGCAGCGAATGAATCTTCCTTATCTCAACTTATCCATTATTGGAGAATTCAGCGCCGGCAAAAGTACGCTGATTAATGGGATACTGGGTCTGTCTCTACTGAAAACAGATTTGCTTGCATGTACGGCTGTGCCTACATACCTGTACTGTTCCGGACAGCCAGTGCTTACAATAGAAGTGCATATGCTTAATGGAAAGTCATTTGAACTTCACGGACTTATGGAAAACCCCTTGCTTCTGGAGAAAGAAGAGGTTTTCGCGCTTTTAAAATATCTTGAGTATCATTACGGGTACAGCGGTGATCCTGACCATGGCTTTGAAACAAAAAATCTTATCGCGGTTTTAACTTCAGACGGGCTGGTCGCCCAATATCTGAAGAAGGTGCTTGTTATGGTTCCTGATTACGCATTGGGAGAAGAAACAAGGTTGATTGATACGCCAGGTATTGACGCCGCAGGAGAAATGGGAGAACGTCATACGATAGTAACGCAGAATGTCCTTCAGTCGGAGGCGGATGCGCTGCTGCTGGTACTAGACCCCAAAAAGATATATGGCCCCACATTGGAAAATTTCCTGAGAGCGAACGCAGAGGGTTTCATGTCGCACAGTTTGATTATTATTAATAAAGCTGATTTGATTCCGGAGGATGAGCGTGATGAGATCCTGGAGTATGTTCAGGCATTGCTGCTGACAAGGTTTGAGGTGGAGGTGCCGGTCTATATGGTTTCTGCTTCAGAGTTTAGCGACGGCGGTTTATGGCAGGAGGAATTTCAGACAATGCTGTCCGACCTGCGGGAGTATATGAAAAGATCCCACGACGCCCTCATGAACGAAATGCTTCTGGCCGGCATGAATGAAGTGATGGAAAAAACAAGAGCGACTGTTCTGAAACGCCGTGACGAGATGATTTGCCAGAAAAAAATGCTTGAAGAGAATAAACCTGAAAGACTGGAAAATATTGCAAAGGATCTGGCCCAAAAGCTTGATCGGACGATAAATGAAAAATGCTATACGAAGGATTTGAGCTATCAGTGGTATACGGCGGCAGCAAATTGTAAAAAGCTGGTTGCTTCTGATTTAAGTGAAGCTAAAACAAGAAGTGATATTAAATCCTACGCTGCGGGAACCCGAATGGAGGAACGGGTAAATGCGGCTTTTGCATTTCTTGAAAATGAATTGACAAAGAAAATGCAGGAAATAAGCGATGCTTTTAGTGAACTTTACGCCAGCGCGAATCAAAAAATGCAGGAATGCTGTCACGCGATTGTGGAGCACGCACCCGAGGATGAAAAAACCAGGGAACTGCAGACCAGCCTGAAGGAAAACGCGGAAGATCTGATGCGCCGGATATATGTCAGAATGGGAATGAATAACAGTGAAAACGGCGGTTTTTTTGGCCGCATCGGAAAAAATGTATCTGATTACTTTTATTCTGGCCCCATTAGATGGGCTGCCGGATCGTTTCTTGAAATGACAGCGAACCGACATAAAACAGATGAAGCGCGGACGGAAGTCATGGACGCTCTTAGCAAGTCACTGGCCGAACAGGAGTGGTGGATCATGGCAGAATGCACCAGCCATCTGGTGGAATATGCGCGAAAAAGAAAGGATACCTGTCTTGCTGCATTTTATTCCGCCATGGATCACTATCGTGAACTATATGATAATGTTTTCAAACAGTATACCGTGCTTTGGGAGAAACATGAGCGGGAGATTAAGCGGTTGGAAGATTTCCTGGCTGAAATGGAAGACTGGGAGGCGCAATGTGCCGGAAATGCCTGATTGAAGACGGAATATGCGTGATTTTATAATTGGGGAAAATTTCTGCTATACTTTTGATATGAAATGAAAATCAATCATGAATGAAAAAGGAGGTTTACGCTATGTATGATTTTGTTGAGGAGATATTGCTTAAAGCAAGGGAATATGGAATGACAGATTTGGAAAATAAGCTTAAGAACATATCTGATCCGGAGGATGTTCCATATTTGAGAGTCGCGATTATTTCAGATCAGAACCGGCTGCCCAACCTGATTGTTGGAGAGAATGTTATGCCGGAAAAACTGATTACCGCGAATCAGGAATCGGTATGCATTACATTTGATGGTTCTGATGATAAAGATTTTAAAACCCTTCATGCTCATAATGAGCGCTGGGAAGCGGTTCCCATTCGCTTTTATGTGATTGTTTGGGATAAAGCTTTTTATGATGGAATATCTCCCTGCAAGGCGCTTGACGGCATGGATGTTATGATCTTTGGAATGGATGCGGCAGCCGCATTCAGACGATCCATGATTGACGCAGTTACCGCAACGCGGGTATGGGATGCGCTCATTGTCATTGAGGGTCTTGAAAATGTTTCAGAGGAAGAAAGCGATGAGTTTATTCAGGTATGCCTCAGGCGAACGGAGAATCTTAATATGAACAGCCAACAGCTGGTATTATGGGATAACAGGGTATCGGATATCGCTTACGAGCAGATTGCTTCCAGGATTTTATCAATGTGGCAGAATGATGAAACCGGACGGCGGGAATTATCAGAATTTCGCAGAGAAAAACACAAGGAGAACTGCGAAAGATGGGTGAATAATGAGGTGAAAGCTGCTTTGCAGTCAAAAATAAAAGAAACCCGCGAAAAAATGAACGCGGAGAGAGAAAAACTTCATGTTAACCGTCAAATTCAGGAACGATGTCAGCAGGCCGGTATGGAAATGGATCACTGGATCAGCGAGTTTGGTCAGGAACTTAAACTGGATATGGATAATCTGAAAAATTCCATAAAGGAAAAGAATGCGCGGTCTCTGGATTCCATTCCGATTACTCAGAATACCATTCAGACAGTGGTTGAAAATACAAAGGAACAGTGGAAGGTTTTTGTTGAGCATCAGTATAGAATCATGGAGATCAGCCTGTTAAGCAAAATAAACGAAATCCGCATGAAGTATAATATGCCGGAGAATATGAATGTAAATTCCTTTGATAAAACAGTTATTGAGGCTGATGTCTCAGCGCCTGAGGGGATTTGGTACAGTCCCGTATTGCTAGCGGGTGTGGGGGTTGCGTCTGTGCTGTGTACAGGGCTTGGCATAACGATTTTGCTTGCGTTCCCGGTTTTGAAAATCAAGCAACTGCATGACAAAAAGGCGGTAATGAAGAAGCTTGAAGAATCAAGCATGCGTATAGGTGAGGAAATGGAAATCGCGTTTCATAAGGATCTGGAAAGCTGTAAGAGGAATGTTGTGTATGTGTTTGAACAGGAATTAGTAGCTGGTACACAGACCGATATGGAGAATATCCGTTATCTGACAAAAGAAATGAAGGATCTGTGCGATTGGCTTGATAAGTGCAGCACTGTGCTATAAATGACATAAAAGGAGGAACTGAAATTGATCACTACAATTAAGG
>JAJQFO010000145.1 GCA_021201095.1 Lachnospiraceae bacterium
CTTATTTACAACAAAAAAGAGAGGTGTAAGCCTCTCCAAAGTGTTTAACTGCCGGGCTCGGCCGGGAAGGGATGCGCGGGACAAACGAAGAAATCATCCGCATGATGACAGAAAAATAACGGACACTGCACGATACTGAACTTTTAATATTTTGGACATACTTTGGACATATTTCCATGATAGAAAATAATTTGATGTTGGATAATTATCCAACGTCATTTCATAACTCACGCCTGGCGACCCCCACACGTCGCCAGGCACTCCCTCATATCTTCCATTTTTTATTTTCTCTGTTTTCCCATTTTCTTTTTTGGCTTTGTTTTTTGTCTTATTCTGCTTTCTGCTGTTTTACTGCCTTATCTTCTTATATATTGCTCGCGGCTCTTATATATTACTCATGGCAAAATCAGTTGCCCGTCAGCTTACCTGGCGTTAATTCCACTGACAAAAGCCAGATAGCAGGCAAAATCCCCCAGTGCTTTTCGTTCATATCCCTCCGGTTTACGCCCGCTTCGATCCGTATCGCAGCCAAGCTCATAGCTCCAGGCGGCTGATTTGCCCTGCATTTTCAGAAGACGCGCAAGCATTGTGAGATTCGTAATAATCGAGTCATGCTGCGAGGTCCGGTTTCCATCCTTTTCCATTTTCGTCTCGCGACCCATCGTGCACCAGAGCGCCCGCGTATTGGCATATTTCGCAGCCGCAGCAAGCAGCTCGCCATAAAATTCGAGAGCTTCCTCATCTGTCCCCACTTCGCGCACCAGCTCCTTGTGAAGCTCAGTCATTCGCTCAAAGGTGAGGTGCTTTGGGGTCTCCAGGTAATCTTCATAAGTATACGCCTTCGTCATAAGCTTTTCCTTTCCGCCGCTTTTACGGCCTACATCCACATTTGCTCAGTAAGTATGCACATACATGATTCCGATTTTCTCTGAAAACCAAAAACGCTACCGCGTCAATATCAAAACGCCCCCTTTGTTAAATACGGCGAATATTCTGCGCAACGTGCAGAATACCACACGACGAGGAGCATAATCTGCAGGGGGAGGACAAACTACGCCGCCGGACGCTTCCCGCGCAGATAGCGCCGGGAGGAATAATGGCGCAACCCGCATGGGGCGAGCTACGCCGCCGAACGCCTCCGCGCAGATAGCGCCGGGAAGAATGATGGCGCAACCCGCGGGGAGCAAACTACGCTGCCAGGGGAAGCGGATAATTCGGGAAAATTTCAATTTTTTGTACTTCTGCTCCTCTCTCATCAATCACTCCTGTCACTCGTACCCATTCCCCCGGAAGCTCCATCAGAAGGGCGGGGATCAGATAGCAAAAACGGCAGTTTTTCTTTTTTCTCTTCCCAACACGGTTCTGCCAGCTCTCAAAGGTACATTCCCGGCAAAGCTTTCCGCAGCGGGCAAAAAAGCGTTTTACTGCATAGCAGATCGTATCATTTTGATAAACACAGGGAACATAGGAAACATAAACAGCATCAGAAGCAACAGAAATCTCACATACCATAGAACCGTTTTTCATCTTCATAAACATTTACTCCTTCTCTTTTCTGAAATGGAAACACAACTACGCGGTCGGGAGCTGCCCCATGATGTAATCAGCAGCACCATGTCTCTGTTGGGAAACTCTACGCAGTTCCAACCCCGCAATGGATCCAAGTATCCGGCAGAATCAAAGGGAAAGAAAAAACACCTCGTCCCTAAAGCGAACAGGTGTCTTACATACTGCGTTATGACGCACTACACCCATTGACTCTGCTGCATCCATTTAGATCAAAAAGCGTAGTTGTGTTTTTTGTAAATGTTTATTGGTTCATGACGGTATTCTAACACATTTTTTCGGAATGTCAACACGGAATTATTAAAAACATTCCGATAAAACCGATAAAACTTCACGATAATTTCTACGACAGATAATTTCTACAATTCTGCAGCGGCTGCACGGAATTTTATAATCCTGCAGCGCGGCAAACACACTATCTGCATGCGCTCCAGTAAGCCATGTTCTCCCTGAATTCCACATCAATTCTTTCACCATCCTTCAGCCATGCAAGGTAGGAGCGCACCGTGCTTCCAACCAGCACGTACTGTTCAAAGTTCATCTGCAGATGGTATTCTGTAAAAAGCTTTTGAAGAATCTGTTCGAAGCTGGCTGGTGAACTGCAGATATCCACAATCTTTTCCCCGATTTCACAAACCTTTGCGATATTAAGCTCCGCAAGCGGGGCGATTTCCTGCGTCGGCTCCGCGTGCGAAGGAATAAAAAGCTTCGCCTTCAGCGACCGCACCTTATCCAGCGTATCCAGATATGCTGCAACATCATAAATGTATCCGATCTGGTATTTTTCAAGCGTCTCCCGGCTGGATAAGCAGTCCGCCAGATACACAACATCATCCGCGGTGCGGAATCCGGCCATTTCAAAGCAATGCCCCGGCAGAGGAATGATTTCAAGAATGCTGTGAGCGGATTTTTCCCCGGATTCTTCCACACTTTTCAGGATCCGGCCGCCGTCAGAAAAGCCGCCAGGCTTGTCAGCTGAATTGTCAGCTTGATTATCCTTAAAAATATGATTACTTTCATCGTCAGAAGCGTGCTTCGGCAAAGCCGCCTCAGTCAGGTACTCTGCTTCGCTCTGCTGTGCCATGAGAAATTTATGCCTTAAGTCTTTGGGCGGACAGCCGCCGTAAAGAGAAACCGGCTCCAGGATCGGATGACGCGTATAGCTGCACTCAATGCCAGGCGCGTAAATCCTGCACCCGGTCTGCTTCTGCAGATACTGATTCCCGCCAATGTGATCTGCGTGGGAATGCGTGTTGTAGATTGCTGTCAGCCGCCAGCCGTTGGCATCCAGAATCTGCCTCACCTTTCTCCCTGCATTTTTATCATTTCCACTGTCAATGAGACATACCTCTTTTTCGTTCAGCCTCACCAGTCCGATTTTCGCCGGACTTTGAATATAATAGCTGTTTCCAGCCGCCTGGATCAATTCATACATCTTTTGCCTCCTGCGTCTTCTGACAGGTCTCCCTGTCACTTACTGCTGATTCATGATATCAATATCCCGTACAAACAAGCAAGAAGAATTTATTTAATTTTATCCTGCTGTAATAATGCCTGCCGACAATACAACGACTGCAATGCCGATGAGGGAGGACAGCCGCAACTACCCGGCCCGCAGCGCTTACAGGATAAATACCTCCGTAGCCAACCCAGGTACAGCATAGCGTAGCAGTATTTATGCCCTGCTATCCATTCTTTCAAAATCTCCGTTTTTCCCCTTTTCATGAGTCAGCATCCACTTTATCAAATTCTTGCCAGAACCGCCGCAATTTCTCCTCATACCGCTCCTGCTCCAGCTGGTACCCCTGACAGTGTCCGGCACCCGGTACGATCAGCAGCCGTTTGGGAGCGGAACAAGCCTTGTAATTTTCATAGAGAAAATCTGCAATCAGGCCAAACCTTCCTGTCCAAGAAGCTCTCCATCCATGCACCGCGATAATCGTTCTTTTCGGTTTTTCGGCCAAATGAAGATGCCCGGGCAGATGAATACCATCATGCGCAGTGATTTCTACTTTCTGGCAGGCACTACCCCGAAGCCGCTTCGCTGCTGCGTCTTTCTGCTTTTCCAGTTCCTGCTCCTTTGGAGAATCAGGGGCAGCCTGCATCAAAAGTGCCTGCTGTTCTGTCAGTTCCCTGTTCATAGCCATGTCAGCCATGTTCCTCGCTGTATTATGCACGGTTCTCACAGCGGCTGTACCGACAGACGCACCTGCTGCACACACCTTCAAATATCACTATCTTTTAGAATAATCCGATTTTTGTGGACCACTATTTCACTTTTTCAATAAAGCACGCAGGATGCTTTCGCCTTTCGCATCCTTATCATAATTCACCTCAGCAAACATTACCCTGCCGCCGAAACCTTTCAGCTTTGTCTTCTCTGATAGCTGAGCGTATACGCGTACCGCCATGGTAACCGTGAATAACGTGAACCTCATACACCTCACTTCCGGCACCATCCACCTTTTGATGAATCACTCCTAATGCTTTATCAGCGGTCATTCCATGTACATCTATTGTAATAATTGGTTCTGATAACATTACACTCCTGGCTCCTTTGTACTTAATCTAAGAAAAGAACGATAGCTGCTCATAATCCGTTCGCCTGTTCAGCAGCTGCGGTGTTTTTTGCAGCATCGCTTTCACCGAATCGTCATCGAACAGCCACCCTCCAGCTCATTCTCAGGCAGAAGTAACGGCATGCGAGTGTGGATGGGAGAGACAGAAGCGTTTGTACTCGTTGTGATGATCACAAATTTCCTTTGTGAATTGAAGCAGCCTGCCAGAAACAGAATCAGAGAGCCGTCCTCAAACCAGTATTTTTCTTTAGACGGACTCCACTCATAAAACCCTTTTGCCGGAATCACGCAAAGCGGCAATGTCTTTCGGAAGTGTCGTCCGGTGCATACTGATCTGGTGATAGTCCTGCATCGCCTGCAGCAGCTCCTTCGTAGACATCGGATGCTCCTGGTCAGAATATTTCAAGAGAATCTGATACAGGTACAGAATCCGGAGCTGACTTTCATTTTCTTTTTCATTATGTACTTTCTCGCTCATGCTGTTTCACTCCATTCATGGTTGCATTATAGAGCGTTCTCAGGGAAAATTCATCTATTTTTTTACATGATGCAAAATTTCTTCTTTGAATTGTCAGCAGTCAGAGACAGCTTGACGAAGATTGTCCAATAAAGCATTGTACAAGCAGAAACCGCATGATAAAATACTATAAATTGTTTCTTACAGCAAAATAAGGTCGCAGAAATTTGCCGATACGGGAGGGGCTTATGGCAACATGGAATCCATGGCACGGCTGCACGAAAACCAGTCCATGACCAGAAAGCGGCTTCCTGTTTTTCTGCAGCTTCCAATCCGCCATAAAGAGATCATTCACGAGCCGATGCTTGAGGCCATCAACATCCGCCCGTTTCTTAAACAATATAATGATGAAATCGAACTGGTCTCCTGCGGTGGGGAATCCGGCGATGACGCCAGAATCTGCGACTTCGGCTGGATACTGGACACCATGGCCCAATGCGTCGAGTACAATGTCGCATTCCATTTTCATCAGACCGGCTACAACTTCAAGCGCGGAAACCGCATTTACCATATCGACCGAAAAGACCAGCACGAACAGGCAGCAAAGGCCGGGGTAGATTTTACACCTCACAAATGACCGCTGCTTCCGCGCTGTAATCACATACATCCATACATCAGGGGGAATGACATCAAATGATGAGCAAAACACACATAACAATGGGAATCGGAGCATCCCTGCTTCTCCTGCGCCCAAATACAGTATCCGGCATATCAGCTGCCATCATCGGCGGCACGTTCGGAGCCATCATTCCGGATATTGACTGCAAATCCACAAAAATCAGCCGCGACGCACTCTACGGAAGGCTCATCGCAGGCGCGGTCATTGCAGCTTCAGTTATTTGGGGACAGACCCAGCCGGTGAGTCTGCTGAAAAATATCTTACACACACATGTCACCAATACTATCCTCATGGGATTCTTGTTAATGTCCGTCCTCTGCGTGGCAGGACGAATCAGCGGGCACAGAAACTTTTCCCATTCGTTTTTATTCTTCATCCTTATGGGCGGATCGGTTTATCTTATTTATCCGGCATTCCTGCCAGGATTCTGTATCGGATGCCTGTCGCATCTGCTCCTGGACTGCCTGAACAAAAAGCCGGTTCGTCTCTTGTATCCGCTAAAGGGGGGATTTTGTTTGAAGATGTGCTATTCGGATGGGGTAGCTAATACGGTGTTGCTCTGGGTGGGGCTGGTGCTGATGATTTTCGAGATTGTAGCTGTGTGGCTGCAGCAATCAGGCTTTAAAGCTGAACTTTACATTAATATTTTGATGTAACAGAATAAAAACCACTTATCAATAGCACTCCGAACAGGAATCGAACCTGTATCTCCCGGTTCGTAGCCGGATATTCTTTCCTTTAGACTATCGGAGCAATGGGCAGGGGAGGACTCGAACCTCCGATGTTTCTTTGTGGCTGATTTACAGTCAGCTGCCTTCGCCGCTGGGCTACCTGCCCATATCGGTGACCGGCGGGATTCGTCTACGCTTCGCTCCGGTCCGTCCTAAACGCGTGCCACTGGCACGCAGGACCGTCCAGCGCCCCGGCATTACCGTCTTGAAAGAGCGGTGTCCTGACCATTAGACCACGGAGTCTTATTCAGAGCGAATCATCTTCGCTCTGTTTTTTATGCGCTGGCGATCATGCTGTCTTCATCAGCAATGACCAGAATATCATCTACCTTTACGCCAAACAGCGCGGCCAATACGACCATATTGTCAATCGTCGGCAGGGAGACTCCCTGCTGCCACTTATATAACGCCTGTGGTGTTGAGAAGCCAAAGATACCCTGTAAGTCCTTAACACTCAAACCCGCCTGTATTCTTAAGTTTCTGATATTCTGACCCGTCTTAGCCATATCTATGGCAGGGATTGTAAACATCTCATTTTCCTCCTGTTCCGGCATCCGGCTGCCAGAACAGGTAACTCCTCTGGTCAGTCAGATGCCTTAAAATTGTATATCGGCTTCAATACATCAATCACATCCACCTATTCCCGAATCACGTCAATGATGTCATTCAGGGATTTGTACGCCATACCTCATATGGGATTCGAACCCATGGCTCCCCGGTTAAAAGCCGGGTGCTCTCCCGCTGAGCTAATGAGGTGTTTTTTTGCAAAAAGAAAACCGCCTATCCCATACAAGATAAGCGGCTCTGATGAACTGTCATGTCTGATTCTCCTGTCATACTCTCTGACAGCAGTTATATCTCAACACATTTCAGTCGGCTTTTTCTTACCCTATATGGACGCACCAAATCAAAGCACTGTTTTTTCTCAAGTGCCTGCTCATATCGTTCTTCAACAAGGTAATAGAAAAAGCTGAAAGTCATGTCCTTATCCTTTCCGGGCTATGTAGTCCTGTTTTGTATTGTACGCTGATCTTTTCTTTTCGTACTCTGATTGATACGCATTATAACGCAGAATTTCAAGATTGTCATTATACTTGTAGTATAAATTTCCCTTACTATAAGCCCTATAACTCCTGGAGCTAATACCGATTATGTACATCCTCAGCAAAGCACATAAAGTCTTTTATCTTCAGGATTCTTCCATTGTCCAATACTGCCTGGCCATTCATCCTTCCAAAGACCTGATGCTGGTTCGAGCCAATGATTTTTAGATCAATGCACGCGGCCCGGTCTAGTACAGGCGTGAATGTCATCTCAAATCTTCTGTCGCTCGATGTAATTATCCATGGCTCCATATAGCTTTTTTCCGGTATCTGAAAGGATACATCATCCAGTTTATGTCCAATCCCGTCATAAAAAAGCATGTTTTCTGTAGCAGCAGAAGTATCCCCAAATCCGTAACCCAGATTGAAGCCAAACGGTTTTCCTTCCACAATCCCGTTTCCTGAACTCCAGAACCAGCGGTTGTCATAAGTCCAGACACCTCTTCCCCAGTCCAGCGTCGCGAATGAATCCTCCGGTTTGAAGATGTATTTCTTATCCCCGATGGACAGCATTCCTTCCGCTCTCATACAATTTATTTTCTGATTATAATAGAATGCGGTTTTCTTCTCTGCCCACGGAGTAGCAATCACCATGGTATCCATAGGAGGCTGAGAAAGCCTGATGTCGCACTTCAGTGTTTCTCCATTCAGGAAGTTCTCATATTTACAGCGAATCCGCCGTTCCTGTTTGTCTGGATTAGCCTTAAATCCCAGTTTCAGACGCTTATTTTGAAATTTCGTTATACCATACCTGGAATCTGACGGCAGTTTCATTCGCCCCATCGGCAGAACATTCAGAATGGATTCTGTATGCTCCCATGGCTCATCATCAAAACTCAAAAAAGATACAGACTGCATTCCAAAGTAGCCGTTGTCTGAAATAGTAAATGCAGCGGCAAAATGCGAATTCATCACCAGATAATAATCCCACTCCTTGATTCTCCAGGCCGGTGCCTTGATCTGTTTTCGGTCATAGATCTGACAGAGCTGCCTGGACCATCCCGGCTCTCTTAAACTGCCATCTTCCTTTAATAATGGCCGTTTCGCTGTCACTTCATGATTTCTGGGCATCCATTTTCCCTCCCCGCTCAAAATTTCGTCAACAATTTCATTTATAAAACTCTGGAAGAGAAGCGGCAAAGCGTTTCTTCAATTCCTGTATGATTTTGTCGTTAAAGATGTTTACACATCGAGATTCCATCTGGTAAAATCCGTACCGATGGTTCGAATTTTGGAACATATCAATCATGTCTCTGCTGCCTTTGCAAATAAACCGACTGGTTTGAAACTTAGTGAAACTTAAAATAAGACACTGCAATCCGTACAATCATGCAAAACAGCCCATCATTAACGTTTTTTGAGACCGTTACTGCCAAATACTGAAACTTACTGAAACTTAAATCATGCCCATGCAGGAATATACTTCATATATCTCGGCGCAGTATCTGGATCAAGCGGTTTTATCAATCCAGCTTCTATGGTATCCTTTATGATTCTGGAAGCCCTCCTGCTAACACTACATCAAGTACCAGACAAATGATGATGTTTCTTTTTACTGTTTTCTTTACTTTTCACACACCTCACAACATTAAAGTGCTTCCCAAATATTCAGAACTGCCGGAAAACTGCATCATCTTCAGTCCCTTTGTATTAACATAATACAAGCCGCTGCCTCCGCCCCCACTGACTACCGATTGAATGCCGGAAACCAGTGGCTGAAACGCCGTTCCCAATGCTGACAGATCCGCTAACGGGTACTTCTGGTAAGTCGCTGTCCTCAGTTTTTCTTCCGGAAGTGACGGCAAATATCCCACATCCATGGTTCTTAATACTTCCTGCTGTTTTAATTCCAACTCATCCATACAATTCCACCTGCTTTCGGTTACAGTTTACACGCAGCACCTTTGCCTCTAATTTATCTCTGTATCCTTATACCTCCTCCGATAATAATCCATCGTCCTATAATCAATAATATCCTTCATATGCCGTACAAAAGCAGGTTTCCTGACAGCTTCTTTCAGATCGCTGCGCAAAGCCAGCGCACATCCCTGCCGTTCCACAAAGAAGCCTTTCCCAGACTCTTTCAGAAAATGGATTGGATTTGTCTTTGCATAGCTTAAATGCTGTCTGTCCGTAATTTTCTGGAATTCTTCGTATGTAATGTCTTGACGCAAATCCTTCCAGTTTGTCCCCGTTTCGAAAAATTCTTTCCATGCATGCAAAACATCTTCCTCCGAAACTTCCATTTTCACTTCACCGTTATTATAAAAAGCTATCAGTATGGGCATTTTATAGGATTTCTGCATATTGGTAGTCTCCAGCAGAGACAGGAACTCTCTTCCAATCCCATCGTAGATCTCCTGCTCTTCCTCGTCCAGATCGCCCATTTCATGCAAGTAGGCAAGATATCCTCTGAAAGGTTTTTCCTTCGCATGGCTGATGCACATCCGATAAATTCCGTCAGCTCGCCTTTTAACAAATACAATGCCGCGGGCTGCGTGATCCCAAGATAGTTTCCCGTGAGCACACGAATCCTCGCTCCCCGCTTCAAAGCACCTTCCAGATCACGTAGAATCATCCTCACACCCGATTCCATCAGAAAAGAAACGATAATATCGATCTGCTCCGCGTGAGCAATACTAAGCTTCAGCTGATAATACAAAAAACGCTCCGCATAACGGTCTCCCGTTATGACATCCGTGCTTTTAATCTAAATGGGTTCTTCTGATATTATTTCTTCTGCAAAATCAGGTTCAGCCATTTTTCTTCTCCTCTGGCCGGGCGAATGTCTGAGGTCATCCACATCCTGCAAATCATAAAAACATTCAGCTCCTGCAGCAGTTCCTTTATCCGCTGTTCATTCATATCGGTAAAATACCGTCCATTTCTCATGCCTTCATACGAACCATATTTAAACGAAGCATATACAATTCCGTCCGTTTTTAAAGCTGCTGCCATTTTGATCAGGACCGTTTTTAACTCTTCCGACGAAAGATGCTGGATCGAAGAACACGCCCATACCCCATCATAGCAATTCTGACAATCCAGATCCTGAAAAAGCATCTGCTTTACCGGGATGCCAGTGTACTCCGACGCCATTCGGCAAAGTTCCGAGGAGCCGTCAATCGCAGTAACCTGACAGCCATGCTCCAGAAAATACTTCGTATCCCGTCCGGCGCCGCAGCCAAAGTCGAGAATGGAAGCCTGCGGCGGTAGATAAGCAAGAAAAGTATTCTGCGTTTCATAAAACTCCAACGTCTGAGTGGCGGCAGTAAAGGCGGCGGCGTTTTTATTGTAGTATTCGAGTGTTTGGGTTGTAGTTATGCTATTCATCCGGTATCTCTCTCCTCAAATTGGTATCCTAATTGCCCTCGAATAATGCTGCTCTTACCTATTATCTGCAAATCGAAGATTCAGCGGAAAACATCTATTATAGTGTAAGTCAAGAGTCATCACAATTCAACAGATTTTGTATCAAAAATTCTGAATTTTCGTTAATAATTGTTTGTTTTCTCATCTATCTTCGGCATCGCCAGCTCTGTTTTTTTCTTCCTCTTCTCCAACGAAATTTGCTTTCTATTTGGCGATGCCTTTCATCTTTATAATCGAATAAGAAAGACTTTCTTATTTTTTCTTATAATGATTCATATCCCCAAAAAGCCCTCTGTCACTGTGCCCCGTCTTATGTCCCTTCGCGTCATAATGATAAAAATCGCTGAGCGCTCCCGGATCGGTCCTGCCTGTCTTGTGCCCATGGTTGTCACGGTGGGTCCATCCGCCAGTCAGATTCGGTGTGCTACTTCCTACTTTGTGCCCTTTGGCGTCATAATTTTTCATTTCGCCAAACAATCCCGGCCTGCTCTCGCCGATCTTCTTGCCCTTAGAATCATAATGATTAACCGTACCAAATGCTCCTTGTCTGCTGTATCCTTCTTTTTTACGCATAAAATACCTCCTGCTATTCTTCGTTTCAAAAGTGAAGTTGGATTGCTCCGACAAGATGGTTCTCACAGCAGATCTTCACAGTTTCTTCCCTGCATTGGAAATGCCCCCTCGCTTTGCTCGGCGGCAGGTCGCGCCCGCATTAGAAAAAGCTTCGCATTTGGCGGGCGCTGCCATACATCCCAAACACTTTCCGTGCGTAGATGGCCATGTCGAATTCTTTGAACTGCTCTTTTCCTTCGCGGCGGTCTTTTGTACTTTCGATATTGAGCATCTTGTCCACGCGGAAATGTTTGATTTTGCCCGCCGCGCTGTCGTATGCGATCAGATAATAGTTTTCGTCGTCCCAGCTGAGCGCCCAGGGACTGACCTGATAGTACGCACCGTTGTGCCGCAGCTCCATTTTCTTTTGTACGTTCCACTGAAAATACTGGAAACGGATCTGCTCGTTAGCGGCAATCGCAGTGTGGATCACATCTACATATATATAGATGTTTTTGTTCATGATCTTGATCCGGTTTACCACATACACCTGACGGTAAAGTTTGGGTGCTTCGTGCTTACTCGCCAGGCTCTCGATCTTCCTGATCAGCTCGTTGGACTTTTTCGCCGTGATGAATTTTGCGGACTGCACGGAATCCACCAGCAACTTCAGCTCGGCGCTGATCCCATACTGATTCAGAGTGGTAAGGATGTCCTGCTTACTGATCGAGTGTTCCTCATCCGTCTGCTCCAGCAGAATCTTCATCAGATACATAATCTTTAATTTCTGGTTTGCGCTCTTTGCCATTTTCCCAATCCCCCTGCAAATCAGATTCAGCGATATTCATCAAAACACAAAACCGCCATAATCTGTTTACGATTTTTCCACAAGTCAATCATTTTTTCTTCACAGAGCCGTAGTATTCTTTTTACCAGAAGCAAACAACAAGTGCTTAAAATAAATCTTTCTTTTTCATACTCGCCGGGGTCACAGGACATGACCTCGGCCCTCCTTTTTTATCCCGGAATTTTAAATATGAATCCCCTGGCAATTACCAGTTTTTCATAATCTCCAGTATCTCAGTCTCATAATCTCCAAAAGAA
>JAJQFO010000119.1:0-12428 GCA_021201095.1 Lachnospiraceae bacterium
CCGCCATGAGCACCGACCAGACGCGAAGCTTTTTTTTCATAGTCGGCGCGACCTGATACACATTTCTTTCGCACTTCATAAATAAGTACTCCTTTCATTGTTTTGGATATCCGCACAATTGATTCTATAATCGCATCTAACAGCTGTTTCCCGAATCAGGCGGACATCTGAGTTCAAAAAGTCGTTTTTTGAAGCCCCCGAAGGTGAAAATCCACAATTTTTGCTTCAAAAACCCTTTTTTTCTGGTCAAGTTTAATCTTTAAGTGTGTCTGGAATTTGACAGAAATGTGTCTGGAAAATGTGTGAAATGTGAAGAAATGGTGGACTACGGGTAGCAAAGGGGGAATGATCCCACGAATTGCTCCACACTCAGCGCACTGATAATCAAATACCCCGATGCAGCACGACTACTTGCTTTGTTACTTCGCGGGAAGAACACAATCCCAAAAAAGCCATCGGCAATTGACCTGAAAATCAGGGCAATTGCTGATGGCCAAATAATATCCCTGCCATGCTCTTACCGCAGCACCTCAATCTTGCAAGAATGGGCTTTCTTCTTTTTGTCGTAACCAATCCCAACCAGCAGAATCCGGCCGAAATGACGTTTCTTTTCAGCCATCTTCCCCTGAAATTTCAATGCATAGTTCCGGTCCTTAATTTGCAGGATCGCAGCCTCCGGTGTATCATCTACCTTCAGTTCCAATATAATTCCATCATCATCCACTCTCTCCGGATAAAAGATGAAATCGACATAACCTTTCCCAGCCTTATTTTCTCTTTCTACATAGTAGCTATCCCTCGCGGCCAGATAGACAAGATTCACAATCGCAGTCAATTCCGTTTCATCGTTGTAATCCAAAAGAGGGGTTTCCGTATTATGTGCAAATTGCAGGATTTCCTCCATGGTCTTTGTATCGCCCTTCAGCGTCGCCGTCAGCATACGGTCAGATTCTATAGCAAGACGGTTAATATAGCCCAGATCCTTCCTCTCCCGGATTGTTTTTGCAAATTCATCCATCAATTCCTTATTCGGAATATGCACTTTTCCATCCTCATAGTTCAGGAAGCCATATACAACCATTGCAGACAAGATCTCATTACGTGTCGTCAGGCTCATCTCAGCAGCTGCATATTCCTCTACATCTGCCTTCACTGCTTCCCCGGCCACCATCAAAGCCACATCTTTCTTAATGTCATCTCTGTCATGCCTGATGTAAGTTGAAATTTCTGCGTAAGAGCCAGTTGATTTCCAGTAGCTTCGAATTCGATTTCGTGTCAAAGCTTCCACCACCGATCTTGGATTATACATCCTTTCTGACGACGGAGTATGATACCCATCATACCAGTATTTCAAATCCTCCCGGGAGATATTGCGTTCCAAAGTCCTCGCCTCATACCTGTGATAAAGTTCATCAACCTCCGCTTCCGTAAAACCAAAGTATTCGTTGAACAAATCATCCGTCGCCATCGTATACTCCAGGAAATTATTGATCGTAGAGCCGCTGGAATACTTCGCTATGGGAAGTATTCCAGTCATATAGCTTAAAGCGATATATCCCTTGTCTTTAGTCAAAGCTGCAAGCCAATTGATAAAATTTCTCCTGTCCTCATTCGTTGTATACGTCTTATGGAAAATACAGTCCCACTCATCAAAAACAAGAATAAAGCTTTCCTGTGTATCATCATGAATCATTTTCATCAGTTCAACAGGAGAAAGACCTTCCCAGAATTCTACATTTGGGAACGCCTTTCGAAAGTCTCTGATCAGGAATCTCTCAATCCGCTTCATAAATTCATTGTAGGATTTACTCAAATTTGCCGCCTCAATAAAATTAATATAAATCAAATTATACTGATTCATATACTCCCGATAGTTAAATGCTTCGCAAGCTTCCGACGAATCTGACAAGCTGCTCTGGGACTCCTGTGCGATCTTCAATGAGTCAAATATCCCGCTGCCATCAGCTCCCTTACCAAAGAACGCTCCAATCATCTCTGCTACCACCGATTTCCCAAAACGACGCGGTCTGGAAATGCAAAGGTGGTTGTTTCCTTCCTTTACTAAAGGAATCAGTTTTTTCAGCATAGCTGTTTTATCTACAAAATAAGGCTTCTTTACCTCACTTTCGTAGAGAAAATATGCTTGCGTACTGTTCAGATAATAACCCATCTGCATCCCACCTCCCGAAAAATCAGAAACTGACACTCCGATAATATGATACAAGGGACAAAAGGTCAGGAATGGAACGCTTGCGTTCCTATTCATGACCTTTGGGACCGCAAAAACACGAAGAAGTAGCCATTTTGACCATGCTTTTTGGTCAAAATGAGCGGATTCTGAGTGTTTTTAGGATTGCGAGGCGCCGAGCGCCAGTGACGCTCGTTTGGCGCCGACCGAAGCGAAGCGTAGATGCGAAGCACGGAGCAATCCGTAGTATCATGACCTTTTGTCGTTCAAATCATATCATAAATGTGTGTCCTTTTCAACGAACAAATTCAACCTGCTCACGCAATCCCCGTCAGATCATAGTTCTCCAGCCATTTCTTTGCTTCAGCGCATACGCCGCGCAGGCAGGCTTCGTCGAAGGGGCTTTCCAGACCGGCGTTTTTCAGCAGGTCGGTGAAGGTGCAGCTGCCGCCCTGCTTTGTGTAGGCCATGTAGTGCTCCCAGGCGTTCTTCTGGTCGTGCTGCAGCATCGCCCAGAATTCCAGCGACACGGTCTGTGCCAGGCAGTAATCGATGTAATAGAACGGGAAGGAGTAAATGTGGTGCTGCCGCTGCCAGCCTTCGCCATCCGCATAGAACGGGATCTCGCCGTCCAGCTTCATCCACGGCATATAGATGCCGAGCAGCTCTTTCCAGACACCGTGGCGCTCGGCCGGGGTCATGTCCGGTTTTTCAAACACAATGTGCTGGAAATGGTCGACCATCGTGCCGTAGGGAATGAAGGTCAGCGCGCCGGAGAGGTGGCTGTAATAAAATTTTTTCGCGTCGTCGCCAAAGAAGCCTTCCTCCCAGGGCCATGCCATGAATTCCATCGACATGGAATGTACCTCGCAGGCCTCCATGCTCGGCCAGCTTAAGGACATCGGTACGCGGTCGCGGTTCATATAATACGCGAAAGCGTGTCCCGCCTCGTGTGTCACGACCTCCACGTCGTGCTGAGTGCCGTTGAAATTAGCAAAAATAAAAGGTACACCGTAATCCGGGATGCTGGTGCAATAGCCGCCGCCCTCTTTGCCCTCTGTACTCAGCACATCCAACAGGTCATTGTCGAGCATCGTGCGGAAGAACGCGCTGGTCTCCGGGGAGAGTTCGTCGTAGAATTTCTTTCCCTGCGCAAGGATTTCGTCCGGCGTGCCGCAGGGGCGCGGGTTTCCGGAGCGGAATTCCAGCGCGTTGTCCGCGAAGCTCATCGGATATTCCTTACCCAGGCGCTTTGCCTGCTCGCGGTATATACTGTCTGCCACCGGCACCAGATATTTCTGCACTGCCGCGCGGAATTTTTCTACGTCATCCTTTGTGTAGCAGTTGCGTCCCATCCGATAATAGCCCAGCTGCGTATAGCCGTCATAGCCCAGCTTTCTGCCCATCTCATCACGCAGATGCACCAGCTCGTCATAAAGGCTGTCCAGCTTTTCCTGATTGTCCTTATACCACTGGCCCTCTGCCTTCCACGCGCTCAAGCGGCGTGCGTCGTCGGGATCATTCTTAAACGGTGTCATCTGAGAAATCGTATAGACGCCGCCCTCAAACGGAATCTGTGCGGATGCCAGCAGCTTTTCATATTCCTGCGTGAGGTCATTCTCCCGCTGCAGCTGCGGGATAATCTCCGGTGAAAAGGTCTTCAGCTCAATTTCCGCATTGACAAACATCAGGTTTCCGTATTCTGCCTCAAAATCCGGGCGGAACGGACTCTCCAGCATGGCCATCGTCCACTGCTGTCCGTACTCCTGCAGCTCTGGTTCGGCGGCATTCCAGAATTTTTTTTCTTCATTATAATAAGCATCCCGCGTGTCAATGGAGTGCCGGATGCTCGCCAGAGAAGCCAGCGTTCTCATATGGCGGTCAGCTTCTTCTTTCTGTAAAAATACCGTGCGGGCCTCCTCGTAGGACGCGGCTGCTTTCAGCTGCTCAGTAAAAGCAGCGGCCTGCCGCTTCATCTCCTCCAGATTGGGGCGCTCATAGGGCATTTCTGAAAATTTCATTTAAATATACCTCCCATGTTTATTCTATATTGCAAACGACGATGAGTCGTTTACTGTCATATACATTGTATTGTAATACTTTTACTTGCACCAGCAATTAAAACCTTAAGAACGAGAGCCTGCGCAGAATGGCAAAAGGCTGGGGAGTCATTTTTCTGAATTTTGCTTCAAGCGGCATCTCACCCCCTGTTTTCTTATCCGTATAGCGCTCATATCTCACGGACAAATGTTCTCGGTCCATCTCCACATGTGAAGTTTTTTCCGTTCTGAAATAGGTGTCAAAAATAAATGGTGCCATATACTTTTTCCCTCATTATTTTACTGCATGACTTCACCAGTTTTTGTAATGCAGATGGATCGGATTATTCTTCCGGCTCTTCTTTCCTCTCCCATTCCAGTCCGAGGACGGTCTTTCGCAGCAGCAGAGCAAGAATAACCCCCGCCGCCTCCGACACCATATAAATCACCGCGCCGGAAATACTCCCGTCAAACTGGCTCTGCCAGATCAGGTTCACCAGCTCCCCCAGGATTGCCACGCCGGAGAAAACGATCGTCAGAATGGACCGCACCGGAAGGGCATCCGCACTTTTTTTATAAATGTGTTCCGGGATTCTTTCCCCGCCGTCAGTCAGCGTATAGCTGCCCCAGAGGAGCGAGACAGAGGACGCGAGCGCAGCAGCGTATGGAAGAAGCACCCAGGCCCGGCCGTTCATCCCGACATCCGGCACACACCCGGCCAGTATCTGCATGGCGAAAGCAGCCAGGGACAGCAGCCAGATTTTTATCAGGGCCTCTTTTCTCGGACTTTTCCAGATGTATTCTGTTCCGTTGTATACATATGCCCCGGATTCATCCAGCTCATAATCATTCAGATATGAGCGGCGGCCCCGGTATTTCTTTTTTTTCTGTTCCATGAAGCTCCTCTTTATTTCTGCAAGCAGCAAGCCTGGCAGCCTTACCTGCTGCGTAGTCTTTGCTTTTCGTGAGATATCGTTATTTTATGCTCAGGTGAACACAAGGAAGTACTCTGGCTAAAGCCGGACACGTCCCTTCTTGCTTTCTTTACTTTCATCGCTTATATCCGCTATACAACCGCTTCGACAAGTACTTTGTCGCCGATTACAATATCCTGCAGTCCGATTTTCTTTTTCTTATTGAAACAAAAGCTCAGCATGTATCCTTTTCTCAGATGAAAATGATCCAGATAATCCAGCAGCTGCTGCTCGCCTCTTTCCAGGTAAGCATTTCCCCGCCATACCTTACATTCGATCACGAATTGTTCTCCATGGTAATCGATTACCAGATCCGTCCGTTCGCGATTGCGGGTCTCCGCTTCTACATAGCAGTTTCCTTCACCGTTGATAATCGGTTTTAAAAATAACATGAAATAGCGTCTCCCGACATCTTCAACAAACGTTTCGCCCTGATCTCCATACAAATCGTCGAAACATTCTACAAACCGTTCCAACACCCGTCTCACATTCAGATGACCGCCCGCTACGAACTGATTTTTTCCCAGTACACCGGCATCGTAGATTCTGCTGCCGGCATATTCCTCCGACATAAACCAGCTGTACAGCACCGTCTCAAAAATACGATTCGAAATCACCGCCGTCCCATCTTGATTCTTTATAAAGCCAAACATCGCAGCTATTTCAACAGAATCTCCCATAGAGGAATAAAGCACCGGTTTTCCTGTAAAAAGCAAATCATACAGACATTTGCGCAGCTCCGGGTAGTCATTCAATTTTTTCTTCATAGACTGAAAAAGCGCATTTGATTCGTTTTCCAGAAGCTTCACAGCTTCCAGCAGACCTTCCTTCGTCCATGCCGCAGATTTATCCTGAAACTTCGTTGTTCCTGCAATTTTTTCGTCTAAGTATTTACATAAACACGATACCAAAAATGGATATCCTGATGTATAGCTAATGATAGCACCAGACATCTCTTTAATATCCATTCCTGTATGATAATCTGACTCATACTGCCGGAGCATGGCTGCCACATCTTCTGAGGAAAAACTCATATCTATATCAAATTTAGCAAAAATATTCCAGGGACTATTCTCTTTATGGTCATCTTCCGGTCTGATCTTCCGTTTCAGATTGCGTATATCATAGACTCCAGCCAGTATGACCGTTTGAAACGTGGGAATGCTCCGCCGTTTTAAGTAGTAAAATCTCAGCTGAGCCAGAAAATCGAGAAACACTTGATTATTCGAAGCTGAATCTACTTCGTCAATAAGCAAAACCACTTTCTTCTTCGAAATTCTGCAGAGCTTTGCCAACGGGAAAAACAGCATGGATAAAGTCATGTTTTTCACCTGACCCTCTGCGTATCCCGTCAGTTCCCGCACAATTTCATCCGGCAGTCCGTCTGCCAGAAAAAGCATCTGTCTGGAAAAAGCCGCTGCGAATCGTTCCTCCGTCTCAAAATCTGCCTGGGAAAGTCCCTGAAAATCCAGACTGATCACCAGATATTCCTCACGTAAATACTCCGCCAGAGCATACAGAATGGTCGTTTTCCCATACTGTCTGCCACGGTTGATTGCGAAATATTTTCCGGCATCCACCATGGTTTTGATTTCTGCAAGCCGCCCGGAAAGATCGACCATATAATGAAGCCCCGGGTCACAGTAACCCTCTGTATTAAAGATTTTTCCCACCAGTTCGCTCGCCTCCTTTTTCCTTACCAAGTGTTTTGCCATTTGTTTCCTGTATATTTTGTCATGTTTTCTGACTATCTGCCGTGTATTCTCACATAGTTTAATGTCCATAGCTTACCATGATATTCACGGTTTCGCAAGTTAAAATCAGGCAGAACTGAAAACAAACCAATGCCGTTTTTCCCCTTAATATCCCCGGTTTTATGGATTAAAAATCGTGCTGAACTGAAAGGCAAATGGATGACATAGCTCATCATACCTGCACAAGTCCCTGCACGTACTTCAGGAATTCCTCCGCAGCATGCGACAGCGCATGATTTTTATTCCAGAGCAGGACATAGGAGGCTGTCATCTGCGGATTTACCAGTTTTTTGATGCAAACAGAGGAGTCGGTGCCGATGTTGGCGGAAGCCGGATAGATCGTGATGCCGACATTCTGCCTTGTCAGCTCGTAAGCGTTCAGCATATGGGCGATGCGGCAGCGCACCTTCAGCTTTTTCTCCGGTGAGGACAGCCAGCCGCTGATCTCCTGCAGACGCGAATCGCGGGAGGGAATGATCAGATCATACTGAATGACCCGCTGAAAGTCCACCGTATCGCCCGGCTCCTGGGCCAGAGGGCATTCAGACGGAATCATCGCAATCCACGGCTCGGAATAAACCGGCAGGGAAAAGACGCCTTCCGCGTTGTGCGGCTCCATGATCAGTGCCAGCTCGCACAGCCCCTTTGTCAGTCGGTTAATGACTTCGTCCGAATTTCCATTCCAGAGGTTGTAGGAAACCTTCGGGTGCTGCTTCTGAAAACCAGCGATCCACCTGGAAAACAAAGCAGGCGCATGGCCTTCCACGGAAGCGAGATAAATGGTCCCGTGAAGTCCGCCATGGATTTCCTTTACATCTTCAGCGGATTTGTTTACCAGATCCAGCACTCTGGAAGCGTACTGGCGGAATACCTGTCCCTCCTCGGTCAGCTGCAAAGCGTGGGGCTTGCGGATAAACAGCGTCACGCCCAGCTCCTCTTCCAGGTCTTTGATCTGGCGGCTTAAGGGCGGCTGCGCAATGCACAGCTTTTCAGCAGCGCGGGTAAAGCTCATCTCCTCAGCTACGGCCAGAAAATAGCGGATGTGTCTCAGCTCCATCGAACTCCTCCCTTTAATTCGTAAATCATAAAGCAGAACAGAAAGCAAATCCTTTTTGCTGTTCTATTTGCTTTTCATGCTTTTCATGAGGTTGTTTCCATACTTTTAAAGTATCGCAACACGTTTATTATATGTATTTTACATATTTCTGTCAATGCGTTATGATGTCTCCAGAAAGAAAAAACAACCCAATGCAGCAAAAAAGGCTGAGCAGAAAAGGAGGAATTGATATGTTGAATTTATTAAAGAGAGCAGCACTGTTTCTGAATGATTATTATGAAAGCTTCGCAACACCGAATTTCCGCTGAACAGGACACACGAAAACCAGATCATCAGCGCAAGCACGGCTACTTGGCTCGTTGCTTCGCGGGAATAACGAAAAATCGCTGGTTTTTGCAGTATGGTCAGGTTATAAACATGGTAGATTTCAAAGCAGATGGTTCCTGACCGCCTGTTACTGAAATAGAAAACTGAAAAATTGCTGTCATTTGAAAAAGGGGATGCTCCGCTGGCGGGGAGCATCCTCTTTTCCCTTTTTATACACAAAAAGCATTCATTATTTTCTGATGCGGCACCTCACGCAAGCAATCAAAGGCCAGAACTTCTCTTCCATGCAATTCGCCGCAGCTCATTTTAATATCCCCAGCCGTTCCGCTTCTGAGCGCAGCCTGGCGTTGCGCGCGTTCATGGTTCTAAAGGAAGGAACGCAGCAGATTACCTTGCCGCAGGTACGCATGATTTCCAGCGCCTCCTGCAGCTTCTCCTCGCTGACAGGCTCAAACGCCTGCTCAGCAACCACAACGGAAGCGAGCGCCCTGGCCACCTCATAGTCGATATCGTTTTCATGCAGCACACCTGTGGCAAACGGAATATCTTCACGCTGAAGACGGCGGTAGGTCGGAATCGCGCTGCCGCCGCCCCCGATCACAAATACCTGCGGGGCAGCCTTATTTGCCGCCAGCTCGACGCAGCCGAACAGCGGATCGTAGGTGCCGTCGGTGATGCCATACAATTTCTGTATATAATCCGGCGTAAAAACCTCCTCCGGCGTACCATAACGGTCGATGTACTCGCCGTGGACACAGATCACCCGGTCGGAAACCTTCTGCGCCAGATCCAGCTCATGCAGCGACATGATCACCGCTACCTGACTCTGCGCCACCAGTTTTTTCAAAATGGAGAGCAGCTCCAGCTTATGCCGGATATCAAGATAAGAGGTCGGCTCATCCAGAATGATAATCTCCGGCTCCTGACAGATCGCGCGGGCGAGCATAATCCTCTGCCGCTGACCATCGCTGATCGCCTTGAAATCCCGATCACACAAATCCAGTGCATGGACCAGTTCCATCGCCTCCCGCACCTTCGCGCGGTCCTCCTCAGTCAATATCCCCAGTGTCCCGGTATAGGGATAACGGCCGGTCGCCACGATATCCTCACAGGTCATCAGCTCCGACTGCATCCGCTCTGTGAGGACGACCGCCATCTTCCGCGAAAGCTCCTTGCCGGAAAGCTTCTGCAGGTCTTCGTTTTCCAGATACACCGTGCCGCCGATGGTTTTCAGCTGCCGCGTAATGCTTTTGAGGATCGTCGATTTCCCGCCGCCGTTCGGTCCGATCAGCGTCAGGATTTCTCCGCGGCGCACCTGCATCTCGATCTCCCTGATCAGGGGGATGCCATCATAGCCGACGGTCAGCTTTTCAGTTCGGAAGTAATAAGAATCTTCCTCAATTAAAACATGTTCTTTCAGTGTACAATCGCCCGCTTTCATTTCCGTAACACGTCTTTCGAGTTCTGCAATATTTTCTTTGCTGTAAAAAGGATCTGCATTCATCGTGTTATTATCTATTTTCTGTGGCATAAGAAACCTCCTTATTCACGCAAATCATCGCCATTATCATACGGTCGGTTCTCACTCGTCACCCTGCCTTCCTTTTCACCATAATATAAATGACGACCGGTGCGCCGAACAATGCCGTCACGGAGCTGATAGAGAGCTCGGTCGGAGAAAAGACAGTACGCGCGATCAGATCACAGAACATGCAGAAAACCGCTCCACCCAGGAAGCAGGCCGGAATCACGAGAAGAGGTCTGGCCGTGTGCAGAAGGCTTTTTACCAGATGCGGCACCGCGACCCCAACGAAGGAAATGGGGCCTGCAAACGCGGTAACGCAAGCGGAGAGGATGCTCGAGAGGAGGATCAGAGCCACGCGGAATGCGCGGATGTTCACGCCCAGATTCTGCGCGTACACTTCGCCAAGCTGGTAGGCACTGATCGGTTTAGAGAGGAAAAAGGTAATTACCATGGCTACCCCAACCACAACGGCCATCACCGCCACGTTGCTCCAGGTCATGCCGGAAAAGCTCCCGAGTGACCAGTTGTGGAGATTGACAATGTTAGAGTCATCTGCAAAGGTCACGACAAAGTCCGTAATGGAAGAACAAATATAGCCAATCATCACACCACAGATGACAAGCATGGACATGTTTTTTACCTTATTAGAGACAAGTAGAACAAATCCCATTGAAATCATGGCTCCGGCGAACGCAGCGATGATCATCTCGCCCGAGGACATCGTCCGGGAAGAAGACAAAAATCCGACCATCACCAGTGCCACGACCAGCTTGGAACCGGAGGAGATCCCCAGCACAAATGGACCGGCAATCGGATTGCCAAAAAAGGTCTGCAGCAGAAAGCCTGACACGGAGAGCGCCCCGCCCAGGATGATGACGGAAAGAATCCGCGGCAGACGGATTTGCCAGATAATATTGTACGCGGTCGTGTCGCCCTGCCGCAGGAAAATAATCCTGCAAATCTCCGGCACTGACAAATTCACGCTGCCTGAATTTACGTTCCAGATAAAAAGCAGGACAGCCAGCGCCAGTAAGATCAGAAAGGAAAACAGGACGCGCCTCCTTGTTGATTGTTTTTCAGTCATTTTTGCACTTCCATTCTTTTCGCGAAAGCTCGTCATAATACTCATAATAAGGTTGCTTTTCGAGCGGCACGAGGATATTTTCAGCGAATGCATTGAGCAACTATTTATTTTTATTCTGCAATCCGGTGCAGAAACTGCAGCTCACTCTCGTCCACATCTTCATCGCTAAGGATCGTGTGAATCTCGACAATCAGATCGCCCAGGCTCGTAGTCTCCTGAAACAGATTTTTCCCGGTGCACCAGACATTTCCATTCTGCACAGCCGTAAAGTCTGAGAGCAGTGCACTTTTTCCGAGAAGCTCATCCATCGTATACAGCTCGCCGTCAATCGTACTGTTATAAATGATGTAATCGGCGTCATATGCCTGCGCGTAAAATTCTTCCATTGTCATGTTGACCGTGGAAAGTGCGCTGTCATCCTCGCCCAGATCGTCAAAGACATAAGTGCCGCCAGCCAGCTCAATCATTTCCGCAACATAGTCGTTGGATTTCCGCACATTCGCGGTCCCAGCAGAGGTGATGTAGAAAAAGGCGACTGTCTTGCCCAGAGCTTCCTCTGAGGCCACCGCCTGCACGCTCGCGACCTGCTCATTGAAGATCTCCTCCGCCTCGTCCTCCAGACCAAGAAGCACTGCGTAGAGCTTCATCCACTCCGTTCGGCCCATCGGATGCGGCTCGTAGCTGGAACGCTCCACCAGCACCGGAATACCGAAGGATTCCAGCTTCTCCTGCACCTCAGGATTGTGATAAATCATCGTCGACTCAATTGCCAGGCCGCACCCCTCCGCGAGAATCAGCTCATAATCCGGCGCGCTGTATTTACCGGCATAAAGAATGTCGCCCGCCTCCATCGCTTCCTGCGCTTCTTCAATATACCAGCCGCTGGCGTTTGTCCCGGAGAGCCGGATCGCGTCCAGCGAATCCAGAGAAACAAAAAAATCCATGGCTGAGGTTGCCACCAGATAAATATTCGCAATAGGCTGCTGCAGAACCGTCACATTATCCTCCAGTCCGGCCGGAGTTTCGGCATCCTCCGGGACGACCAGAAAAACATCCTCATCCGCGATGACAATCCGCGCGTAACCGCCCTCATAATAATCCACCGTAAACTGCTCCGCATACAAAAGCTCGAGGCTGCTCTCCCAGGTGAGGCCGCACCAGTCCTCGCCGGAAGGGTAATTGCGGTCGCCAGTGTCGGCCGCTGCTGATGTATTGTCCGCGTCTGTTCCATCATCTTCGTCTGCGTCATTATCTGCGGCCGTTCTATCATCTGCAGCCACTGTATTATCTGCACTTTCTGTATCATCTGCGGCTATCGTACTGTCCGCAGCCGCTGCATCGTCCGCTGTTTCCTCATCCTCTGTGCTGTTCACACCCGCCGCATCATCCTGCTCCGCCATATCGCCCGCATCCATCGATTCTCCTGCATCTGCCGTATCGCCTGCATTCGTCGATTCACCCGCATTTGCCGTATCGTCTG
>JAJQFO010000119.1:12528-57255 GCA_021201095.1 Lachnospiraceae bacterium
CTGCATTCGTCGATTCACCCGCATTTGCCGTATCGTCTGTATCCGCCGATTCTCCTGCATCTGCCGTATCATCTGCATCCGCCTCCCGGATGCTCGCCGAATCAAAATACAATGTATACTCGATCTCGTGCGGCGTGCTCATCGCGGTCGTATCAGCTGTTACTGCGATCTCACAGTCAAATCCGGCGACCGGTATCTCAAACGTAGAATTGCCCTCTTCATTTACCGGCTCATAGCGCGCCCCATCAATGAGCATGTAGTCATAATAAGGACTGCTGAAAACGATCGTTGCCGTGATCTCCCCATCATCCGCCACAATCGTCGCCGGGCTCTCCACGCTCGCCTTCCCCGAACCGCCCGAAAGAGTCACATCAACCAGCCAGATACCATCTGCAAGAGCAAGATCCGCGGCGGTTACCAGTTCCGTTCCGGATGCAGCCAGAACGGGTGCGGGTTTTGTCTGGACAGGCACAAGCACCATTCCTGCCGCAGCCAGAAAAACTGCCAGCGAGGTTTTCATACAGTTTCTTTTCCTATTCATATTCCTGCTCCTTTGTGAAATCTCAGTATAGCTTCTACCTGTTCGCTCCTAATGCTTTTCGTCCGAAGAGATAATCATGTTGCGCGGCAGGCATAAGCCAAACACAGGAATTTCAGAGAGCCTTCCTAATTAGAGTGAGAAAACAGCCGGAGGAATCCTCTCTCCCCCGGCCGCCTTGTAAATCCCTGTAATCTGCTAATCGGACAGAGGTCTCCTTCACCCCATCCATCCGGCGCATGGTACGCCACAATATCTTTCGCGTTCCTGTGCCCCATTTCACCAGCACAGGCAGGATAAAACCTGTCCGTGCAAGTTTTTTTACTCTTCTACCGCTACCGGGTCGGAAACGCTGACCTTATGGTCATACCAGACGCCCTTAGTCCCGATCAGAGCGACATCAAATTCTGTATCCAGTGCCGGCACCGGAATGTCAAATCCATAGACCTCCTCGGTCGTGCCGTCGCTATAGGTAACCGTGTCAATCGTCGGCTGAAGCAATTCTGCTCCTTCTGTTTCAGCATCCGCAGCCAGCCCGTAATAGAGGTTCACAATGCTCTGAGAAACCAGAGAAACATGGACAGTCATCTCTCCGTTTTCCACGGTCAGGGTTCCTTTGCCGTCCAGTGCCTCATTTACGTGAAACATGCTGCTGTCGGTGTCAAAATTTACCGTGTAAACGCCATCTGCAAGAGCTGCCGTCTCTGTAGCGTCCTCTGTCTCTGCTTCATCAGCGGATGCGTCGTCACTCAGTCCCAGAGAATCGATCGCCGCCGCAGTATGTGCTACATAAAGATCCTCAATCGCTTCAATCCGGCCCATGCCTTCGATCTGCGTATCGACACTCTCAAAATAGCCTGACGCATTGAACATGCTCAGCCAGGAATCCTCATCCTCACCAGCCATATCGTTGTTCGCGTGGTCACCAGCCACTACCATCAGCGGGCGAAGGATGACTTTTGTATAGCCTGCAGCTGCGACTGTCTCGATGACATTCTCGCATGCAGTCTCTTCCGGCTCGCCTTCAACGGTACCGATAAATACGTTGTCATAGCCAAGCTCTTCCATCTGGGTCTGCATCTGGCTGTAGGAAACCTTCGCCGTATGAGAGGTACCATGACCCATCAGCACGATCGCGGTGCCATCCTCTGCAGCAGCCTCCAGGCTGTCATAATCAGAGCTCTCCACAGCCGCAGCAACAATTGCTTCCGCTACCGCTGCCTTGTCTTCATTGATCACGGTCGCGTCATCGCCCACCTCGCCGAGCAGCGGCTCCGCAACAACAACACTCTCAAACTGATCTGCGTACTCTTCCACTGCCTCGACCAGCTCATCGTACTCTGCACCGTGCATCAGATGGGTCGGCTGCACCACCAGATTTTTCACGCCGTTAGCCACAGCACGCTCCAGAGCCTGCTCCATATTGTCAATCGCCTCACCGTCGCGAGCCTGCACATGGTTGATGATAATCTGAGCCGTAAACGCTCTTCTCACCGACCAGTCCGGATAAGCCTCGGCAATCGCGTCCTCAATCGCCTTGATATCCTCTACACGGCTGTCGTTAAAGGAAGTACCGAAGCTAACCACCAGGATCTCATTCTCGCCGATCTCGTCCGCATTTCCCGGATCATCCAGAGAAGCATCGCCGGTATCTCTGCCAAAATAATCCGGATCCGCATTCTCACCCTCGACCAGCTCCTTCTGCTCGTCGGTCAGCGCGTCCCAGGCTTCCTTCGCCGCCGCGCACTGCTCGTCCGTGTCTTCTGTTCTTGTCTGTACATAGATTGCATCGATCAAAGCCGCCACCTCATCGGCCGCTGCCTGATCCTCATCCGATACCTCGGCCGCAGCCTCCGCTGCTTCCGTTTCTTCCTCCGCAAGCACATTCGCGGAACCCATCGCAAATACGGTGGTCATCGCGAGCGCGACTGCGAGCGCCTTCACTGTTCTTCTCTTCATTTTGATTCCCTCCTGTGATAATAAGTAAGGGTTTAAAAAAACCCTCTTACACAGGGTAAAAGGGTGAGCTGAACCGAACTGTTTGATAATTACCAGTCCATCCGCAGACCAATTCCCCGTGGTCGGGAGCATTCTCTAAATCTATCAGGAAACAGCGAAAATGAATTCTCCTACCTGCTCCTATACGGACACAGGCAGCGACAGACTCATCTGTCCGCCATTCATGATACCGTTCCCATTCGATCCGTAAAAAATACTCCATTGCGCACAACAGGCAGGTCTCCTGACTTACGGGCTGCGCAGGCCGCCTTCCCAGTTTCCCAGTGGCATCGTGACCGCGCATGGTAAATATGAAAGCTGAGTAACTATTTGTGAAAATATTGAAAGTTACGAAGCTGTTTATGAAATGCAGACCTTTTGATCTTTGTCCGCATCCTGCTTCTCAGCCGCAAATTTACCCGAATACAGTGACGGGATCGCACAGGATTCACACCTGTTTCCCTCTTAGCTGAACCAAAAATCCTTTCGCCTGCTGTCCGCCGGACGGCAATGCTCTCATCCGCTGTCCGCCAGACGGCATTCCTCTCAACTGCCACCACACGAAACAGTATCAAAAGGCTTTTCAGCTCAGAACCTGCTGTGATTTATAACGAAACCAAGTCTACTACAAACCCTATTAAAAATCAAGAGTCTCTTTCATCTCCCACGGCAGCACAGTGAGCACCCGATTACATCTCATACTCGCGTCACACCTCCCGCTGCGGGACACGGGATGTCCAATGACTGTCTGTTCAGATCAGGAAATACCATAAATCTGGTCCAGGCGTAACTTTCAGCAAGTACATTACAGCCGCTCCATCTCCTCCATCCACAGCCGCACACAGGCATCGCTTGGCATCCGCAGATCCCCGCGCGGAGAGAGCGCGACGCTGCCGACCTTCGGCCCGTCCGGGACGCATGAGCGCTTAAACTGCTGTGCGAAGAACCTGCGATAAAAGGTCTTCAGCCATTTCAGAATCGTTGCCTCATCATAAACATCCGCAAATGACTGTTTTGCAATCCGGAAGATTTTTGCCGGAGGAAAGCCAAACCGCAGCATATAATACAGGAAGAAATCGTGCAGCTCGTAGGGTCCGACGATGTCCTCGGTTTTCTGAGAGATCTCACCGTCCTGCGGCGGAAGCAGCTCCGGGCTGACCGGCGTATCCAGCACATCATAAAGGATGGCGCTCACCCGTTCATCCCCGCAGGTATCCGCATAGTAGCGGACCAGATGGCGCACCAGCGTCTTGGGGACAGAACAATTGACCCCGTACATCGACATATGGTCGCCATTGTAGGTCGCCCAGCCCAACGCCAGCTCCGACATATCGCCGGTGCCGATCACCATGCCGCCCGTCTTATTCGCGATGTCCATCAGGATCTGCGTCCGTTCCCGGGCCTGGCAGTTCTCATAGGTCACATCATGAACCTCCGGGTCCTGACCGATATCGCGGAAATGGATGTTCACAGCGTCCCGGATATCCACCTCAAGCAGCTGCGCTCCAAGGCTGCGTGTCAGATCACACGCATTCCGATAGGTCCGCCCGGTCGTCCCAAATCCCGGCATCGTCACCGCAATCATCGTCTCACGCGGAAGCCGCAGCAGATCACAGGCCTTTGTCATCACCAGCAGAGCCAGCGTTGAATCCAGACCGCCGGAGATGCCGACCACGAGGCTTTTGGAGTTCGTGTGTTTCATCCTCTTTTTCAGTCCAAGTGCCTGAATCGTCAGAATCTCCTCACAGCGGTCGCTGCGGTTTTTCTCGTCAGACGGCACGAAGGGGGCTGGCGAAAAGGTACGCGTCAGGGCCGTTTTCTCTTCTTTTAATTGAAAACATACCTTTGTGTATCCGCCCTGAATTCCAGAACTGCAGTAAAAATTGTCACCCATGAAGGAATCCAACGCGCTCCTGCCGTCCAAACTCCCTCCCTGCCGTAACATTGAAGCATTATCTGAATAACAAGCGTTCTGCAAAGGAGTCCCGGCAGAACGAATTGTTGTCACCCGGCTCTCCTGATCCTGCTCTGCCCCAAATGTCGTCATCCGTCTTCTCTCCGCACGAAGGCGGCTGATATCCAGCTCTGCGTATGTGATTCCACAGCACAAAGAGTCTTCCGCGCCGCTTACTGTTTTTTTATCACCAGCAGCCTCCGATTCGACTGGCATATGTCCGTTCTCCGCATGGCTGTCAAAAATCTGCTCTGAGCCCACTGGCGAATGCTCATTTTTAGCATTTTCGCTTTGATTTGACTCCGTCCCCGCCAGTGCGTGCCCGGACTCCGCATTACCTCCGTAAAACCGTTCTGATTCCGCCAATATATGCCCATTTTCCGCGATCAGACAATGTCCTCCGTAGACCACATCCTGCGTCGATTCTCCCTCTCCCGCGCTCGCATAAATATAGCCGCAAAGCAGCCGCGCCGACTGTCCGGAGACCAGAGAGCTGCGGTACTGGCGCTTTCCGACTACCTCATCGCTTGCAGAGAGGTTGACAATCACATTCGCCCCGGCAAGCGCGTGCGCCGTGCTCGGCGGGTTCGCCGTCCACAGATCCTCGCACAGCTCCGCCGCCACGCAGAGACTGCCTGCGTCAAAACTGCTGCCTGAATCATTGCCTAAACTGCCATTCACACTACCGCCTGAACGCCACGGCAAATCAGACTTTTCTGAGGCAAAGAGCAAATTCATTCCAAACGGCACCAGCTTCCCGCCAAAATCAACACAGGACACTTCCCGACTGCCCGGCGTGAAATGTCTCGCCTCATAAAACTCATTGTAATTCGGCAGGTGGCGTTTCGGCACCAGACCAAGCAGCTCGCCATCCGAGAACGCCGCCGCCACATTGTAGAGCTTTCCTTCTTTTTCCCAGGGAAGTCCGACGAACGTCAGCGTGTCCCGGCCCGCCGAATGCTCCACCAACGTGCAAAGTGCCTGACGGGCAGCGCAAAGAAGCTTCTCCTGCCAGAACAGATCGCCACAGGTGTAGCCCGTCACACACAGCTCCGGAAACACCAGAATCTTCACATGCTCCCGCGCAGCCTCGTCCATCTGCGCACAGATGCTCTGCGCATTAAAAATACAGTCCGCAACCCGAATCTCCGGCACCGCCGCAGCCACTTTTATAAATCCATCCTTCATCTTGTCCTGCTCCTCCTCCACTGACAGAATTCTCAGTGCCGGCTCTGTTTCAGCAGCTCCTTCAGCTCGTCCACACTCACCTGATATTTCTTATCGCAGAACTGACAGTTCACCTCGATCGGCTCGCCATCCGCGATCATATCCTCCAGCTCCTTTTTCCCCAGACTGATCAGCACGCGCTCTATCCGCTCACGGGAACAGTCGCAGTGGTACTCTGTCGGTATTGTATCCAGAATCTCCAGTCCGAATTCACCCAGCAGCTCATCCAGAATCTGCTCCGGACTCATCCCGGCATCCAGCATGGCCGTGACCGGCCTTACTTCACTGATCTTTTTCTCCAGCCGGTCAATCACCTCGTCCGAGGTATAGGGCATCAGCTGAAGGATAAAGCCGCCCGCCTGGCTCACCTGCCCGGCCCGGGCACCGTCCCTCTCCAGCAAAACGCCCAGTCCCACCGAGGACGGCACCTGCTCCGACATCGCAAAATAATAGGTCAGGTCGTCTCCGATCTCCCCGGTCTGCAGCTCACACTGTCCGATGTACGGCTCCTTCATTCCCAGATCGCGGATCACGCGCAGGCTTCCTCTGCCCACAGAGCCGCCCACATCCAGCTTACCTTTAGCTGTCGCCGGCAGATACACGCCCGGATTCTGCACATATCCTTTGACACGCGCCGACGAATCCGCGGTAACCGTAATTCCGCCGATCGGACCGTCTCCGAGGATCTGCAGCGTCAGAAGATCCCGCTCGCCCTTCATCATCGCGCCCATCATCGCGCCCGCCGTCAGCAGACGCCCAAGCGCGGCTGTCGCCACCGGACTCGTATCGTGATATCCTCTCGCCGTCTCCGTCAGCTCCCTCGTCGTTGCCGCAAACGCGCGGATCTGCTCATCCGCCGCCACAGCTCTCACTATATAATCCATTATGATATCCTCTCTTCCATATTTCTATACCGCTTTTATACCACTTATATGCGGCACGCATCTCAACCAATAGCACGCAGTTCCACACCGCATTCATGGCACACAAGCTGATCATACGCATATCCGTATTACTCCTGTTCTGCCATTCATCACTTTGAAGACTGATTTTACCATACTCAAAGGGGATTTTCTATAAAAACATGAATTCAGGCAAACATTTTATATCTCATGGACAAATTCTATGGTACAATAATGAAAGCTGTGCTATGAAAAATCACTGCGCGAGTACGAACATATAAAATGAAAGCCGTGCAGCTAAACAACAAACCATTCAATAGAAAGGACAATCTATGAACAGCAAAAGAATCGACCGTGCAGCCGACTGCATGGAAGCCATCTTAAGAGAAGAAATCGCGCTCGGAGGCCTCCCGGGGGCGTCCTTTGCCGTCCTTTACCACGGGGTAACCGTCATGAAGCGTCATATCAATTACGCGCCGGACGCGATTTTCCGTGTATACTCCATGAGCAAGCCCATCACTGCCGTCGCCGCGCAGATCCTCTGGGAGCGCGGAATGCTGGACTGGAGCACGCCCCTTTCCCACTACCTGCCGGAATATGCGGATATGGACGTCATCACAGAGCATGGCCTGGAGAAGGCCAACCGCCCCATTTATCTGATCGACCTGCTGCGGATGACCTCCGGGATCGTTTATCCGGGCGAGGACGCAGCCGGGGCAAAAATGGACACGCTCTTTCGCCGCATTCAGGATGAAATCGCTCATGGAAAGCAGACTCCGACACAGGAGCTCTGCCGCCTGATCGCCGAACAGCCGCTGGCCTTCCATCCAGGTGAGCGATGGCGCTACGGACTGAGTTGCGACATCATGGGCGCTGTCATTGAAAAAGTGGCAGATCAGCCTTTGAGTGAATTTTACGAAAAAGAAATCTTCCGGCCGCTCGGCATGAAGGATACCGGTTTTTACGTGCCTGAAGAAAAACAGGCGCGCTTTACCACGCTCTATGAGCAGACCGCAGGAGCCGCGTCCCCGCTTCGCTACAAGGAAGCGGCCGGCCGTCACCTGTGCCTGACCAAATGCCTGACCCCTCCCGCCTTTGAATCCGGCGGCGCCGGCATCGTATCGACTCTGGACGATTACAGCAAATTTGCAGACATGCTCGCGCATTACGGTGTTGGCAATGGATGCCGGATCCTTGGGCGCAAGAGCGTCGAATGCTTCGAGTACGCCCAGCTTGACGACGCACAGAAAAAGACCATCGACTTTGAGCATATCCATGGCTTCAGCTACGGTCACTTCATGCGCGTCTACGACGACCGTACAGAAGCCGCCACCATGGGAGATCCCGGCGAATTCGGCTGGGATGGATGGACCGGGCCCTACTTTTTCGCAAACCCGAAGGAAGAACTCGCCTACGTACTGATGCTGCAGGTCGGCGGATACTGCAACGCACAGATGACCCGCCGGCTGCGCAACGCGGTGTACTCCATCGTAGTCTGAAAATCACCGGATATCTGGACACAATCGGATAGGGGAACGCTTTTCTCCCCTATCCGCCTGCGCGGGGTATGCCATAAGGATTGCCGACGAAGTCGGAGGATTCCTTATGGCTATGGCGCGGGCAATGTCACAAGGATTGCCGACGAAGTCGGAGGGCACTGAGTGCCAGTGGCACTCGGTTAGCCCTCGCCGGGTTATGTCCACAATCTCCGATTGTGGATGCGGGCATCCCACGCTTCGCATGGGATATTCGCCGACCGAAGCGGCGCTGATCGTCCGGTGGACGATCGTTTAGCGCGGACCGAAACGAAGTGTAGAAGCGTAGACCCTTATGGCTACGAGCCGGGTGCGGCTTTAGCCGCAAAACTCCTTGCCCGGCTCTGTGATCGAGTAGGAGACGGCTTGTCGGCTCCTACTCGCCCGCGCGAGCCGGTGCGGCTTTAGCCGCAATACACCTTGCCCGCTCTGTGCATAAAAAGGGTGCAGCCCCAGACATTCTGGCAGCTGCACCCTTTTTCGATCCCAGGTGCGGCACACCTGGGATTCCGTATCATTTCATTATTTACTGAATCAGGCTTTAAAGAACATGCCTGCATCAGACCTCAAAGAGCAGGTCGCCGTAGGACGGCATCGGCCACATCTCTTTATCTACAATCATTTCCAGCTTGTCGACCGGCTCGCGCAGGGCGCTCATGGCGGTCATGACGCTGTCGTGATAGTATTTAGCCTGATCGGCACCTTCTGCCATCGCACCGGCAGTCGCGGTAATCTCAATCAGTTTCGCAAGAGCAGCTTTGGTCTCTACCAGCAGGGCACTGGTCTCAGAAAGGAGCTCTGCCTGTACGGAAGCGTCTGCGCCAGCGGCCTTGACCGTGTTGATCGTGTCTGCAAGACTCCTGGTATATTTGATCACGGCCGGAATGATCTGCTTGCTGGCAATGTCGATCATAGACTTGGCCTCGATATTAATCGCTTTCGAGTAGTTCTCATACTTGATCTCCACGCGGGACTCAAGCTCAGCCTTGGTAAATACACCAAATTTTTCGAACATAGCTACGGAGCTGTCAGTCACGAGGGACGGGATTGCGTCTACCATGGACTTGATGTTCGGCAGACCTCTTCTTTCTGCTTCCTCTACCCACTCAGGCGAGTATCCATTGCCGTTGAAGACGATACGCTGGTGCTCGGTCAGCTGACGCTTGATGAGGCTGTGTACCTCAGCATCGAAGTCCGGTGCCTTCTCAAGAATGTCGCAGGCGTCGCAGAACGCTTCCGCAACGATCGTGTTGAGGACGATGTTCGGGGAAGCGATGGAGTCGCGGGAGCCTACCATACGGAACTCAAACTTGTTGCCGGTGAAGGCAAACGGTGAGGTACGGTTACGGTCGGTCGCGTCCTTCTCCAGATCCGGCAGAGTCTTAACACCAGTCTTAAGGATACCGCCCTTGTTGGAGTGCGTCGCTTCACCGGTGCTGACAAGCTGGGAAACTACGTCCTGCAGCTGCTCGCCAAGGAATACGGAGATGATAGCTGGCGGTGCCTCATTTGCGCCCAGTCTGTGATCATTGCCCGGGTCAGCCGCTGACTCGCGAAGCAGATCTGCGTGGGTATCTACCGCCTTCAGGATGCAGGAAAGCACCAGCAGGAACTGGATATTTTCGTGCGGAGTCTTACCAGGATCAAGAAGATTGATGCCATCGTCGGTCGTGATGGACCAGTTGTTGTGCTTACCGGAGCCGTTAACACCAGCGAACGGCTTTTCATGCAGCAGGCACTTCAGACCATGCTGGCAGGCCACACGCTTCAAGGTCTGCATGACAATCTGGTTCTGATCGACAGCTACGTTGGCCTCAGAATAGATCGGTGCCAGCTCGTGCTGAGCCGGTGCTACCTCATTGTGCTGGGTCTTAGCCGGCACACCGAGCTTCCAGAGCTCTTTATTGACATCCTTCATGAAGGCAGCGATGCGCTGACGAATCGTACCGAAATAGTGATCGTCGAGCTCCTGTCCCTTCGGCGGCATTGCTCCGAACAGTGTACGGCCGGTGAAGATCAGGTCTTTTCTCTGCATAAATTTCTTCTCGTCTACCAGAAAGTACTCCTGCTCCGGTCCTACAGACGGAGTCACCTTTTTCGACGTGGTATTTCCAAACAGTCTCAGCAGACGCAGGGACTGAGTATTGATCGCTTCCATGGAGCGCAGCAGCGGAGTCTTCTGGTCGAGTGCCTCGCCTGTATAGGAACAGAATGCGGTCGGGATGCACAGGATCGCGCCTGCCGCATCATGACGTACAAATGCCGGTGATGTGCAGTCCCACGCTGTATAGCCTCTCGCCTCGAAGGTTGCTCTCAGGCCGCCTGAAGGGAAGGAGGACGCATCCGGCTCGCCCTTGATCAGCTCCTTGCCGGAAAATTCCATCAGAACAGTCCCGTCCGGATTCGGCGCGGTGATAAAGGAGTCGTGCTTCTCAGCGGTCACACCGGTCAGCGGCTGGAACCAGTGCGTATAGTGAGTCGCACCCTTCTCGATCGCCCAGTCCTTCATCGCAGCAGCGATGACATCAGCTGTCGCCAGATCCAGCTCCTTGCCTTCTTCAATGGTTTTCTGCAATGCTTTGTAGACTTTTTTCGGGAGGCGCTCCTGCATTACCTTTTCGTTGAATACGTCTTCGCCGAAAATGTCTGCCACGTTAAAATACTCGCTCATAATCTTCTCCTCTTTTTCCTGATGAAAATAAAATACGTATGGACATATAACGTAAAAAGGGCATTCCATCAACTTCATTATGGAACGCCCTCGTCACCTGTGTTTAAAATACTCTATTCTCCTGCAAAATGCAAGTGGAAATTTCGGTAAAATCTCAAATTTCCATATTTTTTACGAAACGCGGCGGACTATCACGCAGTTCCTTGTGAAAATTGTTCGCTTTCATCCGCAGCTGCTGTACGATTCATTCGCTCAGAGCCGCGGACATTGTAAGAATCATTCACGAAAATCCGCACATTTCCCGCAAAGCCAACAAAAACCAGCCAGCTCCCCGCACATTATATAAAATCTGCTCAGGCCTTTCCTTCGCTGCCAAGTACAGTCTTAATCTTGTGAGCAACTACAGCCTTTACATTCGCACGGCCAACAGTCAGATACTGTCTCGGATCAAAGTATTCCGGATGCTCAAAGAATACCTGACGGCAGCCGGCGGTCAGACCAAGGCGAAGGTCAGAATCAATGTTGATCTTGCATACAGCAGATCTTGCAGCCTGACGCAGCTGATCCTCCGGTACGCCGATTGCATCCTTAAGTGCGCCGCCGTTCGCATTGATGATCTTTACATATTCCTGCGGAACGGAAGATGCGCCGTGCAGTACGATCGGGAAGCCCGGCAGTCTCTTGGATACTTCCTCAAGGATGTCGAAACGCAGAGGCGGCGGAAGAAGTACGCCTTCTTCGTTGCGTGTGCACTGCTCCGGAGTGAACTTGTAAGCGCCGTGGCTGGTGCCGATCGCGATAGCCAGAGAATCTACACCCGTACGGTCTACAAACTCTTCTACCTCTTCCGGCTGGGTGTAGGAGGAATCCTCTGCGGATACGTTTACATCATCCTCGATGCCTGCCAGCTTGCCAAGCTCTGCCTCTACAACTACACCATGCGCGTGTGCATACTCAACAACCTTCTTCGTAATCTCAATATTCTCATCAAAGGAATACTTGGAAGCGTCGATCATGACGGAGGTGAAACCGCCATCAACACAGGACTTGCAGGTCTCGAAATCCGGGCCGTGATCCAGGTGCATAACGATCGGGATGTCCGGGCACTCAATGACAGCAGCCTCTACCAGCTTCTTTAAATAGGTCGGGTTCGCATACTTTCTTGCGCCTGCGGATGCCTGCAGGATAACCGGGGAGTGCAGCTCAGCAGCTGCCTCGGTGATCGCCTGCACGATCTCCATATTGTTTACATTGAAAGCGCCGATCGCGTAGCCGCCTTCATAAGCCTTCTGGAACATTTCCTTGCTTGTTACTAATGCCATGATAATCAACCTCTCTTTGTGATGTTTTATGTGTAGTCGGGCAAGAAGCAACTCCCGCCCGCCGCGCAGGCTGAGTCTGACGAAGCTGGAAAATACCTCGGGCAGCACTGCGCATAACACGGAACTTGTGTAAGTCAGTCACAGTATACTACACAATCCCGTTTGTATCAATGAAATTTTTATTTTTTCCGGTCTGAAAATCCCAAATTTTACCGTTTGGAGTCGTTTGAACGGTGAGCTGCCCATTATCTGAAGTCAAAGAGATTGCGGTCAGCTTATTTCAAACGGACACCTCTCAGTTTTCCTGTTCGTCCTCGTCCGGATCCTCAACAATCAGCAGCAGCGTCTCTCTGTTTGACGTGTATCCTGAGGTGTCCGTTACATAATAAACGAGCTGGTAGATACCGGCAATGCTGGTGTCATAGCTTCCTTCCACCTGAATTCTGCGCCAGAGTGTGTACTTATTGTCGTAGTCGTCTGTAATCTCATCTATATAAGACAGGGAATCAAACTCATCGCCCTTCTGAATGGTCACCCGATTCGTTGTCAGGGTCAGCACCGGCGCGTAAGGAGATGAAGTCTCCACCGTTGTTGACTGCTCATCCTCCGTGTCCTCTGTTTCCTCCGACAGACCGGATTCCTCAGAGGTCCCTGCCGCATTTGCTGTCACAGCCTCACCAGACGTATCGGATAAGCCGGCTGCAGTGGTTTCCCCACTCTCCTGTTCCGTCTCTGTCTGTACTTCCTCATCTGTAATGACAGCTGCTGCACCCCCGAGCACGTCCGTACTCCCGAGCGCCTCCGCGTCTTCTTCCTCCGAATCGCTCTCCGGCTCCGTCTGAGCTTCCGTCTCGGTCTCAGTCTCAGTCTCGGTTTCCGTCTCTGATTCGGTTTCCGTCTCTGATTCGGTTTCCTCCTCAGATGCTTCATACGCGACTGTACGCGTCGCTTTGGCAATGTTATTACTGCTGTCCTTCGCAGCGTAGGTCACAGTTGCTGTCTCTGTTGTATCGTTTGTCACCACACGCTCTACCGTCAGGCTGTCAGAGACATCCCCGTCCTCCTCGTCTGTCGCGATCACGCCCTCGAGCAGCTCCTCCTCTTCCATCCCATCCAGATAAACCAGATCGCCAGAGCAGGAAATCACAGGGGCATTTCGGTCTCCTGAATAATTCAGGTAAAGCATCCCGCATCCGGCAAAGATGCATATCACGATAGCGACATATACAAATTTCTTCATTGGTACATCCCCCTTTATCCCCTTATTTTGCACGTATTCCCTTTTGAATGATCTCTTCCGGGTGGTCTACCAGAAGACTTTTCGCGACAGAATAGCCATATTTTCTCTCCAGCCAGGCAAAACACTTGCCCAGATTCGGCTTGCGGTCCTTCAGGTTATGTGCATCCGACGCGACATACCAGACCAGATCTTCCTCAATCAGATCCCGGCAGTACTGACGGGTCTGGCGTCCCATATCTCCTAAAAGACTTCCCGCATTGATCTGGATGCGCGCACCCATCCGGAAAAGCTCCTCCGCGTGTTCAAACTCATCGCTCATGCATTTATAGCGTTCCGCATGCGCGATAATTGGAAAATATCCGGCGGAGCGCAGCGCGCTTACTCGTTCTTTTATATAGGAAAACGGAGTGCTTTCCCGAAACTCCGTCAATACATACCGGCTGCCGGCCATCGTCGGCCGTCGGCCGCTTTTTAATGTTTCCACCATCTCCATGTTGGCGTGAAACTCACATCCCATATAAATCTGCAGATCTGGTGCGAGAGCAGCCGCCTCGTCGCAGGTGTCCCAAAATGCCTGATATACCCGCGCCAGCTCCGGTTCAAACATTTCCACCCGGTAATGCGGCGTGACAATGATCGTCCGCACACCGTCCTCATATTCCTGGTACAGCAGCCTGCGCGTCTCTTCGATGGAATGAGAGCCGTCATCCACGCCCGGGAGAATATGACAATGAATATCGTAAAGTCCCAGCATGTGATCCTCTCAAAAATCTATATTTATAATCGTTATCTATCCGTTTTTATCTAACCCAAAGTATACACGGACGTTCCCGGTTTTTCAAGAAAAACATTGCTTTCTATTGAATATCCTGAAAGAAAACCGGAAGACGGTTCTGAAAAATGCCGAGAATCTGCCCGGAAATCTCGCGGATCTGCGGATGTGCGCCCGCCGCATGACGCAGCTTAAGAAAATGCCTCCACTCGCGCAGATCCATAGTCATCACAATCTCGGTTTTCAAAGAATTAGGCAGAATCGACCGCGCCTCCTGCGCTGACGCGCCGGCGGAAAGCATCTCAAAGTAATACTTTTCCGCGCTCTCCATCGCCCGCGTCCAGATCTCGTATTTCTTGCGATCCGCCGGATCGTCCAGATTGTAATGAAATCCCGTCGCGAGATCAATCACCGAAATCTGGTTCTGAAATTTATCTTTGGAATAATTGCAATAACGTGTACTCTCCTGGGAATAGCTTGCAAGTCTGTGCCGCACAATCTCGTGAGTCACTCCGCGGTCGCAGGTCACCTTGACCGTCACATTCTCATGTTCGATCACCGACTCGTGACCACTTTTGAGAATCCCGGCGATGAATTTTTCTGCCGTTCCCTCTCCGATCCGGTCCTCGCTCTTATAGCAGACTCTGCCGATCCGCTCGATTTTCTCCAGGATCGTCTGGTAGTCCGCCATATCGATGATCTCTACTTCTGGTTTTACAATAAGCATTTTGCCCCTCCGGCCTGATTTTATTCTGATTTTGCGTTATCTCTGGTTCTGCGTTTGCAAATGGCTCCTGTAGCTTCCTCAAAAAGCGAATTTACCTTCCTGAACAAACAACCCACAATCGCCCGGCGGCCTTTCAAAGAAATGACATCTGGTCATCATCACTGCGCGCTTTGGGGACAGCTTTTTTCCCGGCTGCGGGAGTAAATATTCCCAGCGCCACAAAAATTGCCCAGATATACGGTGCGCCAAAGGCATTCAGCTTTTTCGGGCCAGTGATCTCCTGCGGTGTCTCCTGAATCCTCTCATACGCCTTCGCAATCGTGGCGCGGGTGATGGATTTTTCCCGGCGGTCTACAAACAGCTCGCCGCCCTTTATGGTGTAGTGAAACGGGAGTCCCTTCACGGTGAAAAAAGTCTCCCCCTGATGCTTCGTCAGCAGCTCCCATAATTCTTCCTGGCTCATCCTTTGTACCTCCGCCGATCATAATTTCTTCGGCAGATCCTCGAAGGAAACCGCGTATTTGCTGTGGTAGTTCGCATAGAGCTGTTTTTTGTCAGTAAACTCTTCCGTCGCTCCGAAATCGTTGGACCAGGTCATATACCAACACCAGGGGATCTGCTCGTCCATGATGGCATCCACGTCCGGCATCGGGCCGACCTCCGCCAGCGCACAGATTTTCTCCGTCGGTGTGATCTGGATCAGTTCACGGTATTCGTCAGCGAAGGAGGTATGTACATGCGCAGGCGCGTAGATATCTCTCGAAATGATATCCACCACTTCGTCTCCCGGATACCATTCGGGCACCGCCGAATTCCACACCCAGATCAGATTGTCCAGGTGCTTTACTTCCGTAAAATACTGATACATAAACCGATACAGCCCCTTCGCCGCATCAGCTCCCTTGCTGCCCCACCAGAACCAGCCGCCGTCCGCCTCGTGGAACGGTCTCCAGAGAATCGGAATCCTTTCCTCTAAAAAGCGCTTCAGCTGAACCGCCGTCAGATCCAGGTCGCGGATCATGGCCCGATGCTCCTCGGTGCCCTCAATCAGCGCCTGACGCGGGTCAAAATCCGTATTTTCCGTATAAAAGCTCTTATCTTTTCCACCGACCGGGGAATACCAGTGCCAGGTAATCGTCACGATGCCGCCCTTTCTCCCCCAGGCAAGTGCGTTCTCGATCGTACCGTTATTTTCATAGATTTCCGTAAGACACGCCTCATTGCAGGTGTCCCATTGAATGTTTCCGGAATAGGCAAGCATCTCAAAACCGCAGATCGCGGGCTGTTTCCCCGTCACTTTCTGAATATAGGCCAGCTCCTTCGGCTGCCGGGTCTGCGTGTGCTGTCCAAGCAGGACGCCCTTTCCGGCCACCTCATTCAGATACTCCATCAGGCGGATGGCTTCCTTCGTCGCGTTAGGATTGCATGGAGTCTTTATTCTGCTCATATATTTTTCTCCTCTGGAATTTTTATTATGTAAGCTTCTTCTATGAAAGATTTTTCTGTGAAAACCGCGCTGTCAAAATCGGTATTGTCCTTAAATTATTATATAAATCAAAATATTCTATGCGAATGTATAATATATCCTGTACGAAATGAGGGATAAGCCTCGTAGCTGTAAAAGTGCTGGACCCTTACGAACATTAGTCTCACCAGGGGCCATGAAAAATCCGGCAGCTTCGCGGAAATAAAAAACAAACATGATCATCAGCGAGACACTTCCTTAGTATATATAGAAATGCAGATTTTTTCAAGATAGTTTTGAGGAATTTGCACAAACCTTTTTAAGATCTCTTTAGAGATCTTCTGTGGAAATACTGCCTGCTGTGAAAATGCGGTCTGCCGTGGTCTCCCCTTCGTCTGACGCGCAAAAGCCAATGCAATTGCGGTCGGTTTATTTCAAACGAATCCGCGCAGACGCTCACGAAAATACCACCCAAAACAGATACAGCAATGCGATCACCAGGCCGCAGCCGACGATGTACACCAGCGCGACCAGCAGCCCCGCTCTGAGAGCCATCCACGTATATTTCATCCTCTCCCTGCGGGTAAACAGCGGCTGTTTCATACCATCCGCACCGTCCTGCGCTGTGTTCCGACCGGAAGCCGCGCTGTCCTTTTGCCTGTCCGAAAGGCTGCGCGGAAGATGCCCAAACATTCCCGGCCTCTCGACCTGGCTCATATCAGCAATGGTGCGGCCATCGTCATCATCGTATACCTTTTTATTTCTCATTTTCTGTCACTCCATGTCATCTCGAAAATAATCCCGCTTCCAGTCAGCCAATATTCAGTTTGGCCTTTAAGCTTTGTACGTGTTGTAACTATATAAATGTTATTCACCCGTTTTTCTGTCCACGCAAGAAACGGTTCCCTGCGCTGCTTCCGATCGGCGGCTCTGGCGGCTGCTTCCTTTGTCAATGCCGATGAGCTGCTTCCGCCTTCCACTCTTTGATTTTCTCCAGCCTGTCCTTGTAATCCCGCTCCGCTCCCTGCCCAGCCGGGCGATAATACTCCCGGCCAAGCAGAGAATCAGGCAGACACTGCATATTTGTCAGCTTTTCTTCCGTATCGTGGGCATACTGGTAGCCCTCGCCATATTTTTCATCCCGCATCAGCTGCGTGACGCCATTGCGGATGACGAGCGGCACCGGCTCGGCAAGCTGCCGCTGGGCGTCCTCCCTAGCCTCGCCATAGGCCACATAGAGGGCATTTGATTTTGGCGCCAGCGACAGGTAAACCACCGCCTGCGTCAGATGCACATTGCACTCCGGCATCCCGAGGTAATGGCAGGCCTGATACGCCGCAATCGCCTGTGGAAGCGCCTGGGGATCGGCAAGTCCCACATCCTCGCTCGCGAAGCGGACAATCCGGCGGGCCACATACAGAGGATCCTCCCCAGCCTCCAGCATCCGGGCCAGCCAGTAAACGGCCGCATCCGGATCGGAGTTGCGCATAGATTTATGTAAAGCAGAAATCAGGTTGTAATGCTCCTCGCCTTTTTTGTCGTAAAGCAGGGATTTCTTAGAGATGCACTGCTCCAATGTCTCCCGGGAGACACGCACCACACAGTCCTGCGCAGAATCCGTCAGAATGGGCGGCACATCCTGCCCTCCGGCATCACGTGACGGCGTTTCCAACACCGTTCCGCTCCTGATCTCTCCGTTTAAAATCACCATCTCCAGCGTGGAAAGTGCCGCGCGCGCATCACCGTTCGCAAAATTCGCGATCAGCTCCGGCATATCCGGCTCCATCTCAATCTTCTGACTGCCAAATCCGCGCGGGTCTTTCAGTGCCCGGGAAATAATTTCGACCAGCTCCTCTGTGCTTAAGGCGTGCATCACAAAGACCTTGCACCTCGACAGCAATGCCCCGTTGACCTCGAAGGACGGGTTTTCTGTCGTCGCACCGATCAGGATGATGCTGCCTTTTTCTACAAAGGGCAGAAACGCGTCCTGCTGTGCCTTATTGAAGCGGTGAATCTCGTCTACAAACACAATCGTCCGCTCTCCGAACTGACGGTTCTGCTCCGCCTGCTGCATCACCTGGCGGATCTCCTTAATCCCGCTCGTCACTGCGGAAAAATCAATGAAGGCTGCTTTCGTATGACCGGCGATGATGCGGGCCAGCGAGGTCTTGCCGGAGCCGGGCGGCGACCAGAAAATCATCGACGAGATCTGATCACTCTCGATCATTTTCCGCAGTACCTTCCCGGGGCCGAGCAGGTGCTTCTGCCCCACAAACTCGTCCAGTGTGCGCGGGCGCAGCCGCTCCGCCAGGGGCTGCATATCCGTGTAAAGAAGATCCCCAAAGCTCATCTGTTCCATCTTATCACCTGCCCTCTCCGATCAAATTCCATAACGCCTCTGCAACGTAACTTTACAATTCATTCGGTCCGACTTCTCCCCGCGCAAAGGCAAGCGCGTTTTCCATGGTAGTCTCGCTGATCGCACGCATGGCCTCTTCCGTGAAAAATCCCTGGTGAGAGGTCACTATGACATTCGGGAAGGAAAGCAGCCGCGCTACTGTCGAATGCTGCATGATTTCATCGGACAGATCCTCAAACACAGAATCGTCCTCTTCCTCATAGACGTCCAGGCCAACCGCGAAAAATTTATTGTCGCGGATTCCCTTGATCAGATCGTCTGTCCGGATCAGGCCGCCGCGGGAGGTATTTACCAGAATCACGCCGTCCTTCATTTTCCCGATCGTCTCCAGATTGATCATGTGATGCGTCTCCTGGGTCAGCGGGCAATGCAGGGAAATCAGATCCGATCTGCCAAGCAGCTCGTCCAGCTCCACATATTCCACAAAATCCAGGCTTTTGTTCGGATACATGTCATAAGCAAGCACCCTCATACCAAAGCCGTGGCAGATCCTCGCCATCGCCGCTCCGATGCGCCCGGTGCCCACTACGCCGGCCGTGCGCCCATAAAAGGAAACGCCCAGCAACCCGTTGAGGCTGTAGTTATTCTCACGCACTTTAATATAAGCCTTATGAAGGCGCCTGCTCGCGGTCAAAGCCAGTGCCATCGCATGCTCCGCAACCGACTCCGGCGAATAGCCCGGCACACGGGCGACACGAATCTGGTATTCTTTTGCCTTCTCCAGATCCACGTTGTTAAAGCCCGCACATCGCATCAGAATCAGCCGGACACCGCACCGATGCAGCAGCTCCACCGTCTGCTCTCCAAGATCCATATTGACAAACGCGCAAACTGCGTCATATCCGTCCGCCAGCTGCGCCGTATTCGGCGTCAGGTCCGCCTCAATAAACTTGATATCGATATCTGCATATTTTTCCTGCTCCATCAGGGGAAGGAAATATTTTTTATCATAGCCTTTCGCACCAAAAAATAACAGTCTCATTGAAGTCCCCTTTCCTGCCGCGCCCCTCGCTATGCGATTCTTTATTGCGCGGCTCTCCTTATTACGTGTCCGTACTCGCCTGCGAGTATGGACGAAGGCAATGTTCCGATTTTCGCAGAAAATCGAGAACGGCACCGCGCCAATCGCGAAGCGATTCTTAGTTGCGCGGCTCTCCTTATTATACCCGGAAATCAGGAAATTACAACATCAGCTGAAACCTTATTTCCGCAGCTCAAATCATGGAGGCATCTCAATCAGAAGATTCCGCCGCGGATTTTTTGTGTCATTTTTGTGAATTTTCACCGTTGATTTTTTCACCCGGCAACTATAAAATAATGCGAGCGGCAGAAGAGTTCTGCCAGTATCATTATCATGAAAATGCCTGCCGGGCAAGGATGACAGCTTCTTCCTCTCCTGCCTCGGTTCAAAAACTGAATAGCACATGAACGACACAAGTGGTGCCATGCACGTAAATCTGATCACGGAACTATGTAAGACTAGAGAAGGGATCGGAGCGGACATGAACGCTTGTGTCTTTTTTTGTCTGACAAAGGGGATATCCAGTCTTCTTTAGCTGACAAAAGTCACGCGAACTGCGATATAAGGTTGTGTGCCGGATGATTATACAAGAAGATCGTTGGCGGGCCTTGATGCGGCTTAAGCATCCGGCCAGGCATTTTCAGCATCAAAAAGGAGATTGATTCATATGCCAAAAAACCAGTTTCAGCGAATGATTTTCGCACTCATCACAGTTATCATCACCGTACATGGATATGTTTTTTACAGCCTTTATGTGGTGAACGGAGCGACACTCATGGAAGTAAACCAGGCTGACAGCGTCCTTCACGCAATCCAGGCGCAGGGCGGTGTGTACATGTTCGGGCGCATGCTTCCCATCTGGGCTCTGATCCTGATTGAATTCTGCTTTGCCTACGCACTGGAATGCCTGCTGGGCAGCCCCTGCTCCTTTAAGCTGGCCTGCATGAACTTTGACCCGAAGGAAACGCATCCCGTCATTTTTGAGAGCGCGGTGATCTGCTCGACCGTCGGCCTGATGGTCCCCACAATGAGCTTTCTGGCAGCGCTGTTTTACTATCCGTATTACAACGGCTTCCATATCCTGACCTTCCTGGCGAACTGGCTGAAGCTGGTGTGCTACAACTTCCCGTTTGCCTTCTTCAGCCAGCTGTTTTTCATCCAGCCGCTGGTGCGGAAGATTTTTAAGCTGATCTTCCGGAATAACTAAAAAAACTCTGGACATTTTTCTGATGTGTGCTATAATGCCCCCAGATGTGCAAAAGATCTGCACCCTGTAAGCACTTTACAAACGCCTTATAAACGCATATAAATGTCTTGTAAATGCCTTGTAAGGGTCTTATGAGTGATCCTGTCCGCATCAGGAACAGGTTTTAAAACAGCGGATCTGCAGCCGGGATAAAAGGGAGTAGCCGCCGCCGTCTGGCGGACTTTAAGGCGTCAGGACGATAGAAATATCCGCTTTTTAGTTGAAATGGCAAGACTTTTATTGCATGCATTTATTTGTGTGCAATAAAGGTCTTTTCTTTTTGCTCTGATCCCATTCATTCCTGCACAATCATACATGCGGAGACTTTCTCCAGCTAATCCTGCACAGTCAGCCAGGAGTATTCTTTCTCCATCCGTCTGTTGTGCAGAGAGCATGCAGGATATGCCGCAAAAGTTTTGTGCACAATAAGTGCAGAAACAGACAAGAGTCTAAGCAATCATCAAAACGAGGGAGGAAAACATGGAATTTTTACTGGAAGGTATTCTAAGTGTCACATGGCAGCAGATTGTGATGTATCTGATCGGAATCCTGCTGATATGGCTCGCCATTAAGAAGGGATGCGAGCCTTCGCTGCTGCTTCCGATGGGATTCGGCGCGATACTGGTCAATCTGCCTTTAACGGGAGTCCTCAACCAGACGGTGCAGGGGACGGTGGAGGTCACCGGTATCATCGAATGGCTCTATGAAATCGGCATCGGTGCCTCGGAGGCACTGCCCACACTGCTGTTTATCGGCATCGGCGCAATGATCGATTTCGGACCGCTGCTCTCCAATCCGATTATGTTTCTCTTTGGAGCCGGCTGTCAGTTCGGTATCTTTGCCGCCATTCTTTTTGCGGCTCTGCTGGGATTCCCTCTGGCGGACGCGGCATCGATCGGCATCATCGGCGCGGCCGACGGCCCCACAGCCATTCTGGTATCGCAGGTCCTGGATTCCTCCTACACCGGAGCAATCGCGGTGGCCGCTTACTCCTACATGGCTCTCGTACCTATTATACAGCCCATTGTCATCCGGGCAATTACAACGAAAAAAGAGCGCACCATTCATATGGAATACCGCCCTGCTGATGTGAGCAAAGCCACACGCATCGCGTTCCCGATTGTCGTAACAATCATCGTCGGCATGGTCGCCCCCTCCTCAATCGCGCTGGTTGGGTTCCTGATGTTCGGCAACCTGCTGCGGGAATGCGGCGTCCTGAACGCGCTCTCGGAAACCGCACAGACAACGCTGACCAACCTGATCACGCTGCTTCTGGGACTGACGATTTCCTTCAGCATGCAGGCGGAAGCTTTTGTGACGAAAGAAACCATCCTGGTTCTGTGCATCGGCCTGCTGGCGTTTATCTTTGACACCATCGGCGGCGTGCTGCTGGCCAAATTCCTCAATCTTTTCCGGAAAGAAAAGATCAACCCCATGATCGGCGCTGCCGGCATCTCCGCCTTCCCCATGGCGTCCCGCGTCGTGCAGAAAATGGCGGATGAGGAGGAGCATGGGAACGTTATCCTGATGCACGCAGCCGGAGCAAACGTCTCCGGACAAATCGCATCCGTAATCGCCGGCGGCCTGGTCATCCAGATCGTAGCCAGCTATCTGTAAAGAAAGCGGAGACAGAGCAACAAAAAAGCCTGAATTTAAGCTAAAAACCGCTTGAAAATATGAGGAGGAAAAGCAAGATGACACGAATGGAAACCATTATCGCGGCCCTTCAGATCATGGGCAAAGGAATGGGCGGCATTTTCGTAGCAATTATCCTGATTATGCTGGTTGTATGGCTGATGGGGAAAATGACGAACCGCAAAAAATAAATTGCCCGGAAATACAGTTGGACCGGACTATGCACATAAAAAACGCGCCAGATGCAAATCTGACGCGTTTTTTATGCACAGAGCCGGGAAAGGAGTTTTGAAGGAGTTTTGCGGCTAAAGCCGCACCCGGCTCGCGCAGGCGGATAGGGGAGAAAAGCGTTCCCCTATCCGATTTCACAAAATTTCCTTTAAAACAGACTGCCCGTAAATCGCCAGGCTGTCGTCCTCCTCGCCGGTCCCGCCGCTGACTGCCAGACCGCCGATGATTTTCTCTCCCACTTTCAGCGGAACGCCGCCGCCGAGGATACAAATCCTCCCATTGTCCATCTGCTCCAGTCCATAAAAGGTCTCACCCGGCTGAGAGAGCTTTGCCAGCTCCATCGTCGACATTTTCACTGCCACTGCCGTATAGGCTTTTTTGACCGCGACATCAAAGCTTACCAGAAAAGCGCCGTCCATGACATGCACCAGAACCGGATTGCCTTCCGGATTGCAGACTGCGATGACGGACTGCTGACCGCGACGGGCAGATTCCTGCTCAACTGCCTCAGTCAGCCGTTTGGCCTCCTTCAGAGTGATTTTCTGATGCGGAGCCATCTGTTTAAGCACCTCACGAACCGTGGCTTCGATGACGGACTGATTATATTTCTCTTCCATGTGTAAATACCCCTTTTCCTTTTAGAACGACCACAGCTTCGTATAAATCTTTACAATGTCTTCTTTGCTCGGAACCCTGGGGTTCGTCGGTGTGCAGGTGTCCTTTAATGCATTCTCCGCCATCTTGTCAACCGCTGCGAAGTACGCGTCGGGCGGAATCGTCCCCAGCTCCTGTATGGTCAGGGGGATATTCATTTCCTTTTGCATGAACTGAATCCAGTTCACCAGAGAACGCACGCTCATGACCTTATTATAATTGCTCAGTCCGAGGATGTGAGAGATGTTGGAATAACGCTTTACCGCCGGTAAGTATTCCTGCTGGCTTCTGCTGTGTTTATTGATATCGGAGTTAAACTCTACCACATGCGGAAGAAGCATCGCGTTGGCCCGCCCATGAGGAATATGGAATACCGCTCCCAGCTGGTGCGCCATGCTGTGTGTAATGCCAAGTCCCGCCGTATTGAAGGAAAGTCCTGCCAGACAGGAGGCCACGTGCATCTTTTTGCGCGCGTGCATATCTGTCCCGTCCAGATACGCCCGCAGCAGGAAAACGCCGCAGATCTCGATGGATTTCTCCGCCAGCGCGGAAGAAAACTCGTTGTGCTTTGTGCTCACATAAGACTCCAGAGCATGCGTAAAGACGTCCATGCCGGTATCGGCTGTGACCGAAGGCGGCACGCTCTTTACCAGCTCCGCGTCCAGGATAGCCTCGTCGGCAGTCAGCTCGCTGGACACCAGCGGATATTTGATTTTTGCATTTGTATCATTTACAACTGCAAACGAAGTCACCTCAGAGCCTGTGCCGCTCGTGGTCGGAATGGCAATCAGACCGATCTTTCCATAATTATTGATCTGGAGCGTAAATTCACGGATCGCCTTCGCAGAATCAATCGCAGAGCCGCCGCCGACCGCGACAATCGCCTCCGGCTGATACTGCAAAAGCTTGCCGACACCGCCTGCGATTTTCTCAATCGGCGCGTCCGGTACCACATCCGAAAAAATCTCATACGCGATCTCTCCCTGTTCAAGAGGCGCCGTGATCAGATCAATCATCCCGCTCTGCACCACCACCGGGTCGCAGATGATCAGAACCTTTTTATAAGGAAGCACTCTCAGCCGATCCAGCGAATTCTCCCCAAAATGTATAACTGTTTTAATTTCAAAAGTATCCATCGTAAACCCCCTGTATTTCAGACAACTCTGCTTCCAAATCTGCATCTGCGCTCTATCAGACGCTCCGGCAAAGGCTCTCCACGTGCCTCTCTCTGCCATTAACCGGCGATGCTCTCCCAGATGCCCGCCTTATCCAGCAAAATCGTCCCAATTCCATTCCGGCTAAAGAAAAGACTTGCCGAATGTTTGCCTGTCAGCTCTATCAAATAAGCCCGAGTCCCATAAACCTGCAACCATTTTATAATACTGGCAGCGATTCGTCAAGCATTCGCCAATGTTTTTTATCGCTTTTATGTTGTTGTTTTTTATTGTTTCTAAAATTATGATATGTTGTTTTTCGTTTTTTCTTCAATATTGTTATGTTGTTTCCTGCATATTTTGATTCGTTAAAATCAAACGAAGTCAAAGATTGCTATTTCTGAAAAAGTCAGTTACTGCTACGCGGATTCGACCGGGATCCGGGTGACAGTTTCCCTGATCAGGTCTGCTGCTGCAATTGTCATAGAATACTCTGACATCTCTCAGAACATGCGCCCGCCGGGCGCACCGAAAGCAGCGCCTGAAGATTTATTTTCAGGCGCTTTGCATGTATTTTTATTCGAGCAACTGTTTTTGCTGCGAGAAATATACCTCACCATAGTGATCATTTCCCGGCCGCCAGCTCGCTCTGCTGGCAGCTTTTTTAAGCGAAAACAGTAAGCACAATCAATGCCGCGCAGGAGAGTACAAACATGATCATGCCCACGTTGAGGTAAGCCGTCCGGAACCGGCTGCCTTTCGGAAGCTCCATCGCCGCCCGTTCAAAGGTGACGTGCCGCCAGCTGCGGCAGAACAGTACCAGACCCACGATTGCGGACACCACCAGCGCAATGACATAACCGCCGTACAGAGCCAGCTGCGGCAGCAGCGTTCCAAGGAGTTCGGGCGAAAGGCTTTCCAGACTGGCGAGACCTTCGATGCTATCCAGATTAGCCATGTTTTCAAGATTTTCCAGCGCAGACCAGTCGATCGCCTCCAGCAGAGCGGAAGGCACAATGCTTCCCAAAAAGTTGATGCCCATGTGTAATCCTGCCGAGTAGCGCAGCTTTCCGGTTTTCAGATAGATATATCCAAACAGCAGCCCCAGCGCGAACGCGTAGAAAAACTGCGACAGGTTCCCGTGAAAAAGCCCGAACATCAGCGCCGAAGTGACGACCGCCAGCCTCTCCCCATAACAGCTCATCCGGTCAATCAGCTGCCTGCGGAACACATATTCCTCAATCAGCGGCGCCAGAATGACCAGAAACAGGATTTTCAGCACCAGCGAATCCGCCAGCGCGTAAGTCGTGATGGCTGCCTCTGCTGATGTGCCGGTCAGGGCACTGAGTGCGGCAGTGACAAGATTACCGATAATGTTGCCTGCGTACATCAGGAAGATTGCGATAAACACAGTGCGTACGAGCTGAGACGGCTTCATTGACTTCCTTGTACGTTTTTCCCTGCTGCTGGCGCCTTGATTTTTATATTCTTCTACGCTATCGCTTTCATCTGCAGCCGTATTCTTTTTTGTAAAGATGCTTTCATCAGCAATATCGTCATTACCCGCGCTGGTATTTCCATCGCTTTCTTCTTTTTCGCTTTCTTCTATCTTGCTTTCTTCTATTTTTCTACATTCTATTTTGTTTTTTTCTATTTCGCTTTCTTCTATTTTTTTACCTTCTATTTTGCCTGCACTCTGGCCCTCCCTGTCATCCATATCGAGAACGTCTTGTCTGGTGCACACTGCTTCGGAACAGGAAGGCACACGGCGGAAAATCAAAAGTCCCACCGGCACTGCGATCACATACAGGGGCGCAAACGTGTAGACCCACAGCCCCCATGAGGTCGAGATCCATTCCGGAAAGAGCATCGCAGCGGCAATCTGCAGCACAGAAGCAACGGCCAGGATCGCAAAGCAGCCGAAGCCGAGTGTGGAGAAGGTTTTGCGGGCTTCTTCTGCCATATTCTGAGAAATCATGTCCCTGGAATCTGTATTCCCCGAAAAAGCTTCTTTGAAAGTCACTGCTCTGACTGCTTCTTTCTGAATCGTTTTCACCCGTGCCGCTTTATCCCTGGGATCCACAAACAACGGCGTCAGTGCCAGGAAAACAGCGCCAAGCCCGATGTTGACCACCGCTGCCAGCACTGTGGCTGCAGCGATATGATTAAAAACAATTCCTATCGCGATGATTGCCGCATCCGGCAGCAGCCCGAAATAAATAAATAGAATCTGCACCAGCTGTTTTACCAGCTTTCCGGCAGATATCGGCACGGACAGGTTGATGAACGTGCCGGTGGTCGTCCCGTAAAAATCAATCGAGAGAATAAATGGAATCCACGCCAGCAGGTAAAGCGGATTGACCCGGAAAACTGCTTCCGTGAGGATCAGCGCCGGAATCAGGTCGAGCAGACAGTTTGCCGTTCCTCCCAGGATTGACCAGAGCAGCTTTTTCTCCGTGCTCTCTGGTATCATCCGAAAAAATTCTTTGGAGGTATCCTCCTCCAGCGGATTCCCCATTGTGCGCCAGAACGCGAGCGCAGACAGCACAAGAACCACCGGCAGGAATCGAAATCTGTCCGTCCCAGCGCTGCCCTGCAGATATCTGCACAGCGCAGAAACACCTGCCGCCGCGACCAGATAGAATTCAGCTGTTTTCGTAAAAATTCCCAAATGCGCGAACCGGAAACGGTTGTAGAGGCTGCGGAAGAAAAAGACATTCGCCCCGCTTCCATAGCGCATTCCGTCCCGGCGGATCTTTTCGCTCCGGTCCTTTTTGCGTTTCACAAATCCGGTGCTTTTCTCTGCCTGCCTCACCTCCAGCAGCTCGGCGGTCTCCTCCGATTTCGCCATTGCATCTTCATAAAAATCCGCTTTGATGCTCCAGATAATCAGGATAAGCACTACACTCCCTGCAAGGAGTGCAGCCAGACACAGCAGTGCAAGCCGCGTATTTCCCGCAATCGAAAACATACAAAGTCCCTTCAGCCATCCCCAGAACGGAATCCAACGCGTGACTTTGTGATTAAAAAATGCTGCTGCTGCCCAAAAATGATCCGAGCCATACGGTCTGCTGCTGAGGAAATATGCAGCTGCCACCACGAGTACCAGAGCGTAGACCCCTTTCCGCAAATACGGCTTCATGCCAGTATGCGTCGCCGCCAGCGTATAAAACAACACCTGAATCAGCTTGCCGATTACCAGCGTAAAAATCCAGACCAGTATGATCGCAACCGCGCCCCGGATGCCAAGCCCGAGGTTCAGCACCAGATTCGGGAGCTGCAGCATCACATAAATACTGGAAATCACAAGCGCGCCAATCTGCGTCATCAGCCGGAACAGCAGCACCGACTGCGGCTTCATTGGCGACGCAAACAACAAATTCACATCCGCTGGCAGAAAAATGCTGCTGAAGCTTTTGTCTGCGCCGATCATCTCAAACAAGAAGACCGCCAGAATGATTCCGCCGACAATCAGTTCAATCAGATCAGAGGTCGCGTCTTTTCCATTTATTTCAAAGACAAAATCCTCGTCTGAGATTTCAAAGATTGTTTCATCGTCATTTTTATTTCCGTCCGCGCCGAAGCTATTTTCATCCGATTCCGCAGCAATTTCAGACGTTTCCTCCGTCTGCTCTTCCCCGACCTCGCTTAACATGCCCGCGCCAAATCCAATCAGTCCGCCCATCAGTGCACAGGCGAGGATAAAGATCAGCACCCAGGTCTTGAACAGCTTGCGGATCTGGTTCACAAAGGAGTGCAGCGCATAGTAACCATATAATCTCATTGCTTCTGGCCCTCCTCACTGCCTTCCCTGCGCGAATCGTTCCCCCCGTGGACGTCACTGCTTTCTGCATACTTCCCGGATCCGCCGTCGCCGCTTTCCGCAGCGTCAGCCGAAGCAGAGCGGAGATCGCTTCCCTCCGTCATATCAAAAAACAGCTGCTCCAGACTTCTTCCGTCCGCCGCCAGCTCGTCGCGCGTCAGATTCGCCTGAATCTTTCCTTCCTTCATAATGATGGTCCGGTCCCAAAGCATGTCCACACTGTCAATCATATGGGTACTGACCAGGATTGTCTTTCCCGCCTGCCGCATCTCCTCGATCAGAAGCTTCAACTCCTTGATCGCGTGCGGATCCAGCCCGATCATCGGCTCGTCTAAGAGCAGCATCTGCGGATCCGGCAGCAGCCCCAGACAGATATTCAGCTTCTGCTGCATTCCCTTCGAGAGCTCGTCGCCGAACTTTTTACGCTTGTCAGTCAGCTCAAACCGCTCAAACAGTTCGTCAATTCTCGCCTGGTAAGAGGCTCGCCCTGTGTGCAGCGCATCAAAATGGCCAGGGCGGCGTCCCGCATTTTTGCCATTTGATTCCGCGTTTCCGCTATTTGCCCCCGCATTTCCGCCCAGTTTATACGCCCGCGCGATAAATTCCATATGCTCGGACACTGTCAGGTTCGGATACAACGAGGGCATCTCCGGTATGTAGCCCAGCAGACGGCGTGCTTCCGGCGTTTTATTGGAAAGATTTTTAACCGTAATTTCTCCCTCATATTTCAGAAAACCGATCATCGCCTTGATGGCTGTGCTTTTCCCGGCACCATTCGGGCCTAACAAAACCGTCACCGTCCCCGGATCCAGATGAAAGCTCAGATCATCGCAGGCCAACACTTTGCCGTATTTTTTTGTCACATGTGATACATTCAACATTTTTCTTTTCTCCTTTGATTCAATCCCCGCCTTACAGCGGGCAAATTTCTTTTCTCACTATAAATGGGCTCCATATACAAAGCAACCAGAAAATTCTGATCTTTTCCTTAAGTTCCTGTAAAGCTCAGGTAAATTCTCGCTGCTATATATCATACGTACCTCGCAGCAGGTACGAGGCACTATCCTGAACTGTTCCAAATGTTCTTGTCAATTTACCTGCTGCGACCGCATGAGCATCCAGGCTGTCCCGAGTGCCAGGATAAGCGCCAGCATTCCCACGACCGGCCACATGCCGGAAGGAACTGCCGTGATTCCTTTTGCGATTCCCTGAAATACTGCCGGGCTCTCTGTCTCCGGCTCAAACAGAACATCTGCCACCCTCGGCCATCCAATCCAGAACATCATCCAGAGAATGAAAAATATGGTTCTCACCGTCTGCCCGAACCGGTTGCACAGCGTCCCAAAAAGTGCGGCTGCCGCAGGCAGCCCCAGCGCAGCCGCGATGCCATACCGCAGCAGGATTGGGAAGATGACAAATTCCGGTTCCTCCAGCGGATACAGCCTGACATTCAATGCGTCCTCCGCAGCAGCCAGCACCAGCAAAACCACCATTCCAAATGCGCTTAAGACCAGATGATTCAAAAGCACGGACACAAAAAAACCTTTTCTTGTGCAGCCAAGGGAGATCTGCGTGTGGAATTGCGACGTATAATCCTCCCCAAAATTCGCAAACAAAAATACAAAGCCTGCAAATGCCGCAAGGATCGTCGCAAGCGGAAATGTCCCCTCTCCTTCATCGATTGCAAACCTCATCAGAATAGCGAGAACAAGCATCCCCGCTAAAAAGAAACCCAGTACGAGCAGCAAAACAGCCAGACATGTATTTTCGTTGATCTGAAACTGATTTTTGATCGCTTTTTTCATCGTAATCATATGGAAATCCTCTCCTCACCCTGCCTCACCTGCACACTTCTATTTTTCGCAGGCATTTTACGCTCACCGCGCCCGCTGCCGCATACAGCGCCAGTCCGATCACCGGCATCAGGGGAGAATGCAGCCATTCCAGAACCTTCTGATTAAAAATCGACGCCTCACCCTCCAGCCCCGCCATCATACCGCAGAAAAAGGCAAAGCCACCGGCAAGCACAGCATTGAAAATAATCCCGAGAGTTCTGTATCGTAAAGAAACCATGCCAAAAATGATTCCGATAAAGGCCGCAAAGTTCTCAGCGGCAAAAATCAGCGGCAACCACTCCGTCCAAAATGTCCCCATTCCAGACACGGAAAAAAGCCAGGCGATTCCGAACACAACCAGTATCACCGCTCCCTCGCAAAGCCACATGCTCAAAGCAGTCAGCCTCCTCGTGGCGTTCATGGAAATCATCGTCGTAATGGTATTATTAAAAAAAAATGTCGGACAGATCCATACAGTCACGCCGCCTGCAAGCAGAAAATAAGGCGGAAAATCTTCCAGAAACGCCAAAGCCATCCCCCATGACAGCTGCCAGCCTCCGCCCGTTTCTTCACTCACGATCGGTGCCAGCAGATCCCAGAATACTGTGACGATCAGAGCGTATCCAAGCATCTGCAGGCAAATTCGGCCAAAGAAACCGAGCATGCGCAGTGTGCGGGATGTCTCCGCCATCTCGGGCTTTATGACTTCCTTTCTTTCGTTTTGAGCCGCTGTCCTAAAACTATTATCTACATTCATTTGCTTTCCCCTCGCTCACGTACCAGTATTTTATGTTCACGCTGAGTGTTTCAATGTAACTCAAAAACATATACTCTGATACTCCAGCCCTCCTTCTCTCTGTTTTTCTGACTTACGTTATGTCTCGTGGCCAGTTTTCTTTTAATCAGTGCTCCTCGCCGCACAGCGTCACGAACAGCTTCATGTTATGCCCGCGCCACTTGCCAGCTTTACGTTCGCTACTCCCCACACAGCGCCACAAACAGCTTCTGCAGGCTCACCTTCTGAACCGTCAAGCCAGCACCTCCCCGCGCAAATCCGGGCTGCCCGCCTGCCTGATCACATTTCTCGTCTGTGTCTGCGTCCGCCAGCAGCTCCGTCCGCCCATTTTCTTCCGCGTCACCCGGTTTTGGCGCCAGAATTGTCACGCTCTTGCAGCGGCCCAGCCGCTCCACATGATGCTGGGTATATCCCGCGGTCGCGCGGTCTACCTCATCCTCGCGTCCGCTGACACACCAGGCCCGCTCCAGCAGCTCCTCCAGGTTTTCCTTTAAAAGAACCTTTCCCTCGTCCAGAAAAATTACTTCCTCAAAGATGTCTGCCGCCTCCTCGATGATGTGCGTTGAAACCACAAAGGTCCGTCCGGTTTCCGCAAATTCATCCAGCAGAAGGTGATAAAACTTTTCCCTCGCGACCACATCCAGCCCCGCAACCGGCTCATCCAGAAACGTAAACTCCGCCCCGCTCGCGAGCGCCACGACAATCGTCACCATCGAGAGCATACCCTTGGAAAGCTTGCTGATCTTCTTCTTCGTGTCCAGTCCAAACTCCGCTACAAGACGGTCCGCCATCTTCTGATCCCAGTGCGGAAGAAACAGCGACGCGATCTTCAGGTACTCTTTCACCTTCATCGTATTTGCACTGTTTCCAACCATCGTATTCAGCTCCCGTGAAAAGCAAAGATGGGAAAGTGCCTTCGGATTCTCCCAGACCGGCTCACGGTCTTTCCCCTTCCGGTCTTCCTGTTCTCCGACGCTGGCGGAGATAAGTTCCACCACTACGCTTCCCTCCGTCGCCGGATTCTGCGAGCTCAGGATCGACAGCAGCGTCGTCTTCCCCGCACCATTGCGCCCAATCAGCCCATAGATTTTGCCCTGCTCCAGCTCCAGATCAATGCCATGAAGCACCTCTTTCTCCCCATATCGCTTCACGATACCAGATGCCACAATTTTGCTCATACCTTTTCCTCCTTGTAGTTTCCTTATTACGCCTGCCCGCCATTTCCCCGGATCATTTCAATCAGCTCGTCCGTAGTGATTCCGAGGCTGGCGGCCTCCGCCATCAGCCGTTTCACATAGTCATCGTAAAAGTTCTTCTTTCTCTTCTCCATTATCTTCTTTTTCGCTCCCGCCTGGACGAACATTCCGATGCCCCTCTTTTTATAAAGGATGCCCTCGTCTACAAGCAGGTTCACGCCCTTCGCCGCCGTCGCCGGATTGATGGTGTACGCGCGCGCCAGCTCATTCGTACTGGGCACTCGCTCCTCCTCCAGCAGGATATCCCGCAGGATATCGTTCTCTATCATCTCTTTAATCTGAATGTAAATGGATTTCTCCTGTGAAAGGATTTCATTCATTTACTCACTTCCTTTCATGCACATGCCGGAATGTTGGCGAAAAACATTTTTTTATATCATGCACATTCCGAAGTGTGATTGAAAATTGTTTTTCACACTGTGCAGTTTCCAATACTCTAAATATCTGCTTTCGGTTTCAGCCGCATATCTGCATGTTCATTGGTTCATTACTCATGTAATGAACCATAACACCGATAAGTCATCTTGTCAAGCGATTTTTTCTTTTGGGGATCTGCAATTGTGTGTCGGCGGCACGCGGGCAGGATTTATAATTATGATTTTCGTTGACAAAAAATGAAATGTGAGTGATACTGACTATTATAATGTGATTCTCGCAATTTACAGCGCCTGCGCCAGAAAATTTGAGATCACCGGGCAACAAATTTGCGAGTCTGAAATTTTTTCGTGTCTGAAAACATGCAGCAGGCTTTCTATATTTTAAACGAATTCGCCGCAAAGGAGGTACCTATGGCAGCTCATGATGTAAAAGTCAACGTGATGAAAACCGTCTCCGAGGGGACTAAGGAAATCATTTTAAGACGTGCAAAAATACCGGGGCTGGAGGAGCTTTTTCAAAAATACCCGGCTCTCGCTCTCGTACACGGCGATGTGTGTGATATGATTTACGCCAGCGATCTGGCGCAGAAGGCAGCTGATGTACAGGTTTTTGAGATTATGGGCAGCTGCCCGCAGCATCTCACCTGCCTGGGCATTCTTGGCGACGCCTCCGCCGTGGAGGAAGCGGTCGCCAGGATCAAGAAGGTTCTGTAATGTCAACGGTCGAAACAAAGCGCCTGACGGTTTACGGATTCTACAAACGCAGCCACCTGCTCCATATCAGGCTCGTCCGGCAGACGGCTGACCCGAATGGCGCGTTCCATCTTTGCTTCATATTCAGAAAGGATCCGGTAAAAATCATCGGAAAGTACGCCCGGTTCGGACATAAACTCTCCGCGCCGGATGCTAAGCAAAAGATCCAGATCGCCTGCCTGCGTCCGGTGTGTGCGGATTTCTCCCTTTTCCAGAATGTCAATCGCCATCATATACAGGCGGATCAGGTGCATGGCGTGCTTATTCAAATGGTCATCATCCTTTTTGTGATTCCTCTTGCCGATCTTGTCATACTCCCGGATCACGTTGTTCATGGAAACCAGCATGTCTTTGTAGTCACGCAAAGGAAGATGCTTATAATCAGCATCGATAAAAATTTCCGTCTCCAGCTGCGGATTTTCCGCCTGATCAATATAAATCCGAAGCGTTCCCCGGTCGAAAGCCCTGCATTTCTGCTGCACATCCTCCCAGGCGTTTTTCACAGAATTCATGATATGGCGCTCCCGCTCCTGCTGCGGAACCGAATCCCGCGCTATCGCATTCTGAAGCCTACGGAGCTGTGCGCTGGCATACCCGCCAAAGCTTCTGGCAGCCCGTTTACTTAGAAACAGGGATTTATGTTCCAGAATTTCCCGTCCGATTTCGGTACAAATCAGATATTGATCTTCGTCCAGGCCAAGCAGCTCGATGGTATTCGGATTGCATTGCAGCAGCAAGCGGACCATTTTATTAAAGCCATAAATGACCGTATCCGTTTTCCGATCTTCATATTGCTCAAACGTTGTCAGGCCAATCAGATCCGACGGACTTTGCAGCGCAATTCCCCGAAAATCAACATCGCTGTTTTCGTTGTTCGTCCCGTAAGCATGGCTTCCGCCAAGTCCCAGCAGGGCAATGCGTCTGCCCAGGTGCTCATCTGTGCGCAGGAAATCGTAGGGTTCGCTGAGCATCAGCTGTCTGAAATCTATAGCCTCCGGATCTGTCTTAATACAATCTGTCATACTACTGTCAGGATTCATCATGATCTGTCCTTTCCATCGTTCAGGGGCTGGATTTTTTACCTTAGAAGTCAGACCGACATACCACTAACTGACGTTTCCAAAACTCACCCCGGCACGTCAATTCCATCTCCCCCGGATCTCGTCCAGCAGCTCCATCACGCGAAGGGTGTGCGCATGCGGCATTTCCTCGCATTCCAGCACGCCAGCCTCCAATGCTCGTTTGCAGGCCAATACCTCATATTCATAACCCGTGATCTGCGGCGGCTGCGGAATGGTTTCTACCAGCTCGTATTGATTATTATAAATACGAATTTCTTCATAATTATTGGTATTTTCCACCTCCAGGCGGCCTTCCGTGCCAAAGACAATGCCCCGGCGGTCTGAGACAGCCTCCATGGTGTTGAACAGTCCGGCTATCGTTCCGTCCGGATACACCAGATTGATAAACTCGGACTTATCCACGCCCGTCTCATAGAGCACCATAGAGGTCGAAAGGCTCTGCACATCATCGCCCAGCACCCAGGTTGCGAAATTCAGTGTGTACACACCCAGATCCAGCAGTGCCCCGCCGGCCAGCTCCGGCCGCACCAGTCGTTCCTTGTCCAGGAGAGAATAACCAAGGTTCGCAGTCAGACCAACGATTTTGCCGATCCGTCCGCCGCCCGGGCGTTTTTCGCCCGCTACGATATTCAGACCCGCAGATACTTCATATCCATACACTGTCGGCTGATTTGGTGCCATCTGATTCAGTTTCGTCCGGGGGATCCATGAAAGTATACCATTCTCCATGCTTTCCCCCGCGAACTTCATGGAAGGATCCCAGCAAAAAGCCTCCTCTCCAAACAGCAGCTGTCTCAGTTTCACAGACTGCGGAGTATAGCGCGTCCACATGGCTTCCGTGATAAACACTTTTTTCTGATGCGCAAGCTCCAGAACTTCGCGAGCTTCTGCCGCATTCTGTGTGAATGCTTTTTCACACAATACTGGCTTTCCATAGTTAATGCACAGTTTTGCGTGCTCGCAGTGGAGCGAATGCGGCGTAGCAATGTAAACCAGATCCACCTGGTCGTCCCGCAGCATTTCTTCATAGCTGCCGTAGGACTTTTCTGCACCGTATTTTTCTGCAAACGCCTTTGCCCGTCCGCCATCGCGGGCCGCAATCGCGTACAGATTGACCTCGTCCATCTGTGAAACCGTCGCCGCCATTGTCGTTGCGATTCTTCCTGCTCCCAAAATAGCTAAATTCATTTTTTTCATGTGAACCATCCTCCTTTTAGAAAGCCTCCACGATCTTTTCCGCATCCGTCAGTCCGGCGGCATGGGCGTGCAGAACAATTCTTCCGGCACCCATAATACGCAGTACCACAGAGGCGCGCCCCTGATGCATATGGATGCGGTCGGAATTAGGCGCATCCAGGCTGCAAAGATAGCCGCAGTCCACTCCCTCGATTTCGCACGGTCCTTCCACGGAGAAGATCACCTCCTGGCTTTCGCGCGGATTCCAGACACCGTTGGCGTCTGTCGCCTTAACCGTAAAGAGCAGCTGCATTGGCTCCGCCGCCTCTTTTGCAACATACGTATTAGTCATAGCAGGCTTTGTCAGCTCCTTATCAGCAGACAAACCCGCGGCAGCGACATCTTGTCTGATCGTCTCTTTATCAAATAGCGTCTCCTCAAATTCCAGCCGTGCGGACGGCCCGCTGCTGATCAGGCGGTGGGAGCACACGACTTCGCCGTCGTTGATCCCTTCCACCAATACCTCTCCCGGCTCCAGAGGCAAAAATCCAGTGATCATATGATTTTTGCAGTCAGCAGGCTTCGGGATATCCAGCTCTTTTCCGTTCTGAGTAAGCCGTACCTCCTGACAATTTGTAAAGATGGCATACGGCATCGGAGCATATTGGAACATCGGATAATTCCAGCAGTCGGAAAATGGCATCTCTGACCAGTGCTCGCGGACGATCTCCATCGGCTGCGTGTAGTCCAGAATGGAAATATGTACAACCGGTTTTTCACTCCAGCAGCTCTCCCACAGCCAGGAAACCGGCTTGCGTACAAGATTTGCCTGAATCGCGGCTCCCGCCCAGCCTCTGGACGGATAGCGCATGGATTCTCCGAGATAATCAACCCCGGCCCACAGGCAGCAGCCAATGACATAAGGATTTTTCTCGGCGTCCGGCCAGGAACCGTCTGTGCCATAGTTAAAATAATGGTTGTAGCTTCCGCGGAAAAACTGATAGGTCTCCGTTCCGAAAATCAGCTTTTCCGGAAGTGCCTCGTGGATGGCCTCATACCACTGCTCCTGATAATTCAGTCCCAGGACATCCACTATCGCGGCAACTCGGCTGATTGCGTCCACCTTATCCTCCACATGCTCTTCCACCGGCTCTCCGTCCAGACTGGTATAATGCGGAGATAACGCCACCGTGACCGGCCTGGAGGCATCCAGATTTCGGACGATCGCGCACAGCCGCGCCAGGATCTCCAGCATCGGCGCGGATCCCTGGTCGCCTACTTCGTTCCCAACACTCCACATGATCACGCTCGGGCGGTTGCGGTCGCGCAATACCAGGTAAGTCAAATCCGCCTCGGCATCTGTCTCGTAAAAGCGCGAATAGGAGCCCTGCACCCACTTGTCAAAGCACTCATCCAGCACGTAAAATCCCATCTCATCGCAGAGATCCATCATATCTTCTGAAACGATGTTGTGGCTGGTGCGGATCATATTGCAGCCCATCGATTTGATCAGCTCCAGCCGCTGCCTCAGCAGAGACTTTGTGACAGCAGCACCGACACATCCCCCGTCGTGGTGGAGGCAGACACCTTTAAGCTTCACCGGAGTTCCATTGACCATCAGTCCTTCTCCGGGCAGAAACTCCATACGGCGGAAGCCAATGCGCAGCCGCAGTGTGAATGCATCCACGTGAAAACCGCCTTCATCAGCTGCATCCGTTTCTGTCTGCGAAGCAGCTTCGTCTTTTCCCGCCATCTCCGCTAAAGAAGCTTCATCATTACCAGTGGATGAATTTTTGCAGTTTTTTACCTTTTTCCCCGTCGCGGAATCCAGAATCGTCAGCTTCAGGTCATACAGTCTGGGCAACTCAGCGCTCCAAGGCTCCACTTTCAGATCCGACACGCTCAGTTCCCCATTTTCCGGGATTTTTTCGCAAAACAGGCCATCGATGGAGGCCATCACGCAGGGTGCCGCGGAACGTGCAATATGGCTCTCCGCAGCAGCCGATCCATCCCTGTCTGCTGCATTCTCCGCAGCAATCAATCCATCCTCGGCAATAGCACTATCCATTTTCATCGATGCCACATCCCACGGAAAATTCACGCGCAGCTTCAAGCTGCCCTTTCCATTTTCATAGTCCGCAGTCAGCGCCACATCCTCGTTCTTTAAAAACATCTGCGGCAGCTCTTCGAACTCCACCGGGCGGTAAATCCCGCAGCCGCTGTACCAGCGGTCCTGCGGTACTACAGAATTATCTACGCGGACCGCAAGCAGATTCTCCCCTGGACGCACGATATCCGTAATTTCAAAGGAAAATCCGCTGTAACCATAATGATGGGTACCCAGAAGTGCTCCATTCAAATAAACGCTGCAGCACTCAAACACACCGCCAAAACGCAAAAATCTGCGCAGCGGTTCTTCTCCAACTTTAAAGTGCAGCCGGTACCAGCCGATCCCATAACGATCAAAAAACCCCTGTTCGCCTCCATAAGGCATCTTCGGATTGCGGGCAGACGCGATCGCCCAGTCATGGGGCAGCGATATCGTCTCAAATCCGGATTCCTCGCAGGAGGGCGATGCCCCATCCGGTAAATCTTTTTTACAAAACAGCCAGTTTTGACTTAACTTTGTTCTCATACAAGTTCCTTCCCTGAGTTTCAGACAAGTGTCTGTCTGACTCTCGTTTTTTCTTTGATCTGCTAAATTACTCCGCTATTGTCATGTATCCAACATCCATAGCGATGGATACGTGAATCATTTTCCCTGCTGTCCTATTTACGCTTTTGCCGTGCCACGTTCCACAAACGCACAATGGTGGAAACCAGCAGAATCGCCACCGCCATGAGTCCGGCAATCGCTATGGTGTAAAGTCCCTGGTCAGCGACCAGAGAAGTCTCCCCGCGCACCAGATAATTCATCGTATAATACACACCCGCCCCCGGTATCAGCGGGAAAATGGATACGACAAGATAAGAAATCGCCGGAAATTTGCGGATACGTGCCATCGTTTCCGCATAAACCGCTGCAAACACTGTCGCCAGGAAATACGCTGTCAGTTCAGAAACGCCTAGACGCATGGCAAAAAAATACACTGTCCAGGAAAACATACCGCCCAGGCAGCAGATCATTGTGCCGATCCCGTGAATATTAAACAGGATGGAAAATCCTGCGCAGCCTGTGAAACTGGCGATTGCCTGAACCAGATACGAATATCCGGGATCCCCTCCCGCCTGAGGAGTCCACAAAAACCGCGCAGAGAGATTCCACGCAGCGCCAGTCCCCAGCGCGATTGCTGCTGCAGTCAGAAATACCTGTACCACCCGGTTGATACCAGAATTCGTGTCTCCAAAAATAATATCACGCATAGCATTTGTAAATAAAAGTCCGGGCACCAGCAGCATCAGCGCGCCAATGACCACTGCATCCGAATTGTCTGCGATTCCCCAGGCTCCCATTGCGTACGCCGGGACTGCCATTATGAATGCGGAAAGAATCGTCACAAAAAAAGGATTCGTCTGGAATCGATCCAGAAAACGACTCACGCAGGCGATCATCAATCCGCATATCCCGGCACAGACGGCATCCTTCAGGCTGCCGTCAAACAGGATGCAAAACGCACCCGCAGCCAGATAGCTTCCCAGAAGCACTGCCGGCAGGGTATAAAATCTATGAGAATTCTTCGTCTCATCCAGCCAGCGGCGGAATGTCTCAATATCCGGTTTTTCCCGGCAGATCCGGCGGCTCAGATTGCTGAAGCGCTCAACACCGTCCAAATCGTTCCCATGGTAGCCAATGCGGCGCATCCGCGTCAGAGACTCTCCCTCCGGTGTCCGAATGCTTACAATCAGACAGTTGGGAATGGCGAAGGCCTGTGCCTTGAGACTCTCGAACCGGCCGCTGGCAGCTGAATCATTCGAAGACTCCGCTTTTTCTGTGGTCTCCACGGTTTCTACAGTTCTTGCAGCCACAGGTTTTGTATTTCTCCCGGTTTCCGCTGAGCCCACTATTTCTACACGATAAGCATCTAATATCCGCACAATGCTTTCTTCTATCCGAAATGTTTCCGCGCCGCTGATGGCCAGCTGGTAGCCCAGCTCCGTCGCCAGATCCAGCAATGCTTCGTAGTCCATATTCCACTCTCCAAAATCAGACAGGGAGGTTTTCTCACCCTATCCGAAGTCCTCGATTTGCTTCACAAATCGGAACACATGCCGCTCCGGCTGCCTCCGGCTTTAGCCGGAATAATTCCTTACGCGGCTTATTTTACATATCTTCACATATCCGTACTCGCACAGCGGATACGGACGAAGAGCAGGACAAGCCCGGCCCCCTACGGACGAACCGCTTTCTTACAGGGGACAGGATAGGCTTGCCCTGCCCATTCATATGTGTACTTTCTATTTTCCAGATGCTATATAAAGCTATTTTTCACTGCATCCGCTGCAAAATGATCTTTGCTTCATGCCGCCCATCGGATGGTTTTCCATTTACATGTCTGGCATTATGCGAAGAAAACCGCTTCGCTTAATCTCCAGAATCTGACGATTCTGTCGTTACTTCACAGAAAACCGATAGCTGGTCTGAGTGTCGTATTTTTCACCCGCTTTGAGCACCGGGGAGCGGAATGCCGGCTCGTTCATCGCGTTCGGGGCAAACTGGGATTCCAGACAGAAGCCCTGACGTTTGCGGTAGGTCACGCCGTTTTTCCCGGTCTGTTCACTGATACCGTTGCCAGCGTAGAACTGGACGCAGCAGCAGTCGGTAAACACTTCCATGCAGATACCGCTCTCTTCGCTGCAAGCCTCCGCGATCTTCTGAACTGCGCCGCCGCCATCTGGCAGCACATAATTGTGATCAAATCCGCCGACGAATTTGAGCTGTTCAAAATCCACGTCGATATCAAGGCCGATCTTCTTTGCCGTAAGGAAATCCATCGGTGTACCCGCCACCGGGGCAACCTCTCCGGTCGGAATCGCCTGAAAATCAATGACTGGCGTATAGGCATCCGCTGTAAGCATCAGCGTCTGATCTTCAATGGAGCCTGACGCATGTCCCGCGAGGTTGAAATACGTGTGGTTCGTCATGTTTGCGATGGTATCCTGATCAGAGGTCGCTTCATAATGAATCGTCACCGCGCTGTCTTCTGTCAGCGTATAGGTCACTGTCGTATCAATGTTTCCCGGGAAACCGTTGGTGCCGTCGGGAATTACGATGTGGAAGGAAACGCTGTTCGTCTCTTCATCCATCGCGGACACCACCCAGACCTTTTCATCAGCCCCATGCGGGCCGCTGTGCAAATTGTTTTCATTGTCATTGATCGGCAGCTGGAAGGTCTTTTCTCCTATCGAAAAACGTCCCTTGTCAATCCGGTTGCCGTTCGGAGCAATGACCGCGCCAAAATAGCAGCTGCCATCCACATATTCCTGCGGAGTATCATAGCCGAGCACCACGTCCACCGGATTGCCGTCGCGGTCCGGTACCAGCAGGCTCACTACAGTCGCTCCCAGATCGGTAACGGTCAGCACTGCACCTGCTTTATTCGACAGAGTGTAGAGGGAAGCCTCCGCTCCATCCTTCAGTGTTCCAAATGGTTTCTTTTCCATTTTGTCCTCCTGATTTTCCATCCATTGTTTTCTGTTACATTTTCAGTCGAACAGAAATCGATCATACAATTTCTGCGAGCCATCGTTTGACCGACACAGCATCAGCCGTATAATCTTCCATTCGATCGGGCAGGAGGCAACCTGTCGCCTCCTGCTCGATCGCGCAATTATGATTCAATTTTTATGCAAACGGATTCTCCGTGCGGTACGGAAGTCCTGCCGGATGATTGTAGCCAATCTCATCCGGACATACGCCGATGAGCTTGAATACTTCATACAGTGCTTTCCCATAATGGCCAAACGCAACTGCACCGTGATGCGGGAATCCGCCCTCGATCAGAACATGTCGATAGAAACGACCCATCTCCGGAATCGCGAAAATACCTACGCCGCCGAAAGAGCGGGTGGCTACCGGAAGCACTTCACCCTGTGCGACATAAGCGCGAAGGATGTTGTCCGATGTACTCTGCAGGCGATAGAACGTGATGTCGCCAGGAACAATATCGCCTTCGATGGTGCCGTTTGTTACCTCGGCCGGAAGGCTTCTGGCCATGATCATCTGATATTTCATCGTGCAGGAGGTCAGCTTCTTCGAGCAGGTGTTGCCGCAGTGGAAGCCCATGAAGGTATCCTTCTGTGTATAGTTGAACTTGCCCTTGATATCTTCTTCGTAGATATCTGCAGGTACAGTATTGTTAATGTCGAGCAGAGTCACGACATCGTCGCTGACGCAGGTGCCAATGAACTCGCTGAGTGCGCCGTAGATGTCCACCTCGCAGGATGCCGGGATGCCGCGTCCGGTCAGACGGCTGTTCACATAGCATGGCACAAAGCCAAACTGAGTCTGGAATGCCGGCCAGCACTTGCCTGCGATCGCCACATATTTGCGGTAGCCTCTGTGAGCTTCCACCCAGTCAAGCAGCGTCAGTTCGTACTGAGCAAGCTTAGAAAGAATCTCCGGTTTCTGATTTCCTTCACCAAGCTCTGCCTCCATATCCTTTACCACATCCGGGATACGCGCGTCGCCTGCGTGCTTATTAAATGCCTCGAACAGATCCAGCTCGGAATTCTCCTCGATCTCTACGCCAATGTTATACAGCTGCTTGATCGGCGCATTGCATGCCAGGAAATTCATTGGACGCGGGCCAAAGCTGATGATTTTGAGATTCTGCAGACCTATCACTGCACGCGCGATCGGCACGAAATCGTGAATCATGTCTGCGCACTCTTCTGCAGTACCCACCGGATATTCCGGTATGTAAGCATGGATATTGCGCAGCTTGAGATTATAGCTGGCGTTAAGCATGCCGCAGTAAGCGTCGCCGCGGCCCTGAATCAGATCCTTGCCGGTCTCCTCCGCTGCTGCCACGAACATGGCCGGGCCGTCAAAATGCTTTGCAAGAAGCGTCTCAGAAATCTCCGGACCGAAGTTGCCAAGATATACGCAAAGCGCGTTGCAGCCGGCTGCCTTGATGTCCTCAAGCGCCTGTACCATATGAATTTCGCTCTCCACGATACAGATCGGGCACTCATAAATATCTGTCTCATCATACTTTGCCTTGTAGGCTTCGATCAGCGCCTTCCTTCTGTTGACAGAAAGTGACTCAGGGAAACAGTCACGGCTCACCGCGACGATACCGATTTTTACCTTTGGAATGTTTTGCATTTGATTCATCCTCCTTAAAAATAATGATTTATTTTTACCTTGCCAGAAATATCTGAAGCAGAGCAACTGTCCGCAGCCGTTCCAGACGGAATGAGTCAATGAGTCTTTCGCGTAACATGGCTTAAAGTGCTGTGTATGAATCATTTCTCTGCTTCTGTCGATATTCTCAGCTTATGATATCAAAAAGCGGCTTGCAGGTCGGATAGATCTGCTTAAACTGCTCATATCTGGCTTCGTACTTCGCTACAAGCGCAGGATCCGGCTCGATCGTGTCAATCACATGTACAAGCTTCTGTGCAGCCTCCTCAACCGAGGCATACTCCCCACAGCCGACCGCCGCCAGCATCGCACCGCCCAGTCCCGGGCCTTCCTCGCTCTCAATCACATCGACCTTCAGATTCAGGACATTCGCGATGATGACCTTCCAGAGAAGGCTCTTCGCGCCGCCGCCGCAGATCTTCGTGCGCTCGATGGTGATGCCCAGGGACTTCGCCACCTCCAGAGAATCACGAAGTGCAAAGGCCACGCCCTCCAGCACTGCCTGCGTCATATCCGCGCGGGTCGTGTCCATCGTCATACCGATAAAGGTCGCGCGGGCGTTCGGATTATTGTGCGGGGAACGCTCGCCCATCAGATAAGGCAGATAAAATACATGGTTCTCGCCCAGCTTCCCGGTATTTGCCGGGTCTTTCGCATCATAAATCTGCGCCTGCTCCGCCGCGTAATCCTTCGTGCCGATGATCTCATCCATCCACCACTTGTTGCAGGATGCCGCGCTGAGCATGCAGCCCATCAGATGATAATGCCCGTCCGCATGGGCGAAAGCGTGAAGCGCATTAAATTTGTCCACGCCAAACTTTTCCGAAGAGATGAAAATCGTGCCGCTGGTACCGAGCGAAATGTTGCACTGTCCGTCGCCTACTGTGCCGGTGCCGACTGCAGCCGCCGCATTGTCTCCTGCTCCGGCGATCACCTTTACCCCTTCCGGAAGATCCAGTGCTGCCGCAATTTCCGGAAGCACGGTGCCGACCACCTCATAGCTCTCAAAGATCTGCGCCATCTGCTCTTTGCGGACGCCGCAGATATCCAGCATTTCCTGAGACCAGCAGCGGTTCTTCACATCAAAAAGCAGCATGCCGGATGCATCCGACACATCCGTGCAGTGTACGCCGGACAGACGATACGCAAGATAATCCTTGGGAAGCATGATTTTCTCAATACGTGCAAAATTCTCCGGCTCGTTTGCCTTCACCCAGAGAAGTTTCGGAGCGGTAAAGCCCGCGAAGGCAATGTTTGCCGTGTACTCCGAGAGCCTTTCACGCCCGATCTCGTTATTCAGATAATCACACTCTTTGGTGGTACGTCCGTCATTCCACAGGATTGCCGGGCGAATCACCTGATCGTCCTGATCCAGAATAACCAGTCCATGCATCTGGCCGCCGAAGCTGATGCCCGCCACCTGGCTGCGGTCGCAGCCGCTAAGCAGCTCCTTTAAGCCTTCCATGGTCTGCGTATACCAGTCCTCCGGATTCTGCTCCGACCAGCCCGGATTCGGGAAATACAGCGGATATTCCTTCGAAACAATCTTCTGAATCCGTCCATTCCCCTCCATCAGTTGTTTATTGATTGGGGTTGTTCCTAGATCTACACC
>JAJQFO010000204.1 GCA_021201095.1 Lachnospiraceae bacterium
TCGTTGTTGCAATGATTGTCATTCTTATGAATGCTGTTTTCTGGGGAATGAAACCTAAGAACAAGTAAGTCTCTATTTTAGAGGAATGTCGAATAAAACGGCAGTCTATTTCTCCAGAATAAACGTAATCTTTTCGCGCAATTCATCACGACAGTGACCGCGTTCATTTATTGTTTCGCCCGCAATGGAAATACCACAATAAAGCGCGTTATCCCATCTGCGCACTCGACGGATATTTTCGCGCGGTGTGCCGCAGCGATCGCTTTGGCGATGGAAAGCCCCAGGCCATAGTGGGGCTGCGCGGTTCCGTTCTTATCAGACACTGCCCGGGAGCTGTCTACGCGGTAAAAGCGATCAAAAATCTTGTCAACGGATTCAGGCGGGATCGGTTCGCCCTCGTTGGCAACGGTCAGTACGGCGGATGATTTTTCGCCCGTCAGGGATACCCGGATCTCTCCGGATGGATTCGTGTGCGCGAATGCATTATCGATCAGGATCGAAATCAGCTTGCCAAGCTGCGCGGCATCGCCCTGGATGAACAGGTTTTCCGCGATGTCGCAGGTCAGCTGTAAGCCTTCTTCAAACGCCCTTGCTTCAAAGGGAAGGACACCTGCGGTGACTGTGCGGCCAAGATCAATTCGTTCCATTTCTTTAAGCTGCGCGGCCGTGCTTTCTGCACGCAAAAGGTCGAGCAGACTGCGCACGATTTCTGTCATCCGACCATTCTCGTAGCGGATGTTCTCCAGCCAGCGGTTTTCGCCGATTTCCCTCCCGAGGAGCTCTACGTTTGTGCTGATCGTGGAGACCGGGGTCTTCAGCTCGTGCCCTGCGTCTGAAATGAACTGATTCTGCCGCCTGTAGTTCTCTTCCAATGGTTTAATAATCCATCCGGCCAGGAAAAACGCCAGAATCAATACTACCACGACCGCTCCCGCTCCAAAGATCACGGTATAGCGGAGCAAGGTGACGATGCTCTCACCGACCACCGTATTGTCCATCATGGAGACCAGCGTATAGTCTTCGCCGGAAATCAGATAAACCATGTTGCGAGAAATGCCGTAGGATTTTCCGGTGTTCCAAAATGACCGGGCAAGCTCCGTCAATGCCTCATCCGACAGCTCGGATGGGTCATCATTATTTACTTCCAGCACACTGCCGTCGGAAGAAAATACGACGGAATAGAATGTGGACAGTTGCAGACGGCGGCGGGAGATTCCCCGGAAATCGTCCGCTTCGGCTGGATCTCCTTCTCCGGCAAAATCTTCCGCTTCAGCTGGATCGGCTTCTCTATCCAGGCTGTCGCTTTCACTGGCTGCATTAAACTGGTCTGCCGACTCACTTTCTTCATCATCCATATCCGGCAGATAGGTCGATTCGCCGTCTGTACCTTTCGCATCCGGCAGGTCTACCAGCTCATCATTCACACTATCCATATCCGGAAGGCCGCCATTTTCCAGGTATTTTTCCGCATACAGTTCCAGCATATCCCTGTTTTCCTGGTTCATCTGGTGATAGCTGACGCCATAGATTACCGCAATCGTTCCCAGCAATGTCAGCACCAGGATCGCCATCAGCAGCGCGACTATTTTCATTCTCGATTTTCGAAACATCGCCATCCCCTCAACTGAATTTCAGCATTTTCTCTTTCGTACTCTCCGCTCTTCTGCATATCTGTGTAAAATAATTTCCCCGAAAAACAGCTAAAAAGCTTTCTTTCACTGCCGCTCCCGGAACTCATACCCCAGCCCGCGGACGGCCTTGATCTCCATCTTCGAGCCGATGAAGGCCAGCTTTTTGCGGGTAAAGGAAATATAGACTTCTACATTATTATACTCTGCTTCGCTCTCGTATCCCCATACCTTCAACGCCAGCTTCTCCCGCGGGACAATCGAGCCCTGCTTTGTGATCAGGTACTCCATCAGATGAAGCTCTTTTTCACCAAGCCGGATCTCCTGCCCGGTAGAAGTGCAGGCCAGTGTCGCCGTACCGGTGTCCAGCGTCACATCTCCCGCGCGCAGTCTTCCATCTGCGGCAGGCGCGTTTCTCCGGCAGAGTGCGCGCACCCGCGCCAGCAGCTCTTCTACCATAAACGGTTTTGTCAGGTAATCGTCTGCTCCGGCGTCCAGTCCGTTTACCTTATCTGCCAGCTCACTCTTCGCCGTCAGCATCAGCACCGGCGTGCGCAGGTTTTCCTGACGGACCGCACGGATCACAGATAAACCGTCGCGTTTCGGCAGCATGACATCCAGGATCACCGCGTCATAAACGCCGCTTAAAATCGCGTCCAGGCCGTTCTCTCCATCGTAGCAGACATCCACGTCGTAATGCTCCTGACGCAGTACCTCCGCCACCGCCTCGGCCATCCTTCTTTCGTCCTCTACCAGAAGAAGCTTCATGTGTGTCCTCCCGTTACCATTTCGTTACATGCCGCTATAATTCCGCAAAAATTCGTCCTTATGACTTATGCTGCCCCGCCGAAAAAGTGAGATTATATCTTTTTCGCAGTCACATTCGCTTCACGTCCTGCTCGCAACTGCATTGCTTGTTGACCATCGGAATTTCCCGGCGGAAGCAGTTCTCTTCTGGTCAAATTGTAACATATATTTCTTGAAAATAAATTGAAAAATTGCGGCCACAGAACCATTCACTCCTGAAAGCCTCAAAAACAGGCTGCCTATACATTTTTGTGAACAGGCAATGTTAATAAATCATCATCGCAATCGCATTGCAGCATCATCAATACGTCACCGTCGCAATCTCATTGTCGAAATATCAAAAAATCACCGTTGCAATCGAATGCGCAGGCAATGTCAGCGCTGTCCCTTTTCCGTTTTCCCGCAAGGTTCCATTTCCCTGCAGAACAGCATTTTCGCGAAGGGTCACTTCCACTGCCTCCTCCGTTTTATTCAGCAGAACTGCCACGCGCCCGCCGTCCGGGTTTACAAAAGCCGCCGCTTCAATCCGGTCCGTGTAGGCTGTAGTGGCGATTGCTTTGGCGCCGCGCCGGATGTAGCGGCTGAAATGCCCGATGTAATAATAGCTCAAACGTTTCTCCACTGTACCGTTTTTTGTATCGCACATGATCGGCGCAGCGCAGAAGTTTCCGACATGGTTGGGTCCTCCGTTTTCATCCAGCAGCAGGTTCCAGTCCAGTTCCGCTTCGACGCCCGCTCTCAGGTTCCCCAGCATATCGTGCGCGTACATTTCTGCTTTTGCACACTCGTTAGAGTCAGCAAAGCGGGAATATTCCACACAGCCTTCCGTAAAAAACAGCCGCTTGTCCGGATAGCGTTCGCGGATCAGGCGCAGTGCGTCGAAATGGTCGCCGGTGTACCAGTGAACAGCGACCCCCGCCACTGCTTCCTCCGCGCCAGGCACCGAGAGCGTCCCGGCAGCCCGCTCCAGAGCCGATTCCTTATTATGATCCCAGATGAAAATCCCCACGTCAGAAAGCCCCGCTTTTTCCAGAGCAGGCGCAAGAAATTCCGCAGCAAAGCTGCCTTCCTCCTCCGCGGTATAGGTACAGGACTCCCAGGTCTGGACCGCAGCCGGCTCGTTCTGTACCGTCACGAAAGACACAGGGATGCCCTCTTCGCGGTAAGCCAGCAAAAACCGGGTCACATACTGCGCCCAGAGAGCGCGATATTCTGTCTTCAGCTTCCCTCCATGATTCATCTCACCATTGGTTTTCATGTAAGCGGGCGGCGACCAGGGTGATGCCAGAAAAGCCATCGGTTCTCCTGCTTTCGCCATCGCCCGCTTAATCATAGGAAGAATCTGATCCCGGTCATGTGCGATGTCAAAGGTCTCCAGCGTCTCGTCCTTTTCTTCTACATATGTGTAATTTCCCTTTGCAAAGTCACAGCTGTGGATTGTGCAGCGTCCCATATTGTAGCGCAGGCCGCTCTCCCCGAAATATGCTTCCAGGATTTCCTACTGCGCAGCAGCAGGCAGCCCGGCAAAGGTAGCAGCAGCCGCCTCGGTAAATGCGCCGCCAAACCCTTCGATCGTCTGCCTGGTGAACTCCGGATACAGGTTCACCACATGCATGCAGTCCTCTGACTCTCCCGGACGCAGCTCCAGTTCCTTCCAGTATTCCTTTTTCGCCTCGTTTGTAATAGTGCAGGTCATTTTCATTATTGTTAGTCCTCCCTGATATGTATGTTCACAACCCGACCACGCACTTACTGCGTAGTCACAGTTTATCCCACACGAAATGTGGAATGCCGTTATCTCTATTGCCTCACTCCAAAGTATAAGAAAAAGGAAACCTCATTTCAGTTCTTTTTTTTCGGAGGGGTTCCTTTTTTTCTGTACCGGCATAGTTTCCGCATATTCGCAATCATTGGTGATGCTTTCTAAAAGGCATTCCAGCTTCAGTGAAATAGAATTTTAATAAGCTTTCAAATTTTAATTGACAGATTCGCTTGTTCATAATATAATACGTATTAACGTATTATATAGACTGACTCTGTTACGAGTAACAACGTGTAAGCATAGCAAAACAAACACCAGCTTAAAGAGAAACAAGTTTAGACGGTTTAAAAACAACGGTTGATAAGATTCCATTTTCATGGTATGCTTTATGTAAGATAACTACTATATTGCATGCCCAGATATACCTTACAGAGTGTAAAGGCCGATTTTGGAATCTTTTGCTCGGAGGGCAGATTTAGGTATGAAATTTGAATGGAATGAGAGCAAAAATCTTCTCAACAAGCAAAAACACCATATTTCTTTTGAAACCGCAACACATATTTTTGAAGATCCATACTATATTGAATTATATGACTTCGAACACAGTGAAGATGAAGACAGGTATATTGCGATTGGAAAATTCAGAAATGTTTTATTTGTAGTATTTACAGAAAAAAGGGAGTCTATCCGTATCATTTCAGCCAGAGCTGCTACGAATGCAGAAAGGAGTCTATATTATGATCAGGACATATTCTACTGAATTGGGAAATACACCTACAGAAGAAGAGATCAAAGAGGCGGAGGACGTGATAAATTATCCAATCGTCTTCGACGAAGACTGTCCGGAGCTTTCTCCCGCAATGATGAAGGCTTTTCGCAACGCTGTGGTTCAGCGTAACAGAAGAAAAAAAGCCTGATTTTATAAAAACGGATTTCATGAGGTTCCAATCTGGAACCTCAAGTTGAGACAATTACAGCTATACATATATGCAAAAACAGAAATCACTGTTTCGCATTAACGGGCAGATCGACTAGGCCGCTTGAGTGTCCGGATACGCCAGATACTTTCGAATATAGCGGTTTCCATTGCCGCTTGGAAACTCATCATACGTGATCGTATATTCCAAAATCCGGGCTTCTGCATAGACTGCCATGTCCTTCAGCACACGGTAAATGGTGCTTCTGTTGACGCTTTCGCCCAGGCGCTTCCGGATCTCTGTAACACTAATGGCTATTTCAGCATCCAGCAAAACATCCAGCACAGCCAGGGAGCTCAGGCGTTTCCCGACAACCAGTGAGGCTTCCATGCGGCGCTCGTCTTCCTTCTTCTCATAAAAATAGAATGTTTTTCCATCCTGCGTTATTTTCCCAAATCGGAAATGCCAGAACGTGCTTTTCGCCATATCTTCCAGGTATCGGCTCGCCGTGACCTTGTTCAGTATTGGTTCGTCAAACATCCCCATGGACTGGCAAGCCCGATTTACACGCGCACAGATTTCTTCTGCTGTCGCAGGGTAATTGCTGTATTTCATCTGCTCCCAGATCATGATCGCGTAAATGCGGTTCGTTCCTTTGTCCAGACTCGCATTGCAGTCAAGGAGTCCCTTCGGAATTCCATGGCTTGCACGCTGCGTTTTCTGCTGCGCCGCCTCTATCCTTTTAGTTTCTGTCCTTCTGTCCTCCATAATGATAACCCTCCCATACTTGATGGGAGCAGTGTACACAATCCGAAGTTCAGAATTCCGTACTTCGCGCCTGTTTCCTGGAAAAAAGGACTATTTTTTAAATTTTTTTCAAATATTTTGCACGTATGGCGTCCAGCTTCGCGCAGAGCTTCTCCTCGACCTGGGGCGCGTCTAACACCTGGCAGTATTCCCCGTACTGCAGGCAGAAGGAAATAATCCCCTCCTCTGACGCATATACATAGACCAGATAGCTGTCCTCTGCTTCTGCATCCTGATTCATATAAACACCAAAGCGGGTGCCAAATGCGTCGACCAGATTGTTCAGCATTTTTTTATGGCATCTCAGTTTGTAATAAGATGGCGCTCCTCCGAACATCACCGGGTGTTCATTGCGGTAAGCTACGGCGTTAAAAGAGGAACCCTCGGTTGCATATTTTTTTAATTTCTCTGGCATCGGCTCACTTTTCTCTTCTGTCATTTCAAGAGAAACAATCCGGTCTATCCGATAATTCCGATAATAAACTCCCCGTCCTTCCGCGTGTGCGATCAGGTAATAGTAGCCATTTGCGCAGAAAACTGCGAAAGGAGAAAACAGGGACGTTCCGCTACTGTCAGGCTGCAGGATCAGGTTATAGCCTTTTTTCCTCCAGTGAGGAAGATTGTCGAAAGAAGCATCCGCAGCTTTTCCTGTGGCATTCCCTGAAGTTTTTCCTGTAGCTTCCCCTGAAACATATCCTGAGGTATTCCCTGAAACGGTTCCTGAAGCGCTCTTTGAGCCAATCTTTTCCAGGGTATAAGAGCCATAGGTCATCCGAACCTTCCGCCCATCATGGATCGCCTTGAGCAGGAGGCTGATCCGCGCAGACATGAAATCCTCATTTCGCTGAGGGGAAATGAGTTCTTCAAAATCGTCGGAAACCTGTCCTAATTTGTCATCCTGGTGCAGACTTGCATAATATTTCTCATCCTTGTAAGCACGCTCGCTTTGCGCCGCGCCGCGGATGCTGTTCAGCTCCCGCAGCAGACGCTCTGTCGTATCGGCTGACAAGTACTGGTTGGCAATGACGGAAGCCTTCAGCATCTCGATCTCACCCTCCGAGAATCTTCCGCGGAAGGCATAACAATAATGATTCTGCTTTTCATCCTTCTGCTCGTCCCATTTTACCTCAATAAAATCGGGAAGTCCCTTTTTTTTCTGATCCAAAGTGGCCTTTTTATAGCAGTGAATCGTACCGCCATACAGCTTTCTCAGCGAACCCGGGTTCCATTTGCCGGAAAAACAAGTTTCTGGAAAATCTGCTTTATCTGCGAGAAACACCTTCCACAAGGTTCGCAGATTTGAATACAGTGTCGCCGGAGCAAATACCAGGCTGGGGTCATACTGAGCAAGAATCGTTTTGATAGTCGATACAGAAATCGGTTCCTCTTCGGAGCCGAAAAGCTGAATAATTGCCAGCAAATAGAGCTGGAGACTGGGATCCGGATCTTTTCCTTTAGATGTCCCGCCGCTGCCCGCGGAAGATTCACCAATAGCGGCAAATTCCCTATCTGCTGTTTTTTCGGCAGAATTTAAATCAGCTTTCATAATACATCCTCGCTTTCTCTGTTCATCATCCTGCTTCCCCTGGTATGTCGCGCATCAGAGCAATTATGAGTTTTCGGGTCAGCTTCATATCTTTTTTCAGAAATGGCCGTTCTCTTTTGCCAAGGCAAATCCAGCAGTAGGTCTCTATGACATCCCGCGCGAATTCACTTCTTGGGAATCTCACAGGTTCCGGCAGCTCCGGCCTGCTGGGATCTTCTCTTATGCACGAATACAACTTTTTCCGGAATACCGGGTTTCCCCACAGATGGACTCTCTCATATCTTTCGGCAGTACCTTCTTTTGAAAACAGGGATTCCTGGCACACACCCTCAAGCCGGTATTTTCCAATCAGATAACAGCTCTGCCGGAACCTCACGGACGCTACTTCGATTCTGCTTTTGTCTGTATAAATGTCGGTTGGCCAGCCATATGCGTTCAGCAGTTTATAATGACAGTCACTCTCTGTGTATACAACCCTCCGCAGCATTTCGGCATGCTCATCGAGCTGAAAAATCGAGTCTTCCGGGTCGTTTCCCCAGGTATCGGTGATACATTCGCCAGCTTTGCTCCTCTGGTATCTTTCCTTTTGCTCCTCGTACGCATGGGGCAGCCATTCCCGCTCAAATTCTTCAATATTCTCCGTAAAGAAATACGCTCCGCCGGAGCAAAAAGCAGGAATATTTTCGTCCATCAGGGTGATTTTATATAGCCTCATAGATTCCTCATTTCAATACGAAAGCAGGCACGCAACGGACGCGGTACCACGGTCGGTCTGATCTCAGGCAGACTCATAGATTTCCTCATCTCTACACAAAAACATACTGCAGCGTACGCATCCGATGTGGTCTCAGACAATCTCGAAAATATCCTCATCCCCTGTCAGCCGCACGATTCCGAAGTACAGCATGGTGTGCCGCTCATCAAGCGTCATATCGTCGTGCAGATGCCCGAAAAACCAGTGTGTAAAGGTCACGTTTTCTTCCAGCCGGTCGAAGTACTCGGTCAGAATGTCTTCCTTATAGCCAAACTGCTCCGTAGTCGGCAGTCCATGTTCAGCAAACACCCGCCGCGTGCCCCAGCCGGACGGGCAGTGGGTGATGATGAAATCGACCTGGTTGCCGGCTTTCTCCAGATTCTGCAGTCCCTCCTGCAGCTCTTCTTCGGTCGGCAGCTCGGCTTCCCACCAGGAGACGTTGCGGATGCGGTACATCTTCCTCTGCCGGTCCGCCTGCCGGCGCTTCTGCGTGAAATCCGGATCGTCCGGATCCAGAATGCCGTCCTGAATGTCATGGCAGGAGGCGCCGCCGAAGGTGAAAAACGATTTTCCGTCAATCTCAAAGACCTGGCCGCGCTCGAGCAGGATCACTTTATCGCGAATGATATGGCGCACCTTTCCGCCATTCCAGTATTCGACCGGATATTCTGCGATCATATCGTAATTTTCGTGATTGCCCTGCACCCAGAGCAGGGTGAAGGGATAGCGCGACATCACTTCCAGGTCAAAATCGAAGGTGGGCGATTTGTCCCACAGAAGGCCCAGATCGCCGCATACAATCACGTAATCGCCCTCGCCCGGCTGGCATTTCGTGCGAAAACGGCCTCTTTTGGAAAAACGCCGAAAGTCTCTGTGGGTGTCTCCTGTAATATAAATCATCTTTGCCTGCCCTTTCCTGCGCCGGGGGCATTTGCAACACAGAAAGCCGGATCCGGAATCTCAGATTCACGCTTTCCTGCACCGGTGGCGCATTTGCAATGGGAAATATTTCGTACGTTCGTCTCCCAATTTCTTTGCAGCTGCGAACCGCCTGCCCTGTGATTCGCTGAAAACCGGCTGGATGCACGAACGATTGTTCTAAGTTTACTCTCGCTAATCTGCTTTCTGCAATCGCAAACGCTTTTGATAAACATGGACATATGCAAGGAAAGCCGCGCATACAAATTGCGCTTCGCGCAAGGCGCGGCCTACGTCCATACTCACTTTGTGAGTATGGACATATGCTACCACACTTTTTGCTGCCGCGCTACAGGGGGACAGATAAAATTTTAATACTTTTCAATCGGCTGCAGTCCGTTTCAGTTGTCTTCCGCCGACGGTGCATTCTCTGCTGTCTCCTCTGCTGTTTTCTCTCCTGCTTCCTCTTTAGCTTCCTGATTTTTTGCATCCTTCCGGAACCACTCGTTGTTGGCAACCAGTTCAGGAAAGGTCACCGGCATGTAATGGTTGATCATACAACCAGCATTCAGTGCGTGTTCCTTTGTGCGCATGAAGGCGCCGGTCTCGCCGCGCAGTCCCAGATGAATATGTCCGTAGATGTGCCAGACGCCTTTGAAATATCCATACCACTCCGCAATCGGATAATGGCAAAGTACGATCTTTTTATCCTGATCAAAAATGCCCAGGAGCGGATCGACGGATTCGAAGCATGCAAGAGCTGCTTCATCCCTGATCAGCCCCCGGTCATGATTTCCCTGGATCAGATGCTTGTTCCCCTTGAGCTGCTTCAGATACCACTCATAGGGACGCTTTGAACGAAATGCGAAGTCTCCGAGAATATAGACCTCGTCCTCGTCCCGGACGCGGCTGTTCCAGTTTTCTATCAAAATGCGATCCATCTCTTCAACATCCGCAAACGGGCGGTTGTCAAACACAATCGCGTTTTTATGACCAAAATGCGTGTCTGCTATATAATAATTCATATTTTTTCTCTCATTTCTGACAGTTTCTGTCTGCGGCATGTGTCCATTCCGGCTGTTCTGGAGCACCGTCTTAATATTGACCCTCGCGGCATCTACACTTCGTGCCCTTATGACTCTGGCTGCCTGGCTCGTTGCTTCGCGGAAATAAACGAGCAGCCAGGTTTGCTGCGAAAATTATAATTCATGCGCATCAAGGGATGGCTGTCTGCCACCCCTTTGCCTGCCATCCTTTTGCCTGCAATACAGCCGCGTGGAATACTTACGGCCAACCGGTTTAGCGCCGGAACCAGTCTCGCGGATTTCGGCATATCTCTATGCCTGCGTGATCGTTTACCGTTTTCAAAAAATCGTTAAAGAAAATACGGTTTACAGTTTCTTCAGCAAGGTTCCATCCATTAAAAGAAAACCGTTCATCATGGCGACCCTTTATGGAGGGCCTTTCCAGCTTTTAGGGGAAGGGAGGAATCGAACCTCCGATTGTGGAATTAGAGTCCATGGCATTACCGCTTTGCTACTTCATAAAAGCATATTTTTCACGCCTTGATGGGCGATCCAGCCATGCAGGAGATTTTCCTGAATGGCTCACATATAGGGAACAGTTTTACAGACTGTGCTATATGAGAACGGCTTGACCCCGCCGCGGGGAAACCGGGTCTTAAGTTTTCGTATTGCAGGAAAGCTATTTGCTGCCATATGCCGTGCCTGCCATTCTCTGACGCGGCATATCTGCAGCTGTTCTCAGGAGCTTCGCGATGAGGATTATCCCGCACTTCGTGCGGGATGCCGCCCGGCGAGGGATTATCCCACATGCTATATACTTTCATACGTACCTTGCAGCAAGTGCGAAGTCCTGTTCTGAACAATTACAATCATTCTCATATTTCAATGAAGGTCGTCGCGTTGGAAACCTTGATTTTGGTCTCCAGCTCGCTCTCGAGCAAGGCCTGCTTCTCTGCGATGGTCTCCATCTTTTTCCGGATGTCCAGCGGATCGGCCAGCCCGGTCGTATTTCCGCGGACAAAGGTGTCCACCACTTCCAGTGTGTTATTATCCTTCCCTTTGCTGTCACGTCCCAGGATGCTCAGGCGCATGCTTTCCGCCGTGCTCTGCATCTGTTTATTTTTATCTTCTGCAAAGACGACTCTCTGCTGATATTCCGCCTTCATCTTTTTATAGAGACGCGTCTCAAAGTCCGCCCGCTCGCCGTAGTTTCCTTTTGCACGGATTCGGCTCCGGAGGGCAATCGCGGCAGCCACGGTATAAGTGCCATAGCTGGTCTCAATGGTGGTGGCCGCGTTAGAAGCAACAATCGCGGCGTCAATTTTCTCAAAGCGTGTAATCAGATCCTGAATCTGCTGGTAAGCGGCCACCGCCCGGGTTTCGAATTCCTTCACCGGCAGCTTCGCTTCAAACACTTTTTCCTCATTGCACTTGATCGTGTCTACGAAAGAAGCTGCATTGATCTTATCATTGATCTTCTTTACAAGCAAGTCCCTCTCATCAAGTGCCTGCGTCACCAGCATCCGCTCACCGCGCGGCGGATTTCCGCCGCCGCTGCGCTTTCTGAGCGGCGTACCATCAGGAACGCCATCACCGTCACTGCGTTTCTGAGAAAGTGTACCTTTGGGAGCATCTTCCCCGTCACTGCGCTTCTGAAGTGGTGCACCTTTGGAAGTATCTTCTCCGTTGCCGCTCTTCCTGGATGGTGTAGCTTTGGGGGTATCTTCTCCATTGATGCCCTTTCCGGAGTAAGCGTCAAATAAGACGTGTCTGGCAAATATCAGAAATATCTTTATAATGAGA